>CAYFFE010000186.1:0-1741 GCA_964342265.1 uncultured Cellvibrionaceae bacterium | reverse complement strand
GCCTGATCCGATGGTGCAATGCGCAGCACCACAAAGTCACCGGCGGCTGGATAAGAAACCTTGGGATTATGGAATTTAAAATTGCTGTCGTTGACTTCGATAAATCCGTAAAATGCCCGCTCATTAACGAGTAATTGAATCGACATTGACAGATCAGGCGCGGTAAAGGTTTGCGGTAAAAGTTTTAAAAACTGCCAATCGTCGTTGTAGCCATCTACGCTAATTTCAGCCTGAGTGGGATACACATAAAGCCCGCCAGTAGATTGATCTGTATTACGAGCCTCTAAGGCTTGCCGAAGGTTTTGATCGGCATTAATACGATCAACAATGGCCCGCGCATTCGCGATAACCGCTTGCTCCTGCCCCAACCTTAAAAGCTGCTCGATTTCCCGGATAAACAAAAATCCGGCCACAGGCAGTAGTAAAAAAACTAAGCCCAATAACATTAACTGTCGGGTGAGTTTCATGGCCTAGCTACGCCGAATCCCAGCGATAACCCATGCCATAGGCGGTTTGAATGGCTTGAAAACTCGCATCAATGCGGTTGAATTTTTTGCGAATGCGTTTTATATGAGACGTTATCGTATTATCGTCCAGTACAACATTAGCGGCATCCATTAATTGTTGTCGATTTTTAACGTGACCCGGATGACGAGCCAAGCTGTGCACAATCCAAAGTTCGGTTACCGTTAGATCCAACGCCTGCCCCTGCCAGGTGGCACTTAAGCGATCCATATCCAGGTAAAGGTCGCCGCGCTCAATGCAATTGTCGTTGGATTGCTGCGTACTGGTAATGGCCTCAATGCGCCGAAACAACGCAACAATGCGAGCCAGCATGTGCTGCTGAGAAATATCTTTGGTTAAATAGTCGTCAGCGCCAAGCCGCAAGCCCGATACGATATCAAAATCACTGTCGCGCGCGGTTAAAAAGATAATCGGCAGCTGTGGAGCTAGTGCGCGTAAGTTGCGGCACAAGTCAAATCCACCTTCGATTTCATCCCCAAGGCCCACATCGATAATCGCTAAATCGGGCAACTTGTTGGCGAAAGCGGCTTCTGCGTCGGGCCGATTGCTGTATAAAGAGACCTTAAACCCCTGACGAGATAGAAAATCCCGGTAGTTCTCGGCAATGGCCAACTCGTCTTCCACAATACTGATATGTCGCGCCATAACAAAACCTCAAACCCCTAATCAGCCAATAGTCTAATGCTTGTTGGGAAGAGTTCAAGCAACCTGTGCCAATGAGTCAGAATTCGCCATAATTGATCACGACATTACCCTATTCCAACCACAGCCAAGACGTAAAAACCCGTTTAAATAGCCCCTAGATCTTCAGCATAGCTAAAAACTGGTAATGATTGAGTGAAACCTAGGTTCCACATGTATTCGGGAGTTAGTAATAATGGGTAAATTGATAAGTGAATTGCTTAAGAAAATTTTAGAAAACAGGCTCAATGTAAACAAGCGAAGAGAGAGAAGTGCTCTTCAAAGCTTAAAATTTAATTCGATGGGGTATATGACTTTAGAAGACAATCGATTTCATAAATTTAAAGCGAAGCCTAAAAAAGTACCAAAAGAGTTAATAGTAGGTAGTCAGAAAGAAAAAAATACAACAAAGCGTTTAGGTATTTTAGGCTTGTTACTTTTATTACTGTTTATTGTATTGAGTTTTCAACAAACCAGTGCCACCCCACTGGGTTAAGACACCGAGGGTTAGCCGCTGGGGCACTGAAGGTTTTGC
>CAYFFE010000185.1:0-1895 GCA_964342265.1 uncultured Cellvibrionaceae bacterium | reverse complement strand
ACCTGTGACCTACGGCTTGTAAGGCCGTCGCTCTCCCAACTGAGCTAACCACCCTTTTGGCGTGGAGAGGCATTCTACTTATTTGGATTTTGATGTCAAACGTTTTGCGATTTATTGGTTACACTCTAATCAACTTGGCTAAACTGCGAGTGCATAGCGTACTTTTTGGGTCTATTTTGGCGGACTTGTATTTTTATTAGCCTTTGCTATTGGTTTGGTTTCGGTTGGCTTGTCGCAGTAAGTTGCCAATAGCGGCACAGGGGTAGCCAAAAGGACTTAGCGAATTTACCCTAAATCGCTTTTTCGAGCTTGAACACTATTTAAACCACCAGTCGATTTCTATGAACGCTGTTTTAATAATCAATGCGCTACTTTTTATTGCTTTGTTGGTGACGGGGTGGTTTTTGTATCGTTATCGTACAGCTTATAAACACTGCCAAATGCGCTTGGATAAGCGCGTAGATTTGCGTACCGCTAATTTGTCGAAATCCAATGAGGCGCTGGCTGAACAGATTGCCCGCCATCAAGAAACCGAAATGTTATTGGTTGCGACGCAAACCTACTACAGCAATATTCTTAACTCCCTGCCGTCCATGATTATTGGCTTGGATAACAACAGCAATATCTCACTTTGGAACACAGCAGCTACTGCCGCAACAGAAATCGAAGCAGAAGTCGCATTACACAAGCCGGTTTACAATCTGCTGCCCGGGTTAACGGCTTATCAGCTCGAGATTAACAACGCTCTGGCCGAAAATTTACCAACGCTAACAGAAGCCACCGAGTTTAATTTGGGCGATACTCAACGTTTTGTGGATTTGAGTATTTATCCTTTACCCAAACCGCAATCGGGTGCGGTGATTCTTATCGATGATGTTACGCAAAGAATCGATGTGGAACATTTAATGGTGCAGAATGAAAAGCTACTCTCGCTGGGGGAAATGGCTGCAGGTCTTGCCCACGAAATAAACAATCCACTAAGCGCTGTATTAAATAATTTACAAAATCTACAGCGCAGAACCAGTACCAAGCTCCCTGCCAATCAAACGGCTGCCCATATTACGGGGCTGGATTTACAAAATTTGCAGGATTACTTTGCCGAGCGGGGAATTAACCAATTTTTAATCAACGCCAAAGAAGCGGCAGAGCGTGCGGTTGCCATCGTCAATAATATTTTAAATTTTTCCCACAGTGGCCAAAGTGCACAGGGGCCCGAAAAAATTAATGATCTGATTAAAGACGTGGTGGAGCTGGAACAAAAAGCACGCCGATCATTAAAAGGAACGAACCGCTCAGACCATATCATTGAGACTCAACTCACTGCAAAACCCGACATCTGTGTTTGCTCTCCGCCCGAGATACAACAAGTGATGCTGAACCTCATTCGCAATGCGATACAGGCCTGCGAAAGTCACTGTCAAAAAGCCCATATTCGTATTTCCACACACCGTTCGAACCACCATTTAGTCATAGAAGTTTCTGATAACGGCCCGGGTATCTCCGAGCAGAACCTGCCACATATTTTCGATCCGTTCTTTACAACCAAAGGGGTTGGCGAGGGCACAGGATTAGGGCTGTCGGTATCTTATTTGATTATTACCGAGCACCATAACGGTACAATTGAGGTGGACTCTAAGCCCGATAAAGGCACTCAATTCACCATCAAGCTGCCGCTGCTGTTGGATCATTAATATAGCTGTTGGATGATTGTTATAGAAAGAGGATTGATTTAGGCGACGATTGATCTAGAAAGAGGCGCAAAATAGCAACAACACAGATTGTTGAGTACAGATTGAGAGCAAAAGCGCAGAAAGAAAAGAAGTAACTTTGGGTAATGCAAGAAATGGGGTGGCTGAGGGGACTTGAACCCCCGACGACTGGAATCACAATCCGCT
>CAYFFE010000184.1:0-2269 GCA_964342265.1 uncultured Cellvibrionaceae bacterium | reverse complement strand
ATTTTGCCTGCACATCCTTGTGCAGGAGGAACCTCTGGGTTAATCAGAGGTTCCTTTAAATATTAAGTGCGTAGGCCGAGAAAAAACGGCAAACAGATGTGTTTAGTAAATTTAAAGCGTTAGTTAAATCGACGCGTTAAATTAAACAAAAGCGCTACATAACATTGAAGCAATATACAAAAAATAGCGCCGAGCCCGGAGGTTTTGATTAATTCAATGCCTCTGGGTTTAAATAATTCCCCAATTAAATTTCCACACTTATTAGAGCAAGTGAATATGAGCCGTAGGTAAAATTAACAACTAAGGAGAAACGAATGTTACTCGCAACCGACTTGGACGGTACTTTTCTCGCAGGAGATCCCGCCAAGCGTCATCAGTTGTACCAACTCATTAATTTACACCCCGAAATTGATCTCGCCTTTGTTACCGGTCGCGGTTTAGAGTACGTACTGCCGCTGTTATCCGATCCCACCATTCCCACACCCGATTACATTATTTGCGATGTGGGTGCCACCGTGGTTGATGGTGAAACCTTACATCCCATTCAACCGCTGCAAGCCGAAATTGAAATGAAATGGCCCGGCGAGCACCAAATCGAAGAAATGATGGGCGATTTTCCGGAGTTTATCCGTCAGGATGTACCGCAAGAGCGTCGCTGCTCGTATTTTGGTGAGAGCGAGCATGTCTCTGAAAAATTGCATCAAATTGCCGACGAGTTGGGCTGTGATCTGCTTTATTCGGCGGGCCGCTACTTAGATTTTTTACCTCGAGGCGTTAATAAAGGCAGTACGCTGCTGGGGCTGGTGGAACACCTGGGTTTATCGGTGGATGAAGTCTTGGTGGCCGGCGATACGCTCAACGATTTATCCATGTATCAATTTGATTTTCCCGGCGTTTGTGTTGGCCGCTCCGAGTCTGGATTGTTAGACGCTACCAGTGGCTCCGCTAATGTCTTCCACGCTAAAGAACCGGGCTGTGGTGGCATTATCGAAGCCATTACCTATTTTAACTTTTTATCGTCCAAAAGCATTGAGCTGCAAACCGAAGATCAGTACGAACCCGGAAAATCCGATTTAGTCATTGTTTATCACCGCTTGCCGTTTGAGGAGTACGAATCTAGCGGTACCATCAAACACAGAACACCAAAATCCCCCAACGGCATTATTCCTACGTTATTGAGCTTTTTTGGCGATGGTAAAAAAGGCTCCTGGATTGCCTGGTCGACGTTTGATAACAGTTACGAAAACTTTCAAGCCCGCTCGCCGGTGGACAGTAAAAATTATCCCAATTTAACCGCCTCTAAGGTTTGCTTAACCAAAGACGAAGTGGATATTTTTTACAAACAATTCTCTAAAGAAGCATTCTGGCCCACGCTGCATACCTTTTGGGAACAGGCGAGTTTCCGCGAAGATCACTGGCAGGTGTTTTTAAAAGTTAACAAAAAATTTGCGGAGCAGGCTGCGCGTGAATCGGCGGAAAACGCCACCGTGTGGATTCACGATTATAATTTGTGGATGGTGCCCGCCTTTTTGCGAGAAATGCGTTCGGATTTAACCATTGCTTTTTTCCACCACACCTATTTTCCTTCGGCGGATGTGTTCAACGTGTTGCCTTGGCGGCGCGATATTGTTGGCAGCTTGTTGCAATGCGACTTTATTGGTTTTCATATTCCGCGTCAGTCCGAGAATTTTATGGACGTGGCCCTCGGCGTTACGCCGTTAACCGTGTTGGAAAAAACCAGTTGTGCGCCGCGCTTTTTAACCTACGGTTGTGCGGTGGGCGTGGACGAAATGACCACGCTCATCGAGGTTAATAATCGCAAAATTCGCCTCGGGGCTTTGCCCGTTGGCTTGGATATTGGCCGCGTCGAAAAAGCCATTGATCGCCCGCAATTTGCCAAACGTGCGAATCAGTTAAAAAGCGAGTTGGAAGGGACTCGGGTTATTTTATCGGTGGAGCGTTTGGATTACACCAAAGGTATTTTGCCCAAGCTAGAAGCCTTTGAGTTGCTATTGGCTCAGCATCCAGAGTTGGTGGGCGAAGTTACCCTAGTAACTATCTGCGTGCCTGCCGCCAAAGAAATGACCATCTACCAAGAGCTGCAAACGCAAATCGAACAAACTGTTGGGCGCATTAATGGCCGCTTTGCCAAAGTAGGTTGGACGCCGGTGCAGTTTTTCTTCAGGAGTTTTCCCTTCGACGAGCTGGTGGCTTATTACTCGCTGGCCGATATTATGTGGATTACGCCACTGCGCGACGGATTCAACCT
>CAYFFE010000183.1:0-2381 GCA_964342265.1 uncultured Cellvibrionaceae bacterium | reverse complement strand
AGGAATATGCAGCTATGGCTGCTTAGAACTGTGTCTACTTTTGGTGGGGAAGATCTGTCTTTCTGTAAATATTCCTCTCAGGCCGTGCAAAAGCTAAGTTATTACCACTTGCTGTCTATGCAAGGCGCAATTACCATTTGTTTTACATAAAACTTGTCCTCTTTCTAATTTTAATGCTTGTATGTACGCTCCAAAACTTATCTTTACACTGATCGTTATTTTATTTATCACCAGCTGCGCCAGCACGCCTCCGAACCCCAAAAATCTAAGGTGGCCGGTGAGCGATGAACCCATCGGAGAAAATGAAATTGTTTTGGTGGATAGTCAGGTTACTAGTTTTAGCAGCGGCGAAAATCAAGGCATTTTGCAGATTCGGGTGCGCTTTAGTGAGGATAGCTATGCCTATCAACTGGCGTTTGCGCCGAGAAAGCGCGATTACCAGCCGAGTGAGGATGAATTTTTCGAAGCCACCGTGCGTTATGTGGATGCTTGGTACGATCTCTATTTGCGACCGGTTAGTTTTGCTAACGGTAAGTCGGTGATCGATCATCGCGGTACTGAGTATTGGGTTAGCCCTTGGCACTGGCATGTGGAGCATTACATTACGGCCAGTGGGCGCGAAGCTGAGTACGGCAGAAACCTGGTGGCAGTGCGCAAAAAGGTGCGCAACAGCCTTATTAATTTTCCGCGCTGGCGACAATCTGCGGGTGCCATTAAGCCGATTGATCTAAGGTTTTCTCCGGCTGTTAAATACGCCGACTTTCAAAATCAAGTAGATAACACTTTGACGGGTGAGTCAGCGTTGCTGGCTTCGGAGAATCCAGAAGCCGTGTACGACCGCTATTTTGCCGCTAAACGCAAGGAGCTGGTGGACGAAATCAACCGCAAAGCCGCCGCGAGAGGGGCTAATCAGGCTTATCAACGTTTTGTTTATTCCGCATTTGGCCGTCTGACTTTGGCAGAGGCCGTTAAACGGGCAGATTGCCCTGTGTTGCCGTCAATGGCGCAATCCTACGATCCGCCGGCCGAATGGTATCGGCTGGGGGATAGTGCAATCGCGCGAGCCAATTGTCTCAGCGCGGTGCTCAATCGCTACCAGCCCGATCCGCTGATTTCAGCGTACGAGCAAAACCTCGACCGAGAGGCCGAGCTTTACGGCGCGACCTACAAGATCAAGCGTTTTTCTCTTGAAGAGGCGTTAAAACACAGTAGGCAAATATTTGATGAGATTCAATTTGCCTCACGCAGAGCTCAGGCGCTGTATGACGGGGGTGATTATTGGGCTGTAAAGAATCAACAGCGGCGTGCCAATCAAGCGCGTAAAGCGCAGGCGATGCAAAGTTTGGTGCGAGGAATGCAGGCGTTGGATCAGACGCTTCAGCAGCAAAACCGCCAAACTGAGGCTAATGTTCGAAGATTGCAGGCTCAAGCGTTTGAGCGTCACGCCAACTCGTCATCCACACAACCCACAGCCTCTAAATCATTACCAGAGCCTAAACCTGTCCCTGCCAAAGAGACGAGCCCTGGCGGCTCTGGTGCCGAATTAAGTCGTGAATCTGATTCGGGCAACACGCCGGCAGCCTCTCCAACAAGCACGCCGACAACCGATACTAGCGCAGAAAACAGTTGTTGGATTCCGGCCTCCACTTGCCTAACGGCCAGCGCAGATTGGAGTGAGCAAACCGATGGGCGCGTTATCGTAACTTACCGCAACACGTGTGAGCGCCGAATTTTAGTGAAAAAATGCAACGAACGAACCGATGGCTCGGCGGATTGTGGATCGGGCGGTATCAACCCAGGCGGTGTCAGTCGATGGGCGACCAGCAATGCTACGGGTCGTTACTCTTATCGCATGGTGGGTGTTGATGAGGCGAATAAAGATTTTATCTGTTTAGGCGAAGTGGATAACTGGGCGCAAACACCGCCATGGACTCATTGATTAATAGGGCCGGCGGTATTTTGAATTTAATTTATAACCATTTAAATATCGGAATTTATATTTATTTTAAAAGATTTTTTCGACAGAGATTAAGTTAATATGAGTTCTTACACCAAAAACGTGTAAAAATGGTTTAATTAAGAAAGCTAATAGCCCTTATATGTGCGGGTACTTCCCTGTATGCAACTGTGTTTAAGAGACTCTTCGATAAGGCCTATTTTCACCTTTTTTCTGGAGTCAAAAAATTTATATATTTTCTCAATATTGAAAACGATAGTAATAGCCATGACGATCGCTATAGCCAAAACATTACTGCCGTCACTACTTTCAATCAATTGTGAAAGAACTTTATCCATGGATTATCTTCGTGTAAAAATCATAACGCCGTGGTCACCTGACCGCACTGTGGAGGGCGTTTTGTGTGAAAATGGCGCGCAGCGAC
>CAYFFE010000182.1:0-2490 GCA_964342265.1 uncultured Cellvibrionaceae bacterium | reverse complement strand
TTAATACTCATCGGCATTTTATGATTAATCACGCTTTAGGTTGTTTAACATCAATATTGTTGATTAAGGTAACCAATACGTAGCTGAGCAACAAACGAACGCGTGTTGGTGCGGTTACGCAAATAGAAAGTTTCGCATTGGGATTAACCGTTTGGCCAGCGACGACCGTTCCGCCGGTCAGAGTCATTAAGGTAACTCGGGCTGATTAGGTAAACTGGGCTCTGGTGCTGCGGGTTTTGGCTCACCTTCTCCACTTGCGCCACTCGCACGTTGCTCGGCCAGTGTTTTCATGGCCTTCATCACCAGCACAATGTCTTTTTTAAACGGTCCTTTTAAAAAGGGATAAAAAAACCCCTTTAGCCCGCCCAGAAAATGCACCTCGTGAGTAAAGGTAGTGCTGTTATCATCGCTGTAATTAATGATGCGCTTTAGCAGAATTTTCTGTCCCAGTGGCAAGCCCAGTATCTCATCAAACGATTGGCCGGGGTCGATGTTTTCGAGCACAAATCGAGTTTTGGGTGCGCCCTTGCCTTTTAAATAGCCCACCGCGCCGTTTTCAAAGGAATAGCCCGATTCGAGGTAGGAATACTTAAGTCGCTCGTCAAACTCTTTCCAGTTGTCGACGTCCTGCCACAATTGCCAAACAGTCTCCGCCGGGGCCTCTGCTGTGATGGTGTATTTAAACGCTGGGCCGGGCAAATCGACGATTCGATTTTGCTCGGTTTCAGTGTTGGTGGAGGCAGGGTTGGTGGAGGCAGGCATAATGAAAAATAGCAAAAAAAATGGCAGTAAAGTGAAAACGGGCTTCATGGCAGTGGCTTTTGCGTTTAAGGGATAATGCACTGTTGTTTTAGAGCGTTTAGGCTTTCGGGCGTTAATGTGGCATCCATACTTTGCGTAATCGCTCCCTCGGGATCGTACAACGCGGATAACTGAGCCCCGGCCTGATCGACGTCTAGCTCAGGATTGCGCTCTGCGTTTTCGAGAATAAGTTGTATCAAGGCTTTTTGATCGTCTTGCAATGACTGGAACATTCCCCGCAACACACAATCTAATTGTTCTTCGGTAAATTCAGAGCTTTCGGCTTCGTCTTTAGCCAACTTCTCTTTCATTACAGACACAAATAAATCTTCTGGGTTTTGTTGCGCCATTACCGTCACCGGCGCTAGCAGTAAAACGATAACGGCGGATTGTATAAACTTCATCGGGCTTTCTCCCATCGCGGTTGGCATTGTCGTCCATGGTAAACGCTTGGCCTGCCAGTGCCCACCTTGATTTTACACATTCGTGATGCCTCTGCGGTTGCAGTCGTATTGGCGCTCACTTACCGTTAATCCATTACCTTGTCATTATCGACAAAGCCCAAATTCAGGTTCCCGTTATGTTAAAACCGCTGATTGTCGCTCTTGGTTTGATGGCCGCCACTGGCAGCCTCGCTCAGGAATTTAAAAGCCGCGCCCAGGCCAGTACCGTGGTGGAGCTGTTTACCTCCGAAGGCTGCAGCAGCTGCCCGCCGGCGGATAAGTGGCTCACGCAATTTACCGATCATCCGGATTTATTTGAGAGCTTTGTGCCCATGGCATTCCATGTGGACTACTGGGATTACATCGGTTGGGAAGATCCTTTTGCCAGCAGCGCTTACTCCAATCGCCAGCGCAATTACGCGCGCCAAGGCGCACTGCGCTCGGTGTACACACCCGGGTTTGTGGTCAACGGTAAAGAATGGCGGCACTGGTTTGTTAATCGCCGGGCCCAACCTCACTCGGCCAAGCACAAGCCCGGTGTCCTTAAAGGCGAATTGGATGGCAAGCAGTTAACGGTAAGCTTCCCCACCGACAAACCGGTGCAATTGAATCTGGCTTATTTGGGCATGGGCTTAGAGAGCCACGTGACTGCTGGCGAAAACACCCGACGCACACTTAAGCACGAGTTTGTGGTGTTGGATCACTGGCAGGCCAAACCCGGCCAAGTTGAAGAGCAAGTGACCACCTGGGAGGTGGATTTAAAAAATGTCCCCGATAAAACTCAGCAGCAAACCGCGCTGGTTATTTGGATAACCGAGGGCGAATCCTTGGCAGCCGTGCAAGCCACCGGCACCTTGCTTAGTGCAAATACGCTGTAGCGATTAACTTATTGCTGTCCGAGCGCGCGTTCCCAAGGCAACCAGGGCAGGCCTTGTTGGGCGGATCGAATCATCGCCGATAAATCGTCGTTGAGCAGGCCGTACACGCGAATGCCGAATATATGCATCATCAAACTACTGGCGTGAGCACGAGCCTGCTCTTTGGAAAAGTCTTTCTCCAGGGCCTCACAGAAAATTTCCTCGGCGGCCTGCAGTTGCTGCTGTACCAAGGTAAAAGCCGAGCTGGTTTTATCGTCGGTGAGTTCCAATTGGCTTTTAACCAAAAAGCAACTGCAGTAATCCTTGGCGTGGGCGTCGAGGTTGGTGCATCTGCTTCATTGGCCAAGATCTATATCATAGTCACGCTT
>CAYFFE010000181.1:0-2516 GCA_964342265.1 uncultured Cellvibrionaceae bacterium | reverse complement strand
TTGCCTGCACATCCTTGTGCAGGAGGAACCTCTGGGTTAATCAGAGGTTCCTTAATGTCGTTGAAGTATGCAGTAAGTGCACAGCCAAAAAAATAGGCGCAATAAAAAGCCTCGGTTTTTAGCCGAGGCTTTTTATTTAATTGGCGACTTTAAAAAAGCGTTGCGCGGTTAAAAAACCTACAAACTATCGCCCTGCACAAAATCGTTAAATTGAACTGTAATGCGGTGCACATCCGAGGGCCAGTCGGGAATATTTAATTGCTGAATGTCGCCGTTTTCGCCTCGGCCAATAAGCGTAATGCGTGTTCTGCCACTGGCATCATTCGAGGCCGGTAAAAACAAATCGTTACCTGTTAAAAACGGTAAGGCGTGGAAAAACGGCAGCGGAGCGTCTAAATCGCTGTCGGTATCCAGGCCGGCATCGAATAAATAAATACCCGTGGTGCGATTGGCCAACGAACTGTTGCCTTCGTTAATAACATTTTGCCCGTTGACTACTAACAGGTCGTTATCAAATTCGCGCTCGCCAATTAATTCTCGATCGCGTGCG
The DNA here is from genome assembly GCA_964342265.1 of uncultured Cellvibrionaceae bacterium. Taxonomy (GTDB): domain Bacteria; phylum Pseudomonadota; class Gammaproteobacteria; order Pseudomonadales; family Cellvibrionaceae; genus Halioxenophilus. Next base: position 1,966 of record CAYFFE010000181.1, on the reverse strand, counting down.
ATGATTAAATTGGTTTGAGTGATCGCGGTATCCACGTTGGCACCCACACCGCCACCTACGGGAGAGGTGAGTAGGCGCACAAAGTGGTCGTCTCTTAAAAACGGTTCTTTGTACAAATGGTGCTCCTGGCCGGGGCGAACTAAAACAAACTCGTAATGCTGGCCGCGCCAAACCTTAACCGGCCCCCAATTGCCTGTTTCATCGATGGTAATGCGGGCAAAAGGCCATTTGCGAACGCGCTGGCCGGTAGCGCCATCCAACCGATAAATTTCTAACACACCGCCATCGGCACCCACATTGCTGGGGAACAAACTGGCTTTACCGGCAATGGTTATCAAGCGCCTAATGCTCGGGCGAATGTCGATAGTGTGTGGTTGTCGGCCGGTAAAAAATTCAAACATATGGAAAAAAGACTCCGCCGACGTGGCGGTTTCCACATGGGTTTGGTCTTCTATCGTAATGTTGTTGGCGCCAACCACAAAACCGCCTTGGCCAATGCCTGCCCACAACGCCGTGGTAGGCACACCGCCCGGTAAACTGCTGGCGGGAAAACCATCAATATTAATGTAATGCGCGATGGCATCGGCATTGCCGGGGATGGCTAAAAAATTTTGCGAAATAAACGTGCCTAACGAGTGGCCCATTAAATCCACTTGATCTTCGCCGGTTTCGGCTAGAACGTTATCGATAAAAACGCCGAGCCGAGAAACCACATCACTCACCGACTCAATAGTAAACGACGAGTCGTACTCAAACGCGTGTAAATAATCTTGTGGGTAGCCATTGCTGGTAAAACGCATGGCTTGAGATTCGAATTGCGAAGCAGAACCTGCGCCGCCATGAACAAATACCAAAGGGTTGCCTGGGGGTTGATGTTTAAATTTTCCGGCAAAAACCGAACAGGAAATGACTGTTAAAACGAGCGCGGCGACGAGTCGCCAAGAGAGCGTTATTTTCTTCATAGATTATCCTTATTTTTATCATGAATAGTTGTGCGATCCGCATCCTGCTGATACTTGGCAAGCGTTGCCAACTCAGGAGAAAACCAGGAACTGCAGTCAGATCACGACTCATGGTAGTGGTTAACCCAGTGGCGAAATTTGACCTTGTTCACGGTTTGTAAGTGATTGAGTTAACTTGTTGGCGTGTAATAAATGGCAGGGAGTGGCGAGTAGCTTTGAGCGTCAGTTTACTTAGCAGCCGTGAATTTCTGTTTTGTTAACTTGGTGATAATTGATTTATTTTTAATCATTTCGCGATTTCGGCTTTATAGGTTGCACATAAAGGAAGGTACTCGAATTCGGCTAAGGATTGTGTGGGTTCATCTCACGACTTGATTTGCAGGCGGGTTTTAGCAGAGACTTTAAACCCAACCTCTCGCCAAAGATCAGCACTAGGAATATGCTTATTTCTGTGCCAAAAAAAGGATTTGCACGCTGTGCCCAAGGTTTTTATCAGTTACAGCCACGACTCAGTTGCCCATAAAGATCAAGTTCTTGCTCTTTCTAACAAGCTGAGGCGCGAGGGCGTGGAGTGTTTTATTGATCGGTATATCAACGGTTTTCCTGCAGAGGGCTGGATCACTTGGATGCGCAACCAAATCGAAGCGGCCGATTTTGTGCTGGTTGTCTGTACCGAAATCTATAAGCAAAGGTATGAAGGCAAAGCAGAAGTCGATGGCCGTGGTGTGACTTTTGAAGGCGCAATTATTGCGCAAACGCTGTATCAGGCGTTCCAGAAAAATAAAAAATTTATTCCATTAATTCCTGATGGCGGTTCGTTCGGCCATGTACCAATAGAGTTAAATGGCTGGAACGTATATCGGTTGGACGAAGAATACGAAAGCTATTACCGGATTTTAACCAATCAGCCTGCAACCTCTGCTCCTCCGCTGGGTAAGATACGGAATTTGGGCACTGTTCGCGGTGATGATCAACCGCCCCAAACCGCATTAGCGCCGCTGCCG
>CAYFFE010000180.1:0-2706 GCA_964342265.1 uncultured Cellvibrionaceae bacterium | reverse complement strand
GCGGTAATGGTTATTTTTGCAGGGCTGAGGCAAAGCCGTAAACCAAACTTTCAAAAAAACTAAAACCTTCGCGTACTGTGAGTAACGCAACACCCAATACTGCACAATTGGTAGTAATGAGGGGCAAGAAAATACCCAAACTTTGGTACATGGCTTGACTGGTTTTTTTTAAATACAGCTCTGTAAACTGTACTACCGCGGCCACAACTAAAATAAACGATAGGGTACGTAAATAAGTTAAATCTAACGGCTGTAAAACCCAGGCCTCAATTAACCACCCGCACATCGCCGACAAAGTTAATACAAACGTTGTGGCAAGGCCCATTCCCATTGCGGTTCCGATATTATTGGAAACACCCATGAAAGGGCACAATCCCAAAAATTGAACAAGCACAACATTGTTAACTAACACCGTGCTGATAATAATGACAATAAAGTCCACCGCTTAAATATCTCCGGGTTATGGTTCTGTGCTTGATAAATTTTCGCAGTCATTGAATTTTCGTAATTGTTGAATCTGCATTTTGTATGCCACGGGATTTTGTTAAAAAAAGGAAAGTCTTGAGGTTGAATTGGCAGAAATCCGTTGTAGGAAAACGTCAATGCTATAAAACCTCCCCACTGCTGATGGAGCGAATGTACGGGATTTGATTGGGGCTTGATCAAACCTATGTGCGTTTGCAACAAACCGCGTTGATTGTAGTGTTTGCGACAAAAGCGCTGTTTTGGCGCACGCCGACCCGTGTTGGTTTTGCTACAAAATGAGTAGATGTTGTGTCGGACCCCTGCTATACGGGGCTTGTAGTCCATGGTGTGGATCTTGCTGTTATTAGATTGGTTTGCGATGGAAGACCAGCATTAATATTCGCTCATCCTAATGAGCTGGCCCGTCAAGTATCTACGCTGCGGGACGATGATCATCATCGCATCTAAGTTTACGTCGCTACGGAAACGAAAGTTATGAGTAAAAGTACCAACCCAACATTAACACTTACCAATAAAGTTACCGACACCAACGTCGATTTTCGACGAACGCGACCCGTCGGTGATATTGGTAATACGAAACTTACCGACGATGTATTTTATAAAGCGGTGGAAAGCTGTCCGGTGGCAATATCGATCACCGACTTACACGCAAACATACTCTATGCGAACAAGGCGTTTAGTCAGGTAACCGCCTACGACGGCGATGAAGTAGTGGGTAAAAATGAATCCATTTTATCCAACCACACAACACCCTCGCTAGTGTATGAAACTCTATGGGGTCGGTTATTTCAGAAAAAACCCTGGGTTGGGGTACTAGTCAATCGCAAAAAAGATAACACACGTTATTTGGCGGAATTAACCGTTGCGCCGGTAATGGATGAAAACGGCCGGGTTACCAATTATTTGGGAATGCATCGCGACGTAACCGATATGCATCGCCTACAAAACCAAGTGGTTAACAATAAATCGTTAATCGAAGCCGTGGTTAATGCCAGCCCTTCGGCCACAGTGGTGATAGACGAGCACGGCGCAATATTAATGGATAACCTAAGTTACAAAGCGCTGGCTTCGGATATGGGTGAAGAGCCGGTAACACCGATATTCGCCGCTTTAGAAAAACAACTGGGAGCCGCCATTGATCTTAAAAAAGAGGGCGGTATTCAAATCAGCGGTATCGAAATTTCGTTTGAAATGCAGGGTTTTGGTCAGCGCAGTTTCTCCTGCTTTGGTACCTCCATTTCTATTAAAGACGACTCCATTGATTTCTTCTTTGACCGTACTACGCACAATTACACTCTGTTGGTATTAACGGAAATTACTGAAATACGTCGTCGCCAGGATCAGGCTAGACTGCATACGGTTAAAGAATTAGTGGCGGAAGAAGAATTTGTTCAATGCATGACAGAAACCTATCACGGTGCTATTCATCAGTTGGAAAAACCCGTCAATATGATGTCCGCTGCTGTGTCGATGCTGGAAAAACGTGCCGGAGAAAAAGCTCAGAGCGATCCAGTGCTGGAAGCTATGAAAAACGCATTGGACGAAGGCCAAAAAGCGTTGGACTTATTAACTCAACAGGTGCCGATAAAACAAACCGTTGCCGAAATTCCTGTTAATATAAATCAGTTAACTCGCGAAGTCGTATCGATACTGGCCCAAAAAATGAGCGCATCGGGGGTTGAGTTTATTTGGCACCCCGAGTCCCATTTGCCCCATATCGTAGGTTCAGAAAATCGACTGCGAACCATGATTAAACAATTAGTACAAAATGCTATCGAAGCCATGGAGCAAAATCGCTCCGAGCCGCGTGATTTAACCATTAATAGTCGGTTAGAAGGCGACTTTGTGATTTTGGAGGTTATCGATACTGGTCCGGGGATTGCTGAGGACTTAATTGTAAAAGTCTTCGAGCCGTTCTTCACCACAAAAACTGTTGCCACCAACGGTCGTGGTATGGGTTTAACCATGGTTCAGGAAATAGTTAACGATCACTCTGGCATGGTAACTCTGTCTAACGCTGATCCCAGTCAAAATCAAGATTCCAAAACGCCGCCTGGTTGTAAGGTAATTGTTCACCTACCGGTAACGCATGACTCTCATTAATATTCCTGGGGGGAGTTGCTCATGATGAAAGCGTTTGACCTAAAAGAAAAAGCACCTATGTTCGATAGCCGCCAGAAGTTGCTGGAAAAAGAACTGGAAGCCATTTACCACCCCTCT
>CAYFFE010000179.1:0-2859 GCA_964342265.1 uncultured Cellvibrionaceae bacterium | reverse complement strand
TTGCCTGCACATCCTTGTGCAGGAGGAACCTCTGGGTTAATCAGAGGTTCCTTAACAGTCTGACTTGGGCGGCTAGTCGGTAAGACCTTGCTCCTTAAGACCTTGCTCCTAAAGATAAGAAGGATCTCAAAGTCATTTAGACAAGGTTGTTGGTTGATGTCTCTCTAGGTTTTTCAACCATAAAACCTAGGGCCTATTAACACTAACCTGTTAACACTGAATAGTGACCCCTACAGTGTTAGCAGGCCCTAGACAAGGTTAGAAGGGCTTTTTATGCTTGTCGGCAATGATTTTGCCGACATATTTCGTGAGCGAATGGCTTCTTTTAACTCACTAATCCGGTACTATTTCGTGTCTCGCATGGATTGGGGCGTCCATAGGGTGGCTTTTCTGGCTAACAATCCTCGCGAGAGGATCTAAGTTGGCTCCTGACTGCATTTATAATGGCAAGAATTGTTCAGCGATTGCTGACTTCGGTGGGGTGATGGATAACAAAACAATAACAATCAGCCGTTGGTTTTATGCCTTGCTGGCCTTGGTTTTTTTGGCGGTGGCGTTGTGGTCGGTGTATCTTTCCTGGCCTCAAATCGTTGCTACGTTTCTATCCGGTCAGTGGGGGGCACGGGCTTTTTTGTACTCGGCCATGCTCTTTACAGCGCTGGGTTTGAGTGCTTGGTGCATTAAGGTCAGTGGTTTCCACCTGCAGCATTTTTTGGATTTATTTGCCGTGGTTGGCGGGACTTTAGCGGCTTTTGTGGTGGTTAGCTCTGTAATCGTCAATCCACAATCGTTTGGTTTTACTTCATTTATTTTAATGGTGGCGGGGCTTATCGCTGCGCGTGTGGGCATCGGTTACTTAAAACGTCGCTCGCCCGGTTTCTCGGCACTTATGGTGTTGTTTCCCATCGTCAGTTTTGCCTGCTTGGTCAGTTTGTATTTGGCGGTTTTCCAGCAATCGGCATCGCCAGCTCAACGTTTGCAATCCATTACTTGGGTGCCGTATCAATGTGTTCAGCCATCCGACAACGCAAACACCGATCCCAAAGCCTTGTGGCGCAAACGCGAAACCGTTATTACCAAAGATGACCAGGAATATACCTTCGAATATCGCGAGCTTTGCGAGTATCGCCAAGCGCAACAATTTAACGGTTGGTTGGCTGTGGGATACCTGCTGTTAAGCTTGTTGGCATTTTATTTATTTGCATCATCCAAATCATTTGCTCCGGGGGAGCACACCTACAGGGAGAATAACCCATGAGTATTTCGCTCGTATCCGGAGTGGTCGATCTCATATCCAAAGGCGTTAAAAGCGTATTCGACTACAAAAACAATAAAATTCAGGCCGAGCTTAAATCCCGTGGTATTGAGCTAGAAGAAAAGCAGCTCGATGCTTTAATGGAAGTTACCGAAATAAAGTTTAAAGAGTTTGTACTGCAAAATTCCTTAGAAATTGACAAAAACTTTCGCGACTTTGTTACCGAATACGAAGGCGCCGCTAAAGATGTCGATCCCAAAGTGCAAATGCTGCGCGCCATTATTCGCCCGGTGATTTCCATTTGGGCAGTGGCAATGATCTCGTATTTAATGTTTGCCGATCCGGCGCACATTACCAATGTGGCCAAAAATATGGAGTTAATTCCCGAAAAGCTTTGGGATATTTTCTTTGTGGTGTTTGCCTTTTGGTTTGGTGGCCGCGCAGTGCAACATATTATCGACAAATACAGTACCGGCCGAGTACAAGAGGCTAAAGAACACGCCCGAGGCAAAGTGGATGAGGCTCGCCAATTGGCTGATGGTGATCATCGCATAGAGCAAGAACGCACTCGTCAGGAAGAGTTGCGCTCCAGTGGTGCTAAAGAATCCGAGCCGCCCAGAGACCACTTTACTGAAGAAGAAGAGCGACGAGCCTTTAAATCATCGCGGCTGCGTCGCGGTGGCCGACGAGTGGTGAGGTAAGCCATGCAAATTCAATTATCGGATAATTTTTGGCTTAACGAATTCACCAGTTCGCAAACGGCCGAACGCAAACCGGAAATCGCCGGCGATCAATTCGAACCGCCCCCTCATATTGTTGAGCGCCTGCGCTATTTGTGTGAGTGTAGTATTCAACCCCTGCGAACTTTATTAAACACACCCATTCGGGTTTCCAGCGGTTATCGTAGCCCCGGCTTAAATGCTGCAATTGGAGGCTCGGCCACCAGCCAGCACATGAAAGGCGAAGCGGCGGATTTAGTGATATCCGACCGAATACTGCGCGACCCGGAATTGGCTCGCGAGCGGGATGTTATCGCCAATATGGTGTACGAGCGCGTGGGTAAATGGCTGCGTAAAGATGTGAACGCCAATTTTTACTTATTTGCCGCCGGCTGTTTGTATTTAAATGAGTTGGATGTGGACCAGATTATTCACGAATACGGCACGCCCGGACAGCCCGCCTGGGTGCACATTAGCGCCTCAACCGAACGCAGCAATCGTCAGATACTCAAAATTCCCAAATTAGAGGGCGACGATAGTGCCGTTTTGACGTTGGAAGAGGCCTTGGAGCTGGGTTGTTAACCTAAAATTATGGATGCCTTACCTTATCTTAAAACGGTGAGCCTTAAACGGGATTTGGTTGAGACGTTTGAGGCTTTAGTCACTACGGTAACTACTTTGCCACCAGCACAGAACGGCTCACATTCAATCCCAAGCGTTTAATTACTCGGTTTAAATTGGCCCGGTCTATTTCCAGTAACCGAGCGGCGGCGGCCAGGTTGCCGTTGCTGGCCTCAATCGCGCGTGTAATTAATTTTCGTTGATAATCATCGGTAAGTTGTCGAAGGTTGCCAAGTTTAAACGTCGAGTCCGTTAAGTTTGCGT
>CAYFFE010000178.1:0-2938 GCA_964342265.1 uncultured Cellvibrionaceae bacterium | reverse complement strand
TTGTACAGCGGTGGTCGCTTGAGTTCAGGCTTTTGCTCGGCAACCGCCAAGCTCCCATCTTTATTCCCGTCCAAATCATCGCTGTCACCACTATTTAATGTTAGTCGATGATAGTTCATATTACTCAAGATACCTTTTTAACACGGATTGACTGTCTTATCTCCGTTGATTCTAACCCTTCGACTGCAAATCCCTCAATCTAATTCCGCGTCACATTCTTGACAACCCATATTTGTTCGTATGAGTATACGCACTGGCCTCGCCTTTTGGGGCACCTTTCCTATTGCCTCAATACAAAGGGCGTGGGCTGATACAACCTGCATTTTTTCAATAATAAAAATATTGGGTTCAATAAAAAAATAACAACATAGGCGCGTCGCATTCCCTGACGACCTATACCCAAAAATAAAAAGGATTCTGCCATGCCTACAGGTACTGTTAAGTGGTTCAATAACGCCAAAGGTTACGGTTTCATACTTCCAGAAGACGGTGGTGACGAGCTTTTTGCCCATTATTCAGCTATTTCGATGGACGGCTATAGAACATTAAAAGCCGGACAAACGGTAGCTTTTGACGTCACGAAAGGTGACAAGGGTTATCAAGCCGTCTCTATAGAACTCGTCGCTCAACCACAGAAATCAAAATCTAATTCTTCGCCTGCAAAAGAGACGCCAGTTTCTGAAGAGCAAACCTCGTCGGTAAATTAGCAATCAGGCAAGTAATAACCGAGCGGCCATTGTATTGGGTTAATCGTGTTGGGTTAATCGTCAACAAATAGCTGAAAGCAGATTTCTAATCGACTTCCACTGTTCTTAAAATCGTGGAATAAGTGGTCGCTGTTTATCAATCTGCTTCAGGTTATTGCAGTGGTTTGAGAATATTTGGCACTCGAAAAAAGCCAGAGCCAATTTTTTGGCTTGACTGAGACTTTCTTAAGTAACAAGCTTCTTAAGAAAGTCTTGTGCTGTGATTGCGTTAGCTCCAAAAATCTTTGGTTACTCGTTACTTAAAATTGAATGAGTAACAAATACACAGATGCTCTACACAGATAATCGAATATTGCTCATCGGTAGGTACTACTTACCTTCCATTAATTTTCAACATTGGGAAATTTGCACCAGGGTATGGCCGAAGTTGTAGTTTTTAACAAGCCTTACGATGTTTTGTCCCAGTTTACCGACCCACAAAATCGTTCCACGCTCTCTGATTACATTAATTTAAAAGGCTTCTACCCTGCTGGGCGCTTAGATCGCGATTCCGAGGGGTTACTGTTGTTAACCAATAACGGGCAATTGGCGCAACGAATCAGTCATCCGCGTTTCAAGCAGGCAAAGACTTATTGGGTGCAAGTTGAGGGTGAAATTACGGATGAAGCTTGCGCGCAGTTGAGTAAGGGCGTGGTGTTAAACGATGGCATGACACTGCCAGCACACGCAAAAAAAATTCTGCCGCCGACGTTATGGCCCAGATCTAACCCAGTTCGCTACCGGGAAAATATTCCCACCTCCTGGATAGAGCTCACCTTAAAAGAAGGTCGAAATCGTCAGGTTCGACGCATGACCGCCGCCGTAAACTTTCCGACTTTGCGCTTGGTGCGTGCCAAAATTGGAACTTGGCAGTTGGATGGGTTAAATCCCGGAGAATACCGGGTAGAAACCGTGCACATGCCAGAGCCCCCGGCGCAAGCCACAAAAAGACCTTCAATACCTTCTAGGGAGCGCGGCGCTGGTCGAAACCAGAGCACTAGGCGCCCGCAACGAAAGCGCTAGTTCAGGGTCGGCGCTAACCAAACATTCTCGCCAAAAAAACAGGATACACAATGCCGTCCGATTTCCATCCAAGAGTTACCGTCGCTACTATCGTGTGTGAAAACAGTCGCTTTTTGATGGTGGAGGAGCTTATCGATAATGCCCTCAAATACAATCAACCGGCCGGGCACTTAGAGGCTAATGAAAGCCTGGTTGACGCCGCCATACGGGAAACGTTGGAAGAAACGGCTTGGGATGTGCAAATGCAGGGCTATTTGGGCGTTAGCGTGTTTAATGCCCCCAGTGGCGATACGTTTATTCGCCACAGTTTTGTCGCTAAGGCGCTATCGGAGCGCCCCAATTACGCATTGGATGAAGGCATTCAGCGCTGTTTGTGGCTCACTCGCGCAGAAATTGAATCGCTGGGGCCACAACTGCGCAGTCCGTTAATTTTGCCCACAATCGATCAATTCCTGGCCGATGAGGTTTACCCATTGGCCATGGTGGGCCGCTGGCGATAGAATCCCCCTCTTTGGTCCAGAGAGAAGTGAGTCATGGTTACTGAAAACAAACCTAAAGTCATCGTCGGTATGTCGGGAGGCGTGGATTCTTCCGTAAGTGCCCTTGTGCTGCAACAACAGGGTTACGACGTTGAAGGTTTGTTTATGAAAAACTGGGACGAAGACGACGGCACCGAATACTGCACCGCAAAGCAAGATCTTGCCGATGCACAAGCCGTGTGTGAGCGCATTGGTGTTAAATTGCATACCGCCAACTTCGCCGCTGAGTACTGGGATAACGTTTTCGAACATTTTTTAGCTGAGTACAAAGCCGGTCGTACGCCCAACCCCGATATTCTCTGCAACCGCGAAATTAAGTTCAAAGTCTTTTTAGAGTACGCCCAAATGTTGGGCGCAGAGCTGATAGCCACCGGCCACTATGTGCGCAAACAATGCCAAGACGGCCACACCTATTTACTCAAAGGCCTCGATCCCAATAAAGATCAAAGTTACTTTTTGCACGCTGTGGGCGAGCACGAGTTCGCTAAAACCTTGTTCCCCATCGGCGAAATCGAAAAAACTCAGGTTCGGGCGATTGCCGAGCAACACGGTTTGATTACCCACAATAAAAAAGACAGCACCGGTATTTGTTTTATCGGGGAGCGTCGCTTTAAAGATTTTCTCGAACAG
>CAYFFE010000177.1:0-3173 GCA_964342265.1 uncultured Cellvibrionaceae bacterium | reverse complement strand
AATTTGTTGAATGCGTTAAGCTGTCGGTTACAGGCTTTTAGCGACTAACGCTCAAGCTACAAATAAAATTTGCCGAAAATCTCAACGTTTTTACAGAAAATCACAGCAGGAGTAACAATGGCTACCATCGTAATAACCGGTGCCAATCGCGGTATCGGTTTGGCATTAACCGAACTTTATCTCGCTGAAAATAATCGAGTAATCGCCTTGTGTCGACAAGCCAGCACGGCTCTTTCGGCAACCAGTGCAGAGGTAATAGAAGGCGTTGACGTGGGCGATCCCCAATCCCTGGCGGAATTACCAACAAAAATTAAACAATTACTGCCCGATAACGCAACTATCGATGTATTAATTAACAACGCCGGAGTGCTATTTAACGAATCCATAGGCGCTTTAGATTACCAACATATGTTGCAACAGTACCAGGTGAATGCGCTGGGCCCAGTATTTGTTACCGATGCCTTATTAAATTACCTCGCGCCTGCAGCAAAAGTCATCATGATTACCAGTCGCATGGGTTCAATGGCCGATAACGGTTCGGGCGGCTATTACGGTTATCGCATGTCCAAAGCAGCGCTCAATGCCGCAGCAATTAGTTTTACCCGAGATTTAGAAAGCAAAGGTATTGCCGTGGGTATTTTGCACCCGGGTTTTGTACAAACTGAAATGGTCGGCGGCGCCGGCCATATTACAGCCAAACAAGCCGCGGCGGGCCTAGCACAGCGAATTTTGGAATTAAGTTTGGCAACCACGGGCAGCTTCAGGCATTCCGACGGCCAGGATTTACCTTGGTAACACATCCGCCCGTTAATAAATGCGAACAGTCAAATACTCCGGTAGAGCCGGAGTATTTTTTTCGCCCGGTTGAATCGTTGGATAATGAACGGTTAAATGCGGTGGAACAGTTACGAGATAGCCGACTGCAGCAGTCATCCCGCCCCTTTCTAGCTCGGGGCCATCGAATAGTGCGTTGTCGGCGCTGTATGCTTTCTCACTGTTGTTGTGCGTTTAAACAGCCTCAAGTGTGTTCGATCGATTTTGCATTGCTTTTCCATCGCAACGAAGTGCTTAAACCCACCAACAGTGGCCGATTAATTGCCGATTGTTTTCCTACCAATACCTGGGCCAGCATCTGGCATCGCACTACCCCGCCGCAGTCTCTTTTAGCACTGTTATCGAATCCAAATTACCAACCAATATTATTGTTTCCCGGCGAACTTAACCCCATTTTTACACACGAATCCAATTATGAACCGAATTTTTCGATTCATAATAAAAAACTTATATTAATTATTTTGGATGCAACTTGGAAACAAGCGCGCAAAATCTACCTGCAAAGCCCTTGGCTTCATCAAATTCCCCGATTACTATTAACTGACTTGTCCGACAGCCATTATCAATTGCGCCAGGCTCCCGACAAACAGCAACTCTCCACCGCCGAGGCGGTAGCCTGTGCGTTACAGCAGCTCAAAATGGCGGAGGCAGCGCATGTTCTTACTCAATACTTTAATGTATTCAATCGTCATTATTTAGCCATGCGCAGCAATACAGAACCGCAGTTGAAAGATTAATTCGTTACCAGAGGCTCAAAGTTATGTGTGGCGGCGTACGTTTTAAAGCCCAGGGGGACGAACTCAAAGTGTATTTCCCCAACCCTAAAGCGGTAATGCCGGTACGTTTAAAAAATGGTGAACACGAATTGGTCGCCTGGGGGCGGAGAGAGTCTCAAAATGGATTTTTACCCAGAGGTGGTTGGGCTCGCTTGGATTCTATCCGGGGCGGAAAATGGAGCGCATTTAATCCGATCCCCGTTAAAATAGACATTGAAGCATTTATGGAAAAAGACAAACAAAACGAGAGCCAATGGTACGAGCTAAAACCCGGAGAATTTATCCAAGGTTTAATTGCTACATTAGGCAATGAACGCCGCTTGTACGTAGTAACCGAGCAAAGCGAGCACAGTCATCACAAAAACAATCGCTGGCCAAGAGTATTAAACGAAAAGGAAGGTGAACGATGAGACTAAATTTTAGCGGTGATGATTTGCCCAACAATTCTCGCGTACTGTTGGCTGAGAGCGGTAATAATCGCATCGAAATACATCTAAAAGCTAACGTCGACGAGGGTACGTTTACCTTAATATCGTTAACGGGTTTAAGTAATGGAGAAATTCAACGCTGTTTACGCCAGGGCCCCTACACCACTGCTCAACAAGCCATTGCCGCGATGCAAGCAATTGGTAACGAACTGCAACGTTTGGATTACAGATTAAAAGTTTGCGATCATCCTATTTGGGCTTTACGAGCACAGCAAGAGGTTAACCAAATGCGCAAAACTCGGGATCTGCATCGGGGCAATTATCAATTTCACCCCGATGATGTAATTTTAGACCCATGGAAAAAGTAATCTGAGTTTATCCAAATCACAATGCGGCCTAACCCAAAACAAAAGTCCGCACATCCGAACGTTTAGTTTCCTCTACAAAGCCTTTAGTTTTTCACTAAATGCTGCTTTAAACGCATTTACCCGCTTCGCGTTAGCGCCCAAATCACTGTGTCCCACACGAGAAGCCGAGCGCAAATGCAATTGCTGATTAGCTCGATCAAGCCGCAATTCAAAGTCATCCACAAAGCCAAAAATCGATGAAGTAAATTCTGCCGCAATATAGCCGTTAGACTGGGTTTTTATAGTGCCTCCAAGCGACTCTAATGCTTGTTTAGCCGCGGTTTCAGCGCTATCCAATTGCGAATTATCCAAGCTAATTGCCGGAGTATAGTGCTCAGTATCATTGGCAAACTCACTATTAACACAGTTGGGTTTGTTCGGGCAGGCTTGTAATTGACCATTGTCCATACCCAAGGCTTTACCAGTGCGAGACTGACTGCCTTTTACGGCAAACAATACCACGACGGCCAAAACTAAGAGTATTAAGATAATCAGGATTACTAACAGAATCTTTTTTATCATCGTATGAGCCTTTTTATCAGTTAACGAGTGACTGGGTTATCAATTAAAGAGTGACTAGGTGGTCAAGTAAATGGAAGCTACGGTGAAAATCCCGGATAGGATTATATAGGATTTAAAACAGTGTTACTGAGTAAAACTGTTTTCCAAAATTGATCTCGCAGTTATCGAGTTAATGAGTGACTGGGTTATCAATTAAAGAGTGACTA
>CAYFFE010000176.1:0-3299 GCA_964342265.1 uncultured Cellvibrionaceae bacterium | reverse complement strand
TCGATGAACGTATCGGAGGATGGCACATAGGCTTCGGGTTGGTAGTAGTCGTAGTAGGAGACGAAATACTCAACCGCGTTGTTGGGGAAGAACTCTTTAAACTCCCCGTACAATTGCGCAGCCAGGGTTTTGTTGTGCGCCATAATCATCGTGGGCCGTTGCACTTTGGCCACCACATTGGCAATGGTGTAGGTCTTACCGGAGCCCGTAACACCCAGCAACGTTTGATGGGCAAGACCCGCTTCGATGCCCTGAACCAATTGGTCAATGGCTTTGGGTTGATCCCCCGCCGGCTCAAATTGGCTTTCGACGGTAAAATGCTTGGACATAACAGGCCCTGGCGTTAGCGGTTAGTTTAAAGAAGCTGATCAACCAAGCAGTATACCCTAGGCGCTCGTCTGGCGAGAACTCTTGTGAAAAACCACTGAAAATACCCGCTTAAAGCCTCGGGTCGAGGGCGGCATTTATAAAACACGCGCAGCTGATAATAAAAATTTTGACATCAATCAGCACACCAACCTTGCGCAAGCGCATAGTATATTCATCAGCACGCTGATCATTTCGTGCGCTTATCGCGCATTAATTCATTAGTATCCTTAGAAACAAACCAATAGCATCTTTAGCGACAGCACTATGCAAAAAACCGAAATTGTTCAAACGCTTGGTCAACAGAGCCTGTTGTTACCGGCTTGGTTAAAAACTGCATTGAAAGCCAACGATCAAATAAAAGTGTTGCTGTCGCTGCTGCAAAGCGCTGTGGCCAGCTGCCGCAACCCCCAACAGGCGCCACCGGATTTTTCGCGCGAGCTACACAGCAACGATCTCAACCAGCAGTGGTTACAAGAACTGGCCAGTAATACCAGTGTGCTCAACGGCGACTATCAAATAATTGGCCTGGAGACGTTTGTAACCTTGATTACCGAACGCATCCAAGCCATGGCCAAACCGATTTTGGCAACCACGCCCGAGGCTTTTGCTGCGCGTGTTAACGATTGGCTCGATTGGTTGGACCACCTCGAAGACGGCGTATTAACCGAGGAACAACTGCACAGCCTCTGCCACGGCCAGCGTGGTCAGTCCGATAGTTTGCACATCTTAGTCATGGATTTGCACAAAGCTTTAAATCAATTATCCATTCAATTAGCCAGCGAAGAAATCGATGGCGCACATGTGTGGCAAATTAACACCTGGGATCGCCCGCGCATTGCCGCGTTTATGGCCGGGCTCAACCGCACCAAAGCGTTAAAATTTGATCACCCAGGGCTCGATACGGCGGTCACCCGCGATGAGGACGTGCTGTTAATTCAAAACGATATCGGAACCAACGACGCTCACGTGCTGGTGGTGCAAGTTCGCGATCAAACCATTAGCTTAACCTACTCCGATTTGCATCGTCCGCGCTTTTTATTTTTCCAAAACCTGTTGGCCGATTTGGGGTGTCAGTGGCAACAGGATCAATCCCAGGTCACTCAGGGATTGAATCAGGATCAAGCCTACCGTGTTGGCACCGCTGAGTATTGCGCCGCCGACAACGA
This sequence comes from uncultured Cellvibrionaceae bacterium, assembly GCA_964342265.1. Classification (GTDB taxonomy): domain Bacteria; phylum Pseudomonadota; class Gammaproteobacteria; order Pseudomonadales; family Cellvibrionaceae; genus Halioxenophilus. The sequence continues at coordinate 1,764 of CAYFFE010000176.1, read as the reverse complement.
ACAACTGGACGCGATACTCACCGGCATAGGATCGCGCATCGTTTTTTTAATCGACTGGAATAAAGCCCGTAAACGCTTAAAGCAGTTGGTAGCCAACAAACTGGCCATTGAAGTACTAACCACCGCTGCCAAAGCGGAATACGGTCATCGAGGTTGGCTGACGTTAGGCGGCGAACAACTGGTTTATCGGGCGATGCAAAATGCCGGTAGCCAGGTTTTTCGTATTGGTGATCGGCTCGATCAAGTATTGAGCCCAGAGACGGCCAAAAAATTTCTGTTGGATAGCCTGAGAATTTGCAGTCAGGGTCTGCAACAAGGCCGCCCTACCACCATGATTGCCGACGAAGTTTTTTTGGTGCTCAGTCAATCCACTGCCAGCCACAATGTTGAATACGATTTGCTGTTGGATCACACCAGTTACTGCCAAACTCTGGCACAGGCGCTGGAGCAAACCCTTCAACAAGGCATGAATGAGCAAGCTCTAGCCGATCTTCAAGTGCGCGCACGAGCTTGGGAACAACGCGCCGACAGCCTGGTAAACACCGGGCGCGACCTCGCTCGACAACAAACACGCTGGCAGCCATTCGCCGAGCTTTTGCACCTGCTCGACGACGTCGTCGACACACTCGAAGAAGCCGCTTTTTACTCGCACTTGTCGGTTGAATTGCAAAACCACTGGCCAGAAGAATTTACCCACATACTCGGCAAGATGGCCACCGAAGTTTTAAACGCTTGCCAGGAGCAGGTTAAAGCGGTGGTTACTGCCAAGCAATTGTCCTCCCGTCAACCCATTAACGATATGACAAACGCGCGGCAATCGAACAGCCATCAAACCTTAGAAGACGGCTCTTTGCTGATGTCGTATAACTGGCAAATTATGCGCGCAGAAAAAAACTGCGATGAACTGTATCGAGAAGCCAAGCGCGTTATTGTGCAGTCGGTTACTCACGCCCAAGCGCTATTGTTGGCCAACGATTTAATTGGCGCATTGGAAAAAACCACCGACTGCCTGTTAATGACCAACTTCCAATTACGCAACTTAGCCCTAAAACCCATGTAAGGCGAACAAAATAGTCGATTGCACAGGGAAAAAACCATCCATGACCTACCCCATTTACCGAATTGCCTGCGGAAAAAACGACAACTCATTGGAGTTAACACGCGAAACGCTGGGCGCCAAAGCTTTTAATCTGCTCGGTATGGCGCAAATGAAATTACCTGTGCCACCGGCATTTGTGTTGGGCACACAATTTACCACCGATCCACAACTGGCCAGGGTTGCCGGTTTGCCGCAAACTTGGCAAAGTGCTTTAGAGCAATTACAAATCGCCAGCGGAAAAACCCTAGGCGATTCTCGAAACCCGTTATTATTGTCGGTTCGTTCCGGCGCTCCCATTTCTATGCCGGGAATGATGGAAACCCTTTTAAATATTGGATTGTGCGATAACACCCTCGAAGGGTTTATTCGACAAACCGGCAACCCACGTTTAGCCTGGGATTGCTATCGACGCTTAATCGCCAATTTTGGCGAAGTGGTGGATGGCATCGACCCGCAATTATTCGAACAACCCCTAGAGCGCTTGTGCAATAAAATCGACGAGCGGCAATTGGATTTTGCGGCATTAAGAGACCTAAGCCAGCAATACCTCGAACTTTATCAAACCGTGGCCCAACGCCCCTTTCCACAATCGCCACAACGGCAATTACAATGTGCCATTGAGGCGGTCATTCAATCCTGGCATGCAGCTAAAGCAAAGCATTACC
>CAYFFE010000175.1:0-3534 GCA_964342265.1 uncultured Cellvibrionaceae bacterium | reverse complement strand
ATTGGAAGTGTTTACTTTGTTGGTGTTGTTTACGCCGGCGTTTTGGCGGCGGTAACCTATTAGAAAGGCTTCGTTAAGGTAAAATAAGTTTAAACCTTTCAGAGTTTAGATTGCACTAACTAAAATTGCTCAAACATATAATGTTTTAAAAGCCCGCCTTGGATAATGCCTCTGAGCGCGTTTCTCTATTGAGTATTTCTGGCTCAGAAATAGGCTGGTCATCGCGAATAAATAGCGGAGATTTATCACGTTGGCCGAGCAGTGTTACGTAGAGCATTCTAAATATAATTTTAAAGATCATGCCCCGTGATTTACCTTTAAACTGCTTATGAATAGTAGGGTTGCCGTGAGCATCAGCAACGAATATTGCTTTGCGTATATCCCCCATGAAAGCGCGACTATCCTGCGTAACACACGCCATATCCAGCGAAATAAGCGGTTCTTTTGGATCTGGAAGTGTATTCGCTAGGTGAGTATTGCAACACGTTGTATACCAGCGCCGTGGTCCACTTGGGCTAAATTGAAAACAGGCTACGTGTTCAATACCTGAGGTAAACTCCATGTTATTGGGAGTTGTGAGAAATACATCGGTGCCGCCCCATTCATCGAGTTTTTCTGGGTGGCCTAGATGATGGGCGCAGGCTTGGCAATCTCTGCAATAGCAAATTACCCTTTCACCTTTTTTAGCGGTAATATTTTTTAATAGCCCTTTAACCTGCCCGCATTCACAAGATAGCATTGCATCTACCATTTAAACTCAAACCCTTATGTAATTTAAATTATTAAAAATATTAAGTTGCGGTTATTACTTGAAACTGCGCCATACATGTTCGTCGCTCGCCCAAATTATAAACTCACCGCTCTGCTCGAGGCTTAGGTTTTTTGTAACTTTAATAATTCCGGCGGCGCATTCTAGTATTTTTCATCTGCCAGAGGTCATAAGAATTTGTAGAACTAAAGCACAAATTTCTAGTGATTAGAACTGTCGTTAAGACGTTAATTAAATTAGAGAGGGTGGCTCAATAGATCAGCTAATTGATTTTAAAAACAATTTAGAGTTTCTAAAATAAAATCAACCCTCATAAAAAAAGCCCCTTAAAATCAGGGGCTTTACCAAAAAGTTCCGCTAGATTGTTACGTTACAACTCCTCTAAAAACTCATTCGATAGCGCTTGCCCAGACCAGCTAATAATCACTCGCTCTTGGCTAATTAAATCGATTAGCTGCAGTGCACCTAACTGTTGATCGGCCAACACTGCAGTGGCGTTGGTGTTATCGATAACAAACGATGGCGGCAGCGATAACCTTGGGCCATTGCCGTTATTTGTATCGAGTAGCACTGCGCGATTTCCGGTGTCTAGGTCGACGGCGATAATCGTGCTGTTCGCGGCTTCGGCAACTAGTGCGCAGTTTTCGGCGTTAGCGATAACTTGGTTGCATAGGTTATTGGTGTCGATAACCAGCGCAAAAGGAAAGCCAAATTCGGTGCTTTGGTTTATATTTTCGTCGTTGACGATAACGCGATCACCGGAATTTAAGTCGACCGCAACCAGAGCGTTGAGGCGGGAATCGGCGACTAGGGCGCAGGGTTGATTACCGGCTAAGGCACCGCAGTTTTCTGCTGTAGCGATTGCCAGCGGATTAATAAATTCCGGTCCGTTACCGCGATCGACACTGGATAATATGGCTCGGACGCCGGTGCTGAGTTCGACGGCAATGATCGAATCTAAATTGGTATCCGTAACCAGTGCGCAGGGAGTTTCGGTTGCAAATAAACTGGAGCAATTGTCGACTGTGGCCAGTGCAGTGGGCGAGATAAGTTCTGGCCCGGATCCTAGGCTATCGCCAGAGACCAACACTCGATCACCACTGATAAGATCTAACAGCACAAGGGAGTCATCGCCTGAATCCAAAACAGCCGCGCAGTGCGACAAGCCGGGTATTAGCGCATCACACTGTGCGCTGGTGAGTATGGCAAGCGATCTAACAAAGCGAAACTCGGGGCCAGTGCCGCGATTGTCGCCGGCGATTATGGCCCGGTCGCCGGTATTTAAATCAACAGCGAGGATGGTATCGGTGCGGCTGTCTGCAATAACCGCGCAACGAAGGCTTTGCGCGTCGGCTGTTGCTAGCAGGCTCGAACAAACACTGGCGTTGGCCAAATTAATGCCGTCGGGTGCATTTAGGCTGGGGCCGTTGCCGGTGCGGTGATCGATTAGAAGTGAGCGATCACCCGATGTTAGATCGACGGTTATTAAAGAGTCGAAGTCGCTATCAACAACAACGGCTTGATGGGTGATTGGGTTAAGCAGTACTTCTCTGGGGAAGTCAAATTCGGGCCCGTTGCCGCGAGTCACATCCGACAACACCGCTCGGTCGCCGGTGGCTAAGTCCACGGCAAACAGTGGGCCACGGACGTTATTGCCGTCGAGCATAAGAGCGCATTGGCTAGCTTCTGGCAGCGTGGTTTGGCAGCGATTACTGGGGTCGAGTACCAGCGAGAAAGGAAAGCGAAATTCGGGGCCGGTGCCTCGGCCATTGCCAGAAACCAGGGCGCGATTACCGGTTTCCAAATCGACAGCGATAATGGTGCCGTTGGCGGATGAAACCAACAAAGCGCACTGAGAGACATTATCGAGTACCAGAGAACAACTGTTATTGGCGTCAAAAATCGCCGAGCGTGGCAAGGAAATGCTCGGTCCATTACCGCGGCTTGAGCCTGTAATAATCGCACGATTGCCCGTGTCTAAATCGAGAGCAAGCAGGGCTCCGATACCGCGGTCGGCCACGAGTGCACAGTGACTAGCATCTGCCAATACCGATGGACACTGTAAACCTGAATCGACAGTCACAGTGGTGGGAAGGCTAAAAGCCCGGCCTTCGCCGCGCTCGGTGCCAGAAAGTACGGCTCGATCACCTGAACTTAAATCGACGGCAATGATTGCCGAGCTGCCGTCATTGACGGTGAGCGCACAACGAGTAGCAGCGGGCAAAACCGAGGCACAGCGGCCGTTATCGTCCAGTGCTACCGACAGCGGGCTGGGCAAAACAGGGCCCGTGCCGGTATCGGCATCAGTTATGACACGTCTTGCTCCGCTAAGGGCGTCTACGGCGAGCAGGCCACGGGTGTTGCGATCGGTGACTAGAAATTCATCATTAAGCGCGTCAAACACGGCGCTACTGGTCTGGAATACTACCTCTGATTGCTGCAAAACGCTGATGCTGGCAGCAGTTGGATTATTATTTTGTGCATCGTCTGCTATTTCTACGATTAATTCATTTGCACCAAAGTCTACCGGTACTTGAGCCTGCCAGGTGGCAAAGCCGTCGTCGCTCTGAGCATCCACACCATTTACGCGCAAAAAGGCGATGGTGTCGCCCTCGGCATCTGCGGCTGTACCGCGCAGCATAATGGTGTTGCTCGTGGTTAAAGATTCGCTAGCGGGGAAGACAATCGCAGCCGTTGGGGCATTATTGATAGGCTCAGGCTCAGGCTCAGGCTCAGGCTCAGGCTCAGGCTCAGGCTCAGGCTCA
>CAYFFE010000174.1:0-3542 GCA_964342265.1 uncultured Cellvibrionaceae bacterium | reverse complement strand
TAGAATCGTTGGGCCCGGTGAGTTCCTTTTTTAAATAGGGGTTATTTTTTAAGGTATCGAGCACTTCGCGAATGGTGAGCCCTTCCACTAAAGTCACGCTGCGCTCAATAACGTCACCGGCTATGAACCGTTGATTCAATTCCATCCAATTCATATCGGGTTGCAATTGATATTCGCCGTATTGAATGTGTGTTTGTTGAGTAAACTTGCTGTACGCCAATAAAACTTCGGGCTGCGCAATAATATTTTTATTGGCCAGAGCGTAGGTAACCTGGGTTAAGGTTTGTCCGGGTTTAATTTCAAAAACGAGGGAATCCGTTATGGTCAGCGGTTTTTGTATTTGCTGGTACGCCCACCAAAAACCGCCACCACCTAAGACTATTAACGTAAAAAAAAGAGAGCAGAACGCGACGATTAATCGGGTTCGAAAAGAAGTTTTTTTAGAGGAGTCGGTCACTACCACAGGGCTCCGACTGAACAGTCACAAACCGTTACAAGTGGAAAATACGGTATTTGATCGCGCTTAAACGCGACCAAATACAACGGTGCCATTGGTTCCGCCAAAGCCAAATGAATTGGACAAAGCGATGGATTGTTCTCTTTTTTGAGCGCTATTGGCCACAAGGTTGAGATCTTCAACGGCAGGATCGGGGTTTTCCAAATTAATGGTGGGTGGTGCCACCTGATCTTGTAGAGCGAGAATCGTGTAGATTGCCTCTACAGCTCCGGCCGCGCCCAAAAGATGCCCGACCATGGATTTGGTAGAGCTGATTGCGATGTTAGGCAGGTTATCGCCAAACACTGTGCGCATGGCTTTAATTTCTCCCACATCACCCACGGGCGTAGATGTGCCGTGAGCATTGATGTAATCAATTTGCTCCGGATTTAATTGCGCATCGTTCAATGCGTTTTTCATGGAAAGCGCCGCACCTGCGCCGTCTTCGGGGGGCGAGGTAATGTGGTAGGCATCGCCGCTCATGCCAAAGCCTAAAACTTCGGCGTAGATTTTGGCTCCGCGCGCTTTAGCGTGCTCGTATTCTTCGAGCATCAATACGCCGGCACCATCGCCCAATACAAAACCGTCGCGATTTTGATCCCACGGACGGCTGGCTTTTTCAGGCGCATCGTTGCGTGTTGATAACGCTCTGGCCGCACCGAATCCGGCAAGTCCCACTCGAGTGGTGGCCATTTCAGCACCGCCAGCCATCATTACGTCGGCATCACCCCAAATAATTGAGCGCGCGGCCAAGCCAACTGCGTGAGTTCCTGTGGTGCAGGCGGTTACAACCGCCAAGTTGGGACCGGTAAATCCGTATTTAATCGATAAATTACCGGAAATCATATTGGTAATAGAGCCCGGCACAAAGAATGGGCTAACCCGGCGTGGGCCTTTGTGTTCGATGGTTAGCGAGACGTTTTCGATATCGGCAAGGCCACCGATTCCGGAGCCAATAATGGAGCCCATTCGCGGGGCCAAGGCTTCGGTGACTTCCAGACCGCTGTCAGCCATGGCCTGAATGCCGGCAATAATACCGTACTGCACGAACACATCCATTTTTTTGGCTTCTTTGGGGGGGATGTATTCACTGATATCCAGGTTTCTAACCGAACAGCTAAATTTAGTGGAGAATGGTTCGATGTCGAATTGGTCGATTGTTTTTGCGGTACTCACACCGGCAATGATGTTTGACCATGACTCAGTGACTGTATTCCCCGCAGGGCTCACCATCCCTAAACCTGTCACAACAACTCTTCTTCGGGACACTCCAGCCTCCAATCGTTTGTTTTAGTTTAAGAAGTGCTCTGGGTTACTCAATAAACCCTGTAAAACATTCATTTAGTGAGTAAAAATAAAGCCGTACTAATGGCTTAGTACGGCTTTATTCTATCCAAAGCTGTATCGGTTAACTTCAAATAACACTTAGGCCAAGTTGGCGTTAATGTAATCGATAGCCAACTGCACAGTGGTAATTTTCTCTGCTTCTTCGTCGGGAATTTCAGTCTCGAACTCTTCTTCCAAAGCCATAACAAGCTCAACGGTATCAAGAGAGTCGGCGCCGAGGTCTTCTACGAAAGAAGCTTCGTTTTTAACTTCGTCTTCTTTAACACCCAGTTGCTCGGCAACGATTTTTTTAACGCGTTCTTCAATGCTGCTCATATCTAAAATTAACTCCTACTAGTCGGTATAAATACTGTTGAGCCGATCTCTCTTCACGTGCAACCACGACATTAATGCAGGATTCGGCCGCATTGCGGGCGCATTTTACATTGATTGCGTGTTGATTGTGAATCAGAGAGTATAAAAATGTTCGCTAAAGTCCCTGATAATAAATAGTACTGATAACGATCTATAAAATTAACTGGCTTACGCCATGTACATGCCGCCATTAATATGGATTGTTTCACCGGTAATGTAGGCGCTTTTGTCGCTGGCTAAAAACACTACTAGATCGGCAATTTCTTTGGCCTCTCCCAAACGTCCGGCTGGCACTTGAGTTAACAAAGCTTTGCGTTGCTCTTCGCCCAACTCGCGGGTCATGTCTGTGTCGATAAAGCCTGGTGCCACGGTGTTAACAGTTATACCGCGTGAGCCCACTTCTTTGGCCAGTGAGCGCGAAAACCCGGCCACACCGGCTTTGGTGGCCGCGTAATTAGACTGCCCGGCGTTACCCATGGAGCCAACCACCGAGGCGATATTAATAATTCGCCCCCAGCGCGCTTTCATCATGCCTTTAAGCAAGGCTTTAGAGACGCGATACACCGAATTTAAGTTGGTGTTGATCACATCGAGCCATTGCTCATCGCTCATGCGCATTAGCAAATTATCTTTCGTAATGCCGGCGTTATTCACCAAAATCGCCGGAGCACCAAACTGATCGTTAATGGCTTCGATAACCGTTGCTACCGAATCGGGGTCGGTCACGTCTAACTTCATGCCAATGCCATTAATCTCAGCTGCGGCTAATGCTTGACTGATTTTGTCCGCACCATTATCACTGGTGGCAGTGCCGACAACGGTGGCACCTTCTCGCCCAAGTTGTTCAGCAATGGCCGCGCCAATACCTCGCGATGCACCGGTAACCAGGGCAACTTTGCCTGCTAGAGACATACAAATACCTTACACATATACAAAGGGATCACACTAGGCGTCGATAGCTGCCTGAGTTTGGCTCATGGCAGCCACAGAATCCGTGGTGTGACTGGTAATACTGCGATCAATGCGTTTAATCATTCCGCCCAAGACTTTGCCCGGGCCGCATTCAACCGCTTGTTCGATACCTTGATTGGCCAATGCCTGTACGCACTTAACCCATAATACCGGCTGATAAATCTGTTGGATCATTAACTGCTTGATGGCACTTGGATCGCTTTCTGTCGCGGCATGCACATTGTGCACAATCGGAATTTGCGGTGCTGTAAAAGCGGTAGCCTCGATCATTTCAGACAGCTTTTCGGCCGCGGGCTGCATAAGGCTTGTGTGGAAAGGGGCGCTCACCGCTAACGGCATGGCTTTTTTGGCACCGGCTGCCTTACAGGCCTCA
>CAYFFE010000173.1:0-3549 GCA_964342265.1 uncultured Cellvibrionaceae bacterium | reverse complement strand
GACGTTGTCATAGAAGCTGCGCGCGATGAACACCGCCGACCACCGTAGCGAGCAGTATCAGCGGGGACTGAGCTGGCTGGCGAGTATTAACAACGAAAGCGCGCTTAAACATTTAACGGTGCCATCGCTGCATGGTTTTGCCGATCACGATCAACTGGTGCCCAGCCAAGCCGCGCATACCATTGGCCAATGGTTGAGCAACGCGCCGGTGCCTGGCGAGGTTGAACTCATCGATGGCTGTCACGCCCTGTTTTTAAGCCAGCCGGCTGTTATCGTCGAGCGCATCGAGCAGTTTGTGCGCGCTCATCAACCCCTGCGCGACAAGCGCAAGGTGGCCGATTCGTTCAGCCGTGCCGCAACCACTTACGACGAAGCCGGCGTTGTGCAACAACAGGTCGGCCTGCGTTTAATGCAACTATTTGGCGAGCAATTTATTGCCGGCCAAGCACAGTGGGTGTTAGACCTGGGTGCGGGCACGGGGGCATTCAGCCAACAACTCAAGCAATGGCCAAATATCGAAACCGTGCTCTGCGCCGATCTGGCCGAAGGTATGCTGGTGCGGGCAAAAAATCAGGCCAGTGGCGATGCCTATGTGGTGGCCGATGCCGAACAAATGCCCTTGGCAACAGCGGCGTTTGATGGGATTTTTTCGAGCCTGGCGATTCAGTGGTGCGAAAACACCGGCGCGTTAATGGCCGAGCTAAAACGCCTTTTAAAACCCGGTAAAAAAGCCATGCTGGCCACGCTTGGCCCTGGCTCCATGGCGGAGTTAAAAACAGCTTGGCAAGCGGTGGACAACGATCGCCACGTGAATGAATTTACACCGGTGGCCGTGCTAAGCCAGCAAGCTCGCCAACTGGGTTTTAGCCAAATTGAGCACCACAGCGAAACCCTAACGCAACACTTTTCCACGTTGAAAGCGCTGTTACATTCCATTAAAGGAGTGGGCGCGCACAATGTTAATCAAGGCCAATCTCGCGGTTTGGCCAGCAAAACCAAACTGCAGCGTTTTTATCAAGCTTACGAGCAGCTGCGTAGCGAAAAAGGCTACCCGCTGACTTATTGTGTGGATTATTTACTGTTAACCAATGACGAAACGTAACCGATTTTTTATTACCGGCACCGATACCGAAGTGGGCAAAACGTTTATCGCCTGCGCTATTTTGCAAAAAGCCAAAACCCAAGGTTTATCCACCGCGGCATTAAAACCGCTGGCGGCAGGCTGCGAGTTGATTAACGGCCAACAGCGCAACGAAGATGCCTTAAATTTAATGGAATTTTCTACGGTGCGAATGCCGTATCAAACGGTCAATCCCATTGCGCTTAGCGAACCTGTGGCTCCGCACATTGCCGCCGCGCGCGAGGGTAAGCAATTGCAAGCGGCTCGTTTAGAAGGCTTTGTACGAGGAGCCTTCACCACGCCGGCCGATTTTTGGTTGGTAGAAGGGGCTGGTGGTTGGTTTGTGCCGTTAAATCAACGCGAAACTCTGGCGGATTTGGCCATGGCGCTGCAATTGCCGGTTATTTTGGTGGTATCGATTCGGTTGGGTTGCATCAACCACGCGTTGTTAACCGTAGCCGCCATTAAAAACAGTGGCCTACCGCTTGCCGGATGGGTGGCCAATGGCACCGTTGATGATACGCCAGCCCTGCAGGAAAACATCGATACGCTGCGAGCGCTTATTCCCGCCCCGTTATTGGGTTCTGTACCCTGGTGCGAAAGCCCAAAAAATGCCGCCAATTATTTAAACATCGATGCCTTGATTGATTAAATCGTTATACCCCATTTTTTAATTAATGCGCTGAAATTCCGCAAATCGTTATTAACCTTTCGGAAATGTTAATTAGGGCAATGCTAACTGGCATGCGCTCTTAAAAAAAAGTAAATTGGCGCACTCAATTTTTTCAAGACTTAAGGTTGTGTCATGGTTCCTCTGATCGTTCCGATCGGATCGTTATTGATGGGTGTTGCCCTGTTGTTGCTGGGCGTTGGCCTGTTAAACACTATTTTGGCTCTGCGCAGTAGCGTTGAGGGCTATAGCGCGACAATGCTCGGATTTATTATGTCGAGCTATTTTTTGGGCTTTTTCATCGGCACCTATTTGGCATTGCCGTTGGTTAAACGAATGGGACACATTCGAGCCTTTGCCTGCTGTGCGTCTATGGTGTCGGTGTGTGTGCTATTGCACCAATTAATTGTCAATCCCTACGCCTGGATGGCATTTCGGGTATTAACGGGCATTTCTCTGGTTATTCTCTACACGGTGGTAGAGAGCTGGTTGAACGGCCAAACGCCCGCCGAGAATCGCGGCAAAGTCTTTGCGATTTATATGACCGTTAACCTGGGTGCCCTGGCGGCGGCTCAGCAGTTGTTAATAGTGGACCCCAACCTCACTTTTTTACTGTTTGCTCTGGCCAGTGTATTGGTGAGCTTGAGTCTGGTGCCTGTTACCTGGACGCGCCTGCAGCAGCCGTTGGTGAGCTCGGTGTCGGAAATTAAGCTCTGGTCGCTTTGGAAAACCGCGCCGGTAGGCGTGCTTGGCTCGTTTTTATCGGGCTTGGCCATGGGCTCATTTTGGGGCTTAACGGCGGTTTACGCGTCCGAAATCGGGCTAAAAACCACCAATGTGGGTACGTTTGTGGCCTGTGCAATCCTCGGCGGGGCGCTGTTGCAGTTCCCGTTGGGCAAGTTCTCCGACAGCCAAGACCGACGCAAGGCGTTGTTTATGATCAGCTTGGGGGGCGGGGCTTTGGCAATGGCACTGGCGTTTTTCTCCAGCGTCGGTTGGTGGCTCTATGTGATGATTGCAGGCTTTGGTGGAATGGCTTTTGCTGTCTACCCTGTGGCCATGGCGCATTTAGTCGATCACTTAGAGCCAGAAGACATGTTATCGGGCAGTAGTGGTCTGCTGTTAATTCACGGCGTGGGCGCGATGTTGGGCCCGCTAACCGCCGGGGCATTAATGCAATCCATCGCGCCGCAAAGTTTACCGGCTTATTGGGCGGTGATTTTGTTTGTTATGGCGGCGGTATCCTGGTGGTATATGAACACCAGTAAAGCCGAAAATCCCGACGATCATATGGCCGATTTCATTCCAATGGTGCGTACTACGCCCACGGCGTTGGAAATGTTCCCCGCCGATGAGCAGGGCGAATTGTTTGAAAATCAATCGCCGGTTTGGGGCAATGATACCAGCGGCGAGACAGATAACGACGACGACAATAGCGAAGAAAGTGAACTGGACGAAAACTCCAACGAGTCGGATACCGGCGACAATGTACAACCTCGCTCGGCCAATTAATTGCGTAATTTAATTGGGTTTATCGGCCGGTGAATTTATCGGCAATCGGTGTTTATATCGGTAGTGGATTTAAATGAGCGAGTGGCGTATAAATTTTTACTCAACGGTTGAAAAAAACCAATTCATCCTTATGTTAATTATAAACGTATAACGGCTTGGGGGGTTTTATCGGTTTGTGTGCTTAACATATTTTAGGATACTCTGATTAACTCATCCCTGAGTTAATCGCCGTGCGGTAATTGAAAAT
>CAYFFE010000172.1:0-3868 GCA_964342265.1 uncultured Cellvibrionaceae bacterium | reverse complement strand
CGGCCGATGCTCGGGTTGAACAAGTGACTGGGTTACCTACGCTTTCCGTGATACCGAATCGCACTGCCTTGGGCCGATATGGTTTAAATGTTGCCGAACTTCAGGATTGGGTTTCTGCCGCCATTGGTGGTGAATCCGCCGGCATTATCTACGAGGGTGATCGACGTTTTGAATTGGTGGTTCGCTTACCGGAAACAACGCGTCGCGATATCGACCGTTTAAGATTTCTACCGGTGCCGCTACCCAACGGTGATTACGTGCCACTCGAAGAAGTCGCCACCTTGGATATCTCACCGGCGCCCGCACAAATAAGTCGCGAGAACGGTAAGCGCCGAGTTGTGGTCACTGCTAACGTGCGCGGTCGCGACCTAGGGAGTTTCGTGAAAGAAGTGCAAGCCAGCATCCGTGAACAAGCGGATATCCCACCGGGCTATTGGTTAGATTATGGCGGCACCTTTGAACAACTGGAGTCTGCAAGCCAGCGATTGTCCATTGTGGTGCCTATTACTCTATTGGTGATTCTAGGAATTCTCGTCATGGCTTTTTCCTCACTTAAAGATGCATTGATTATTTTTAGTGGCGTGCCGCTAGCGTTAACCGGTGGCGTCTTATCGCTGTATCTTCGAGGGATGCCTTTGTCTATTTCGGCGGGTATTGGCTTTATTGCGCTCTCTGGCGTCGCCGTACTTAATGGCTTAGTGATGCTCGCCTTTATTCGCGACCTCTGGCATGAAAAAGGCGACTTAATCTTGGCCGTTACCGAAGGCGCAATGATTCGCCTGCGGCCCGTCCTGATGACTGCGTTGGTTGCGAGCCTGGGTTTTGTGCCGATGGCACTTAATACGGGTACCGGCGCGGAAGTTCAGCGTCCCCTTGCCACGGTGGTTATCGGCGGCATTATTTCATCAACGCTCTTAACACTACTCGTTTTACCGGTGCTGTATCACTGGTTACATAAAAACGAAAAGCCTCATAAAAAGCATTAGTTGATAACAATGGAGGAGCCCCTTCTTTGTAAGGGGCTATACCTATGCAAAATACTATTATCATTTTTTTAAGCGTTTACTTTATTTGCTTCTTTGGGTTCGCCGTTATATTCAGAAATTTTGTTGTTGCAAAGAGAACGGGCGTAAACGCCTTTAAACTCAACCAAAAGACAGGCGCCGAATCGATCACGGGGTGGTACTTTAAATTTCTACCTCTTGTTTCCATCCTGGTTTTTATTCTCTATAGCTTTCTGCCAAACCTGTATCAATCTATTGGGCCGATTGACCTGATGAACCATGCCGCTATTCAGTGGGTGGGAATGGGAATAATGGTTGTTTCGCTAGTTTGGGTACTTGCGGCACAATCGCAAATGGGCGCGTCATGGAGAATCGGCATCGATCATGAAGCAAAGACAGAATTTGTTCAAAAGGGCTTGTTCAAATATTCCCGAAACCCTATTTTTGTCGGTATTATTTTCATTTCTTTCGGTTTTTTTCTGGTACTGCCCAACCCAATTACGTTAACGATACTTGCCCTTGATATCGCGTTAATTCAAATACAAGTCGCCATGGAAGAAGAGTATTTAACAAAGCAACACGGGGATTCATATAGTGAGTATTGCCAACATGTTCGACGCTGGCTATAGGTGAAATACCATACACAATCATGCGCACCACAACTACGAACAACACAATGAAAGTACATCCAGAATAGCCTGGGCATTTTCCCTGAATGTCAGCTTTACGATCATCGAATTTATTGGGGGATGGCTGACCAACAGCACCGCAATCATGGCTGATGCGGTTCATGACCTAGGGGATAGCTTATCGATTGGTCTCGCTTGGATACTGGGAAAACTGAGCAATAGAGAGTCCACCTCAAAGTTTAGCTACGGCTATCGCAGGTTTTCCTTACTGGGCGCACTGATTAATGGAATCGTATTAATTATCGGTTCAATTTGGGTTTTGTCTGAAGCAACCCCCAAACTTTTTAATCCCGAAATGCCTGTTGTTGAAGGTATGTTCGGCTTAGCTATCCTAGAGGTTACAGTCAACGGTTACGCAGCATTTAAACTCTCCAAAGGTAAGTCACTTAATGAGCAGATGTTGAATTGGCACCTACGGGAAGATGGTCTAGGCTGGGTAGCGGTACTGGTAGTCTCAATCATTTTGATTTTTATCGAGTGGCCCATACTCGATCCTATTCTTTCCATTGCCTTTACGATTTTTATATTTATCAACGTTCTTCGTAATTTATGGGCCACAACTAAACTCTTTCTTCAGGCGACGCCAAATGATGATACGGCCAATACTATTCGTGAATCACTACTGAGTTTTGCGGAAGTCAAAGAGATTCACCATCTACATTTTTGGTCGCTTGACGGGGAACACCATGTCATGACCGCGCATTTAGAATTGAGTAAGCTAATCGAACCAACCCGTCAAATCCAATTAAAAACCGAGATTGCTGACCGCCTATCGGGATTTGGGTTAGAGCACACAACCATCGAGCTGGAGTTCCCCAATGAACCCTGCAGAGACCAATAAATTATGACCAGAACAATCAGCCGCCTTGCTAAAGAGCTGGGTGTTAATATTGAGACCATTCGCTTTTACGAGCGCAAAGGCTTAATCCAGCAACCACCAAAGCCAACAACCGGTTACCGCCACTACCCGAGTGAGACGGTCAATCGAATCCATTTTATTAAGCGTGCGCAGGAGCTAGGGTTTACCCTTGATGAAATCGTGCACTTACTTAGCCTGGAAGACTCGCCGTGCAACGAGATCCAAGCACTTGCAAACAATAAACTTGAAAAAGTGCAGGCCAAAATACTCGATTTACGACGCTTAGAAAATGCACTTGAAGCATTACTCTCTCAGTGTCATGAGAATGACGACAAAAGCCATTGCCCCATCATCGACTCATTACAACCCCCGCTATCACCTTGACTCCGTACCTAGGTACGGAGAATACACTTAAGGTATCTTAATCTGAAAGGGGCAAAGCGGTGCTCAAAAACAAATCACTTTGGTCAATACTAGCAGGTCTTGGAGCCGCTATCGGCGCCAGCCTTTGCTGTGCTGGGCCACTGATACTATTGTCGGTGGGTGTCAGTGGAGCTTGGATTGCCAACCTGACTAGCCTGGAACCCTACCGCCCCCTATTTATCGCCGCCGTCATTGTGTTATTTGGCTGGGCTGGCTGGCGATTATTCAAAACAGACTCAACAGGGAGCGGTGATTGTAAACCTGGGGAAGCATGCGCGATTCCTGAAACACAGAGAAATCGCAAGATCCTGTTTGTCGTATCACTAATTGCCGCTATTGGTTTTGTGGCAAGCCCATACTGGATTCCACTATTTGTATAGAAAGGTACCCACATGAAAAAGTTAAGCGTTTTTTTATTAAGCTTGTTTTCGATCGGCAGCGTATTTGCGGAAGAGCAGCTAGTTGAGCTGAGCCTTCCCTCCATGAATTGCGCGGTATGCCCGATTACGGTGAAAAAAGCATTGGAAAAAGTTGAAGGCGTGCATTTTGTCGAGGTCACTTATAAAACCAAGCTTGCGACAGTGAAGTTCGAAAACACGCTCACCTCTATTGATGAGTTAATCGCAGCAACCACCAATGCGGGCTTTCCATCTACTCTAAAGTCGGAAGCGTCTAATGACTAAGCCACTTTTAGCAGACTCAGAGATCACATGCCCAGAGTGCAGTTTTAAGAAAGTGGAAACAATGCCAACAGATGCTTGCCAGTGGTTTTATGAGTGTGAGTCGTGCCATGTGGTGTTAAGTCCTAAGACAGGAGACTGTTGCGTGTATTGCTCGTATGGAACGGTGACATGTGCGCCCATTCAATCAAATAAGACATGCTGTAACTAACA
>CAYFFE010000171.1:0-3895 GCA_964342265.1 uncultured Cellvibrionaceae bacterium | reverse complement strand
TAAACGACTCCAATGGAATGGCTACAAAGGCCAAGGCAAACGGTAAAATAAAGCCCATCACCATTTGGCCCAGAGATGGAATCCAACGGAATTCAGCATTAATAGCTGTAACGCCGGCCAGCGATTGTTTTAAGGCTTCGCGGTCGAGCGCAAGTAAATCGCGCATGTACGCCAGTGAGGCTTCGATGGAGGCCAACACAAATAAAATGGTAAAGGTGATGATCATCATGCGTTTGCGCATTTTGTCATCCATGTGGCCGATGACCGGAAACAAGTGCGTAATGCGCAGGGATTCCAATAAAAACAGTCCCATGGCGATTTCCACCAAAATAATCACCAGCGCCGCCACATCGGAGGTTTTTAATCCGCCCAGATTGCTGGAGCCGCCAACCATTTCCGACATAGGTAAAGCGATTAACTGAAAGTTAATTAACCCGCCCAAAACCGCCACCACCAATACCAAACCGGCAATGAAAAACTGCGTAAGCGACGACGAAGTTAACGAGCGCACACTGTGATCTTCGTTGGCTCGAATGGCTTCGTAATTGGCCATGTGTTTATCGATGGCTTCGGCGCGTTCCTGGGTAAGGTTTACGGTATTTTGGGTTTTATCGAGTTTTTTCGACACGTCTCGCCATTGCGGCTGCAGTGCGCTTAGTAAACGATGGCGTTCGGTGCTGGATTTTTGATAAGCCTTAAGGGTTTCCTCGTGGGCTCGGGTTACCTCGTCTTTAATGTTTTCCAAAATACCGGCCACCATGGGATCGCCCTGTTGGGGTAATTCCGAAATGGTGCTTACCAGGTTTAACCATTCCGGTGGCAGCGGCGGTGCGTCTGCGGCGGATTGGTAATCGTTTTCCAGCTTGTCGATGGCGTCGGTGAGTTCGCGATGCAGTCCGGGGTAATGGCTTAAGTCTCGGGCCACAATGTCGTTGACGCGTGTGAACTCGCGTTCAATCACCTTTTCGCAGGCTTCGCGGCCCTGGGCCAGAATCACTTCCCGATTGCGGGCGATGGTTTGTTGCTCGATGTGCGCCACGGCCCGGCTGGCCGAGCGCATAAAGCGATAAATCGCTCGACCACTGGTGGTTAGCAGTTGATGGGCCGGCTGACGCGCCAAATACAGCACCAGCACCAGTATTACCAGCCACACCGCCAGCGACACGCCGGCTTGGCTGGACCACAGCAAAAGTAGCTCGTTAAACATGATATTCTCCTCAAATTGGGTAAAAAGCCGGGGCAGTCGCTGCCCTTGGTGTGAATTTTCGGAGACACTGGTGAATAATCGGTGAGTTTTTTACACGCGCTATTCACAAGGTGCGATTAGCTCGGAATTCGGCGCTACAAACGGTATAGCAACATGGCAAAGTTGATGTGGGTGGAAGATCAATCCCACTGGATCGACAAATTCAGCAAAATTCTGCTGGCCACGACGTTCGATGATTATCCTACGGAGCTTTTGGTGTACAAATTTCCCGAAGCCGCCAAGCAGGCCATCGCCACCATGGCCCAGGCGCCGGATCTGGCGCTTTTGGATGCGCACATGAACGGTTCTGATCAAGCCGGGTTTAGTGTGTCGCGCGCACTGCAAAAAAAATGGCCAGACATTCCCATCATTTATTTGTCCGAACACAGTGGCACCGCTATTGAGGAGCAGGCCATTACCCAAACCGATGCTCGGGATTTTATCGCCAAACACCAGCGCAACATCGAGGCCGTTTTGTGTTGGCGAATAAAGGCCGCCATGAAAAAATCCCTGCCCAGCGAACACAGCGATAGCCAAGTGCTAACCAGTGGCGGGCTAAAAATTGATACAACCAGTTGGGAAGTGTTTTGGCGCAACGTAAAATTAATGAACCCACACAATCCCAAGCGCCCGCTGGCACCGACGCCGCGCAAAATTTTGCGCTTTTTAGTCGAGCGATCCCCTAGGCCTCTGAGCACGGAGCAGATTGCCGAGTTACTGGATGCGGACATCGAACGTTTTTCCTGGGCTAATTATCGCCAGCACATTAAAACCTTGCGCATGGCCATTGATCGCGCCGGCGGCGATAACGGTGAGTTTTTAGAGCAGTGCAAGCGCGGCCAGGGAATTGTGACTTTTGGCGATGCGCAGGCTTATTTGTGGAAAGCGGTAGACTAGTTATGAGTGATACAGAGACTGCAATTAAATTGAAAACACCGCGCCCTTCGCCGTATCCGGTGCTGAGTATTTTGTCTGCCTTTGTGGTGGTGGCTTATTTGTATGTGCTGTCGCGCCCAGATATTTTTTTGTTTTATCAATTGCCCAGCTTTTTACTGACCGCGCCGGTTACCGAAGCCATTATTGCGGCTTTTTTTGTTATCGCTGTAATTGAAGTGCGCTGGGTGATGGTGCGGCGTAAACGCCAGAAAAAAGCGCTGCAAAAAATTAAAGGCCAGGTGGCGGAATTATTAGAAAATCGCAAGCAGCTGCACGCCAAAGCTCACGTTTATGCCAGTCATGCGGATAAATTAAAGTTATTTATCAGCGATAAATTGCTGGAATACATTGAGTACGACGAAAAGTTTTTGCATTTTAAAAACATTGCCAGTGAAGTGCGCCACAACGGTATTATCAGCTACGACAAAGTAAAAACCGTGTTGGAGCAGCAACGCAGTTTGTTTGAAGACCCCAACAGCGAAACCTACCTGCAAATCGTCGATGCCCAGGCAAGCTTGCGCTATTTGTGGGATTTGCTGGATTTGGCAACCACCGACAACATTGCCCTGCACATTGCCAATCAGGTGTGCGAGGCAGAAGAATTAATTTTTCAGGCGGAATTGGATGCTCAAAATACACCAGAGGTGAGTCAATCGGTGTTCCGGCCCGTGTCGGCGCTGGAAAAAGCCGTAACGCGCTGTTTTGGTGTAAAACCTCAAGCGTTATCAATCGGTGACGAGCCATCCCCGTGCCATCGTTGGCAAATTCCCGAACAGGAATTGGTGTGGATAGAATACACGGCCACCGGCGATATTATGGGCAATGAAAACCACGTAATTTTAGCGCTCGAAAACCTGATTAATAACGCCCAATATTTTGCCGGACGACAAAAAAGTCGCAAATCCACTAAAGATGCCCGCATTGCCATCGCGCTGCAGCAGCAGGGCGAAACCATTCAATATTGCGTTTATAACCGAGGCCAGGCGATTGAAGCCGAGGTGGGCGAGCAATTATTTAATTTGGGTTTTTCCACGCGTCGGGTTAAGGAGCATCACGGTAAGGGCTTGGGTTTGTATTTTGTTGAGCAAATTGTAAAAGGTTACGATGGGGCCATTGGCTATCGCAATATTCGCAACCAACCGGAAGTGTTATCACTGCGATTGGAATTAACCAACGGCCAAGTAATTACCGATGTAATCGAAATGTTGGTAGAGAATCACATCCCCAAATGCCGGAAAACCGGCAGCGAACAGGCCGCAGCGCAATTAACGTGGCATCTTAACCAGGCGGTAACGTCTGTGGAAATTACCCACCAAAGCGATCAAAAAACCCATCGTTTTATCGATGATTTGGCTAACTGCTCAACCATTACCGATCCCAGCCAACCTTTGCATCCGCGTTGGCGTTTGCAGTTTGATGTGGCGGCCAACCGGCTGGACTTTACACCGCTGGATATTTCCGGAGTAATGTTTGAATTGGCACTGCCAAGTTTGCAGGCGCGCATGGAAGGGGATTTGTTGATAACCGATCAAGCGGCGATGGCCGATCAAGTCGAATCCATCGCCAGCCAGTTTAAAAGTCTTGAACAATAATTGTTAGGGTTATTGCTCTTCGTAAACCGTAATAATTACGCTGGTAAATAGCGGTGTAATTGTGCCGACGAAATCGGAATTATTTAAATAGCTGTAGGGGCCGTTAACCCGGGTTCCAAAC
>CAYFFE010000170.1:0-3900 GCA_964342265.1 uncultured Cellvibrionaceae bacterium | reverse complement strand
AGTGGTTTAACGCATTAACGCCACGGATTTTATCTGTGCGTAAACCATTTTATCGACAGTGAGTTGTAAGTTGTCCGCCGACAACCGGGTAATTTGCGATAAAAAATAATCGCCGCCCATATCCAATTTAACCAAGACTTTGGCGGGATCTTGGGCCGGCGAAATATCGGCAATGCGCACCGCAAAAGCATTAGTAATACTCGATTGATGCTGTGGTTCAGACGCCAAGCTCACGTCTTTGGCGCTAATGCGCACGCGCACTTGCGTGCCCGGCTCGGCGGGGCGATACGAAATGGCGACTTGTCCGCCGGCCAGTTGCACGTAGGTGAGGTGATAGTGCGTATCGTGATGCAGTATTTTACCGGTGACGCTGGCGCAAGCTTCCTCTAGCTGAGCCAGTGGTAAATCGGTGCGAGTTAAAATCTCGTTGACGGGCCCTTCTGCCAAAACGCGGCCATTGGCCATTAAAATAATTTTATCGGCCAGACGAATAACTTCGTCGGGGCTGTGGCTCACGTAAATAACGGGAATTTTTAACTCGCTGTGTAACTGCTCTAAATAAGGCAGAATTTCCGCTTTGCTGGCCATGTCCAAACTTGCCAGTGGCTCGTCCATTAACAGAAGTTTGGGGTTGGTGAGTAATGCCCGAGCGATGGCCACGCGCTGGCGCTGCCCTCCCGATAACTGCGCAGGTTTGCGTGCAAGCAAAGTCTCTAGTGCCAACCAGCGCACGACTTCGGTAATCTTAATCGGGTTTTCGGTTTGGCGTTGGCGTTTGATTGCGAAATCCAAATTAGCCTGCACCGTTAAATGATCCAGTAAATTGGCTTCTTGAAACACATAGCCAATGGGCCGCTTGTGAGTGGGGCGATGAATTTTGTTGTCTTGCCAAATCTCCCCATTGACGGTGAGTCGGCCGTTATCGGGTTTTTCCAACCCGGCAATACAGCGCAACAGCGTGGTTTTACCCGAGCCGGAATAACCAAATAACGCAGTAATGCCCAATGCCGACGTTTGAAAATCGACGTCCAAGCAAAAATTGCCGCGAGTCAGTTGATAGGCAATGTGAATGCTAGTCATGGCGGCGGCTCTGTCCGGCTAAAGGCATACCTTGGTGGTTTAAAAAATACAAAGCAAACAACACAGCCATGGAGAACACAATCATCAACGCCGACAACACATGTGCTTGCTGATACTCGATGGCTTCGACATGATCGTAAATGGCCACCGACAACACTTTGGTTTCGCCGGGAATATTGCCGCCAATCATTAAAACTACGCCAAATTCACCAATGGTATGGGCAAAACTTAACACCGCAGCCGTGAGCAGGCCGGGTTTGGCTTGGGGCAGAGCCACAGAAAAAAAACGATCCAACGGCGAGGCGCCCAACGTGGCCGCCACTTCCATGGGCCGCTTGCCGATAGACTCAAAGGCGTTTTGAATGGGCTGTAGCGCAAAGGGAAAAGAGTAGAGCACCGAGGCAATCACCAAACCGGGAAATGTAAACGCCAAACTGTGTACGCCAAAACTATTCAGCAGCGGTGCCAGTGGCCCCTGCGCGCCCAATAACAATAAAAGATAAAACCCCAACACCGAAGGCGGCAATACCAGCGGCAATGTTGCCAACGCCGTAACCAAACTTTTAGTGTTGCGTTGGGAGTGAGCTAGCCACCAAGCCATGGGCGTGCTGATGGCTAATAAAACCAGTGTGGTTAACGTGGCCAGCTTCAGTGACAGCCAAATGGGATCGGTATCTATTGTTGTAACCGCTTGCCATATCTCCATGCGCCCTAAATCCATCCGATATTTACTCTCAACGATCAATCCTCAAAAGCCAAAGCTAACAGATAACAGCCGTTTGCCAAAGTAGCAATAAATTACCCGCTGTTTGTCGGCTTTACCACAAAAAAACCTCAACGCAACTGTGTGAGGTTTGCCACAAAAGCTCGGTCGCACCGCAGTAATGATGGCTAAAACCCGCGAAAAATAAAGCCATAGTATTGGGTACAGTAATTGCGAAGCGTTTGCCAGCGAACGCTTAAAAACACCAGCGGGTCATCTCTAGTGTTGGATTAATTAAAAGAACCCCTAAAAGACTCAGCGGTTCTCAAAGTCTGCACTGCGATGGCGACGATTTTTTGTAAATTAGCCAAAGGGCAACGGCATGTTAATTCAAAGATACAAACAAGAAGGTTTTTTGTTTAACGTTAATCTCACCGGTGAAATCGGCTCGGGCGAAGTTTATCGCGGCGATTTGGTTTTAGAGTTTGGTGAAGTTACCGAACGAGGCGATCGCAAACCGCCCAACAGTGTGGCCAAGCAAGCGGTAATCTATGCCGAAGCGGAAAAAATCCACCTGTTAGTGGCCGGGCTAAATCAATTACAAGATTTGAATATGGTGTTAGAGCACTATCAAAAAGATTGTGCCGAAGACGTTGCCGCATTATTTTTTGTGCACAATATTAAAGAAGAAATGATTGTTACCCACGGTGGGATAACGGCTACTTTAGTTCCGCTGGATGACGGCATGATTTGGAACGAAGCGCTGGAATTGCTGTGCATCGAAAAGAGCGACCTAAAAGGTCAAAGCGCGGAAGAAAAAATCAAAACCTTGTACGGTGAACTCAAAGGTTCCTCTTTTAAATTTCCACAATTAAGCTGGGATGAGGCACTATCTAAAACCGTCGATGTGCGTCACACCGCGCGCGGACCGGTATAAGCGCGAAAGCGCTATGATTAAAAAATACCACGAATAACACGTGCCATAATGAAAACGCGCCATAATGAAAAAACGCCATGAGTAAAATAGCCGTCGCCAGCAAGGATGGTATTGCCATTAATCTGCACTTTGGTCACGCCAAAGAGTTTTGGGTGTATACATCCAACGGCGACGGGTTTGAATTAATCGAGCGGCGCGAAGTCGATCATTATTGCCATGGTCAACACGGTGATCAAACGGCCTTGCAAAAAATATTAACAACCATCGGCGATTGCGACGCTGTGCTGGTCGCCAAAATTGGCGATGGGCCAAAAGATAAACTGGCGAAAATTGGTGTGCGAGCGGTGGATGAATTTGCCTACGAGGCAGTGGAGGAATCGCTGTGCGAGTATATAAAACTTGAAGAAATATGAAGTAAGAAAATCTGCGCTAACTTCAACTTTCTAGTCATTATTTCTAGTATTTCATCTAGCCAATTCTAGGCAAATCCCTCTGCCTATTTCATCAATCCCTGGCGATTAAAGTGTTAACGGTAATCGCTTAGCAACCCAGGTTATCGCGCAGTAAACCGGTACGGCTTTCAATAGTAGAAGAACCGCTCAAGCTTGGGAATAGGTTCAAACCAGAACGGTATTCCACTTCATCAATGGTAACTTGGTGAGAGCAGAAGCTAGAGCTGCGGGGTGTAGTTTGTTGCATGATAAACGCCGCAGTTTGAATGTTGCCATTAACATTGGTGTAAATCACTTTCCAGTAACCGCTTGGAATAGTATGACCTTCGTTAGCGCCAGGAAGTGAGGCGAAGAAGTATTCGTACAAAGGACCGGTTACTACATAAGTCTCAGAAAAACCACCCGACTGAACAAGGCTGCGCACACGACCTTCCAAAACATTCCATGGACCTTGGTTTAAACCAGAAGCCTGAGGGGTGATGTTTGAAAGATAGTTAAGCGAGGCCCAATCAGAAAACGCACCCAAAGACGCCAAAGGCGCTTGGTGGCCACGGTCGGTACCGATTTGAGCGTGCGCGCCGGTGTAATCGTCTGGCTCAAGAGTACGGCTCGCCCAAAGTACAGGATCGGCGCGCCAGTTACGGCTACGACCGCCTTGAATGGTAGACGGCGTAATACGGTAAGCCACCCAATCGGCAAACTTAGTATAAGCATTGTTGCTCAAGGTG
>CAYFFE010000169.1:0-4183 GCA_964342265.1 uncultured Cellvibrionaceae bacterium | reverse complement strand
TCAGGAATGAAGGGCCGGAGCTATAGGGACATATTCATGCGATTTTTGAAGTTCCACTCCAATGACTGGCGGTCCTTGTGGAAAAATCTCGACTACTTTTCAATACAAGGGGTTTATACTTGATCCCTCGATAAGCCATTACTAAAAAAATAATAAAAATTTTCCAAGCTTTTCTTAGCTTGGTTCGTCTAATACAAAACCACCGCTTATTAATGGAATTCTATGTCGCCCAATAGTGAGCCGCCACCGTTAGAGGCCTGGATAAAACAGGCACAAAACGGCGATCAGCAGGCGTTTAGTGATTTGTTTGATCACTGCTACGACATCATGTATCGCTACGCCCTTAAATGGAGTGGCAATGCCACCGACGCCGAGGATATTACGCAATTATCGTCCATAAAAATGGCCAAAAATATCGGCCAGTATCGCTTTGATGCCGCCTTTACCACCTGGTTGTATCGGTTGGTGGTGAATACGGCCATTGATTGGCAGCGGCAATACAGTCGTCATCAAACCGCCGAAGAGTTGGCCCCAGAGCTTGAGCAGGAAAACGACACCGGCGATTCCGCCGGGTTTAACTGGGTGCTACTGCAGCAGTTAACCAACCGCATTGCGGCCATGGGCGAGGGCTTTCGCGAAGCGGTTGTGTTGGTGCTGGGCGAGGGCTGCTCCCACAAGGAGGCGGCAGATATTCTGGCCATTAAAGAGTCCACGGTATCGTGGCGCATTCATCAAGTAAGAAAGCTGTTAACCGAATCCTTAGGAGGCTGCAATGACTGATTCCCACCAGCCTAACGATAAACTCGTCAAATTATTCAGCTCGGCACCCGAGCCCGATCCCAAAGCCAAGCAGGCCGCCAAAGAGCTAGCCATGGCGGCGTTTGTCGAGCAACAAGCACAAGCCGAACAAACCTCAGAACAAAAAAATAACGAAACTCGCCAAGGATTTTTTGCGCGCCTACGTCTTACCCTCATAAACCAAATCAATGAGGTGATTGAGATGCAAAAACGTTGGATTGTCAGTGGTGCTTTAGCGAGTGTGTGTGTGGTTGCGGTAACGGCAATATTCATTCAAATAACCCAGCCAGAGTTGCTGGAATTATCCAATATCGACAAGGCCGCGAATGTTGAGTCTGAATTGGATCACGCGGAGCCTTCCGCCGTGGCCGCGGATCGCGCAGCAGAACAGGATTTAAAAGTTGCCGAGCAAAGTGAGAGGCGTTCCGAAGCATTTCTTGAGGAGGTGGTGGTAACGGCCAGTAAGCGGGGCGGTGGCCAACAATTTGAGCGTATGGCCGCCGCGCCACCGCAGCCTGCGTCTCAGGCATTTTCCGATGGCATTCAGCCCATTCCCGAGCAGCGCTACCGAGGCGAAGACGAATTTAGCGAAATCGACACCAACCCGATTAAGCTTGTTAGCGAGCAACCGGTATCGACTTTTTCGATTGATGTAGACACCGCCAGTTACAGTTTTGTGCGTCGGCAATTAAACCACGGCGTCTTGCCGCAAAAAGATACGGTGCGTTTAGAGGAAATGGTCAACTATTTTGATTACCAATACCCATTACCCGAAACCGACAAACAACCGTTTTCGACCAATGTGCTGGTGCAGGATTCGCCTTGGCGAGCTGGTAATAAGTTGATTCACATTGGTATTAAAGGTTACGAATTACCGCGCGAGAATTTACCCAAATCCAACTTGGTGTTTTTGTTGGATGTGTCCGGCTCGATGAATCAACAGGACAAATTACCGTTGGTTAAGCAGTCGATGGAGTTATTGTTGTCGCAATTAAACCCCGACGACACCGTGGCTATTGTAGTTTACGCCGGTGCGGCGGGCACAGTGTTGGAGCCAACCGCCGTTAGCGATAAGCAAACCATTTTGCAGGCACTTAATCGCCTCAATGCGGGTGGCTCCACCGCCGGTGCCGAAGGTATTCAATTGGCTTATCAGTTAGCCGAATCGCAATTCGATAAAAACGCGGTTAATCGAGTGGTGCTGGCCACCGACGGCGATTTTAATGTGGGCATTACCAACCATCAGGAATTAAAAGGTTTTATTGAGCGCAAACGTGATAAGGGCATCTTTTTATCGGTATTGGGCTTTGGGCAGGGCAATTACCACGATAATTTAATGCAGGAGCTTGCCCAAAACGGCAACGGTGTGGCCGCTTACATCGATACATTAAGCGAAGCGCAAAAAGTGCTTGTGCATCAGGCCACGTCTACGCTGTTTACCATTGCCAAAGACGTAAAAATACAAGTGGAGTTTAACCCGGCAACTGTCTCTGAATACCGCTTATTGGGCTTTGAAACACGCTTACTAAACAAAGAGGATTTTAACAACGATAAAGTCGATGCCGGGGATATTGGTGCGGGTCATACCGTGACGGCCATTTACGAAATTACGCCCACTAACAGCAACAGTGGCTTGGTTGATGAAAGCCGGTATCAAACACCGCCAGCACAAAATGGCAAAAGTACCGAGTATGGGTTTTTAAAGTTGCGCTATAAATTACCGGAAGAACAAGAATCTCGCTTAATTGAGCAGCCTATAAGCATTGCACAAAATGGCGGCGATGCCATCGTAACGCGCGAGGCCAATTTTGCCACCGCCGTGGCGGGCTTTGCCCAGTTACTGCGCGGTGGTAAATTTATCAATGATTTTAGCTACGACGAGGTTATCGAATTGGCGCACGCCAACAAAGGGGAAGATTTGTACGGCTATCGTACCGAATTTGTTCAGTTGGTTCGCAAGGCAAAAGTGGCGAAATCGTTACCCTAAAACCTGTTGTAATCGGGCGGTGTAAACGTCGCTATTTGAGTTTTAAAGATTTAAGTCTACAAAAAAGCCGTCAATTACCGTAGCTGTGATTGGCGGCTTTTTTGTAGGAAAATGGCTGGCAAATAACTGAAAAATAACTAAGCAAGATTGGACAGGGGTACGACTGCCATAGTCAAGCGGGCAATGCAGGTTAAGCGCTCTTGATCGTCGCAAATTTTAATTTCCCACACGTGCGTGCTTTTGCCTAAGTGAACCGGCTTGGCCGTACCGGTTACTAAACCTTGGCTCACTCCTCGCAAATGATTGGCGTTAATATCGAGACCAAAGCAGACGAACTGGCTGTGATCCACAACCAGATTAGAGCCAATACTACCCAGAGTTTCGGCTAAAACCACATTAGCACCGCCGTGTATACGGCGAGTGGGTTGGAAAGTGCGATGATCCGCCGGCAGGGTTCCACGCACAAAGTCTGGCCCCAATTCGGTAATCTCTATGCCGATTGCCTCATCAATGGTGCCAGCTTGTAACTGTTTTAATTGTTCGAGAGTGGGGGTGGAAAACCAAATGGGGGTTGTCATAGCAAATCGTCTTTAATCGGTTAAAAAGTCTATCGTATTATTTATGCGGTAAAGAAAACGTATGCGGTAAAGAAAACGTTTTGTGCACTTAAACAGTGTTGCATCGGTTGCGTGGGTTTGGGGTAATCAATTTCGAAAAACCATTGCGAGAACACCAATACATAAAGCCAAGTGCATACCGTTGAGTAGCGTCTTGCGTGTTAATTGTTCTACTATTTAAACATAGGTGTTTGTCGCAAACCCAGTTAATACACCTCCATTTCGCCTCTCAAAAATGGAAAAGACTTTTGCATCATAGCAGCTTTTAAAGATTTCCCCCAATATATAGATTGCCCCCAGAGCCGCTCTACCCTGGGCGCTCTATCCTAGACGCTTGGGTCAATCCGTTAATGTTGTCAGGAAATGAGCGCTTATAGACGCTAGTTTGAAAGGCTCAGTGGCGACAAATGGCGTACTGAGTTGTGTATTGATTCGACTTAAATCGTAAGCTCAAAAGAGATAGGGTGGCAAATTAATAGTAAAAAGCTACGTGTTTTGGTTATTGTAAAGCGAAAAAAAAGCCCCGGTGGAGGGGCAAAGAAGTGGTTTCTACCATGGTAAATCGAGCTGAAAAAAAGTTCGAAAAGCTTTTTTAAACAATGTTCTTAACAAGCTTTCGCAAAAAGCTATCGGACACAAAAGGTATCTAAAATCACAGAGGCTTTCAAAAGCTGCATTTTAAAAAGTGGTTCTAATGAAAGCGCCTGCCAATGTGTATAACTAACAGTTGTTCTTAAAATATAGGAACCTCTGATTAACCCAGAGGTTCCTCCTGCACAAG
>CAYFFE010000168.1:0-4254 GCA_964342265.1 uncultured Cellvibrionaceae bacterium | reverse complement strand
CAACAAATACCTCGCAAAAACCCGCCTCTGCTCAACACGAGGGCGCGAACTATACTCCCGAGCATTAGGCTTGGCAACTGGTTTTTCTAAATATTGAAAATAAAATTAATGAGAAAAGTCACTAAGCAGCGGGCTTGCCTTTAGCAACCCGCAAACCCCACCGCGCCAGCACCTGCAGCGGCCCCGAAAATGCGTACAAGCATGCCATTAGTAAAAGCACTTTAGGCGGATCGATGGTGATAACGGTAAATAACAACACCAAAGCCAAAATAAACACAAAAGGCACGCGACTCTTGAGATCTACCCCTTTAAAACTTTGGTAGCGCACATTGGATACCATCAGCAGAGCGACCCCCAAAGCAACCACCGCAGTGAAATAGGCGAAGATCTTGCCGGGCTCTGCGTCGTGGCCGACCCATACCATTGATGCGATCAACGCGGCCGCAGCCGGACTCGCCAAACCAATAAAGAACCGCTTATCAGTAACTTTGGCTTGAGCATTAAAGCGCGCCAACCGCAACGCAGCGCAGGCAATGTAAGCAAACGATACTGCCCAGCCGAATTTGCCGAGTTGCACTAGAGCCCAATTGAAGAGCAATAAAGAGGGAGCCACACCAAACGACACCAAATCCGACAACGAATCGTACTGCACACCAAATTCGCTGGAGGTATTGGTTAACCGCGCCACTCGACCATCCATGCCATCCAACACCATGGCCGCAAACATTGCGATGGCTGCCGGCTCAAACTGCAACTGAATTGCGGCAATAATCGCGTAAAAACCGCTAAACAAAGCCCCGGTTGTGAGCAAGTTGGGCAGTAAAAATACGCCTTTATGCGTTACTTTTTTACCGCCTTCATGGACTTCCTCGAAATGCTCATCAACCGGAATTAAGCTTTCATCTAACCCTTTTTTCTGGCTCTCAGCATTTTGAGCATCAATAGGAGCTGAAGGATCTTCTGGGCTCTCGCCTTTTGTTTTAGTCATAAATCTTCTCAATTGCGGTCAGCTACCCGACCATCCAAACGGCGGCGCATTATAGCCCTGCCTTATCTTGCAAGCACAGACCCAGCATTTTAGCCGCACAGACGCGAAACACTGCTTTAAATGGGTGGTTAAATCAAATTTACACCCACTAACACTTGTTGAAGAACCAAATCATTCTTATTATGCATCGCATTTGCCATCACGGAACCAATTCTGCCGCCATAAACACAACTAACAGGCAGACAACACATTTTAATTCAACGATTAGCCTATCTAGGGAGAGGAACCTTGAAATTTAAATTAACCGGCATTGCCGCAGCACTTTTAATAAGTGGCTATACAACTGCCGAAGAGGCGCAGAATATCGAAACCATCGTCGTTGAGGGCCGGTACCTGTCGACCAACCGATCCAATTCCATTAAAAGCCCCACCCCCATCCTAGATGTACCACAAAGTCTGTCCATTTTTAGCTCTGATGAAATCATCGACCGTGGTATTACCGACATTAGAGGCATTGTTGACTACACGCCCGGGGTAAACACCTCACAGGGCGAGGGCCACAGGGATTCCGTTGTTTTCCGTGGCGTTCGCTCCACCGCGGACTTTTACGTCGACGGCAATCGGGATGATGTGCAGTACTACCGATCTCTTTACAACGTTGAACAAGTAGAAATTCTGCGCGGCCCTAACGCTCTTTTATTTGGCCGCGGCGGTACCGGCGGTATTTTTAACCGCGTATCTAAAAAGGCAGAGCTCGGCGAGAACTTTACCGATTACAAAACCTCGTTTGATACCTTTGACGAGCACAGCATACAAATCGATACCAACCTAGCGTTGAGCGATTCGTCGGCCTTTCGCCTAAACGCTGCCTACGAAAATCTCGCCAACCACCGCGACTTTTATAATGGCGAGCGCTACGGAATCAACCCAACCTTCCAATTCTTGCTTAGCGAAGATACTCGGTTGGATGTCTCTTACGAATATATCGACCACGAGCGCTTTATCGACCGCGGCATCCCCACAGGAGCGGATGATGAGCCCGTCGAAAGACTCGACGACATTATTTTTGGCGACCCCAATAACAACTTCCACGAGATCGAAGCTCACGTCTTCCGCGGAGCCGTTGAGCATCACTTTACCGACAACGTGAAAGCCAATGTCAGCGCCTTTTACGGTACTTACGACAAGGTTTACTCGAATTTTTATGCCAATGCTTATGACGAAAGCACCAATGTAGTCCAGCTGGATGGTTATGTAGACACCACCGAGCGTGACAACCTGATCCTTTCTACCAACCTGGTTGGCGAGTTTGAGACTGGCTCGATAGGCCACACACTAATTGGCGGTGTTGAGTATATTAGAACCAACTCTGATCAAAATCGCTTTAACCCGGTTTTCAACACCTCAGGCAATGACAGAGAAAGTTTCCTTGCCAGCGACCCACTAAATTTCCGCAACCTATCCGGAGTCACCTCAGGTGGTGCCCCAACCACCGCCGCCTTTACCGAATTAAACGACGATACCCGCGTTGACCTGGACGTTTACTCCATTTACATCCAAGACGAAATCGAAATTACCGAACAGTTGGATGTTGTACTTGGCGCGCGCTTTGATAGTTTCGACATCTCCGTTTTAAATCTTGAGCCAGAAATTCCAGAAACCCGCAGCCGCAAAGATGAAGAGATCTCACCGCGCGCCGGTATTATCTATAAACCGCAAGAGCATATTTCAATATATGCCAGTTACAGCGAATCGTTCCTGCCGCGCAGTGGTGAGCAGTTCACCGATATTAATGGTGATGACGACAGGCTAGACCCAGATACCTTTACCAACCAAGAAATTGGCGTTAAATGGGATTTCGATAATGGCTTGAGCTTGACCGCAGCTATATTTGAAAATGAAGAACGCTCACCCCGCACAAACGACGACGATCCAGCGACACTTGACGTGGTTGAAACAGAGATTTCAGGGTTTGAACTGCAATTAACTGGCCCAGTTACGGAATCTCTATCGATTTCCGCCAACTACAGTAGCCTAGAAGGTGACTTTGTAGGAGACACCGGCCCCAACGGCAGACCAGTACCAGAGCTGCCAGAAAACACCTTCTCAATCTGGACTGCCTACGAGTTCAGTAGTGCGTTTGGTATTGGCCTTGGCGCTATCTACCAAGATGAGAGCAATATCACCTCAACAAACGACTCTAAACTACCCAGCTACACCCGCGTTGATGCCTCGGCCTACTATCAAGCATCCGAGAAACTTCGCCTGCAGCTAAACATCGAAAACCTTACCGATGAAACCTACTTCCCGAATGCCCACTCAACCCACCAGGTAACCGTTGGGGCACCGATTAACGCGGCACTGTCGATTATCGGTTCATTCTAAGGAAGCACTTTGTAAAAGCGGCTCGCCGGATTAAGCCGCTTGTCACAACTCTTGTTAACGCATTGAGTTGTTGGCTTTTTATGTGGCTTTTTTTGCTCTCGCCTTTAACCATTAAGTGCCAAAGGCGGAGCGGTAAGCAAACTCTAGTTTTTGTTTTTATCGATGATTTTCTTGGAAGTAATCCAAGGCATCATAGAGCGCAGTTTTTCGCCCACGACTTCGATACCGTGCGCCGCGTTGTTGCGACGACGCGCCGTCATGGAAGGATAACCAGAAGCGCCTTCGCTGATGAACATTTTCGCGTACTCACCGGATTGAATGCGCTTCAACGCATTGCGCATGGCCGCACGTGACTGGTCGTTGATGACCTCCTCACCGGTTACGTATTCGCCATACTCCGCATTGTTAGAAATGGAGTAGTTCATATCGGCGATGCCGCCTTCGTACATCAAATCAACAATCAACTTAAGCTCGTGCAAACACTCGAAGTAGGCCATCTCTGGCGCGTAACCGGCTTCAACTAAGGTTTCGAAACCCGCTTTTACCAACTCTACGCACCCGCCACACAATACCGCTTGCTCACCGAACAAATCGGTTTCGGTTTCGTCTTTGAAGGTAGTCTCGATAATGCCGGTACGACCGCCACCGATGGCCGAGGCGTAGCTCAAGCCCAATTCTTTCGCGCGACCCGAAGCGTCCTGGAATACCGCTACCAAGTCGGGAATACCGCCACCGTTAACAAACTCGTTGCGAACGGTATGACCTGGCGCTTTAGGGGCAATCATAATGACATCCAAATCGGCGCGGGGAACGATTTGGTTGTAGTGAATAGCAAAACCGGGAGCAAACGCCAAGGTGCCGCCCTGTTTGATGTTGGGCTC
>CAYFFE010000167.1:0-4522 GCA_964342265.1 uncultured Cellvibrionaceae bacterium | reverse complement strand
TGCCTGCACATCCTTGTGCAGGAGGAACCTCTGGGTTAATCAGAGGTTCCAATAAAAGGATCTATTAAAAAGGGTCGTTTAAAAATAGTGATAGTTAACGCTCACACTGTAAGTTCGCGGCGCCCCATAGTAGGCCAGTTGGTAACCCAACGAATCACTCAGATCAAAACCGTGGGTAACGTATTCCTTATCTTCTAAATTTTTAATGCCGGCGTTAATGCGCCAGTGCTGATCGCTGGTGGTAAAGGTAATGCTGGCGTCGATAAGTTGATAACCGTCTTGCGCCAGTGCTTCGCTGCTGCTCACGGTGGGATAGGTTTTGCTGCGATAGCTGATGCCGGCATCAAACAACAATTCGTGATCGCCAGCGGTAACCCATCGATATTGCCCGGCGAGGCGCGATGTCCACTTTGGCGTGTTAACTAATTCGCGCTCAGAACTGACGTCAATGCCGCCGGCACCGATAAATTCATCGTATTTGGCGTCGGTGTAGCCCAAATTAAAATCCACGGTCAGTGGTTCGGCAATCAGCGCGGTCAGTTCCAATTCCAATCCGGCAATGTGTGCTTCACCGGCGTTGGTGAACAGCGCCGCAAAGGCACCGTTGTCGTCGGCGGTAAAGCTGCTTAACTGCATGTCTTTGTAGTCGTTGTAAAACAGCGCAGTATTAATTCGCAAACGGTTTTCCAACCAGTCGGATTTCATCCCCGCTTCGTACGCGGTAAGTGTTTCGGGATCGTAGGGGCTGGCTTCGAAGTCGCTGTTCGAGCGTCCATCGAAGCCGCCGCTTTTAAAACCGCGGCTAATACTTCCGTAAAACTGCACGTCTTCATTAAACTGATATTGTAGGGCGAGTTTGGGTGATAAATTATTCCACTCGTCATCCTCATCCACATCAGTTTCCACGCGTCCTTGTCCTAGCTGCGGTTGGAACGGTGTATCGGGTTCGAAAGATTCCTGATCTCGAGAAAACTCCTTGTTTTCAACCGTATAACGCAAGCCCGCAATTAAGGTAATGCGATCAGTAAGATAGGCATCGAGTTGGCCGTAAACGGCGTAGCTGTCATTGGTTTGATCGTTTAACGAGTTGGAAATAAATTCGATGGTAGGCCCAAACACGCCCGATTCGGTTTCGTCTTCCTCGTGGAAATAATAAAGGCCCGCTACCGCATTAAAACCTGTTGCTTGATAATTGAGTTGCAGTTCTTGGCTCAATTGTTCTTGTTCCTGCTCAAGAAAAATCCCAAAGATGGGCAGTTCTGTTGCATCGAGATCCAATCGCGTGTCGTAGTTTAAACGGCGTAAGGCCGTAATGGATTTTATCTCTAAATTTTCAGTCGCCTGCCAGCTTACGCTCAAGCTCTCGCCGCTGACTTCCAAATCGCTCTGATCGTTAAAATCAGCACTGATTCGAAATGGATCCTCATTGGCGGGCACACCAAAAACGGGTGTGGCTCGAGCTGGTGTGCGCGAACTGTCGGGCGAGTCGTCGGTGCTGTCGATGGATAAATCGATGGTCCAGTCTTCGTGCGGTAGAAAGCGCAAAGAGCCACGCCAAGCCAGCGTGTTTTTATCGCCATCGTCGCTGCCGTCGACACTGTTATCGGAGTATCCATCGCGCTGCAAACTGGCCACAGAAAACCGGCCAAGTAATTGGTTGTCGATTAACGAACCGCTCAGGCTGCCTTTTACGTCGCGGCGATCAAAATTACCGGCGGTGGTGGAAATTTTTGCCTCCAGAGTTTCCGAGGGCGGTTTAGAAACGTATTTAACTGCACCGCCAATGGTGTTGCGCCCATAAAGTGTGCCTTGCGGTCCGCGCAATACTTCGATTCGCTCCACATCAAACACGCTTAAAAATGCGCCCTGTGCTCGGCCCAGATAAACGTCGTCGACATAAACACCCACACCGGGGTCGGCAAAGGCCAACGAATCGATTTGGCCAATTCCGCGCAAGTAAACCACGGCGTTGTTGGCATCACCTTCGTGCAGTGTGAGGTTGGGAATGGAGTTTTGAATATCACCAATATCGCTGGCTTGTATACGTTGCAATTGATCGGCGCTCAGAGCACTCACCGCACCGGGGACTTCTTGCAAGTTTTGGCTGCGCCGTTGAGCGGTAACCACGACCTCTTCCAATGCCGCTTTGGGAGACGATGCATCGCGCGCTAGCGCCGGCAACGCGCTGATCGCTGAATAAAATACTGCAGTTAGGAAAACCGCTAATGATGTTTTTTTAAAAACGTGCGTTACTGGAGTTGTGCGAAAAAATGTATCAATCATGAGAGCATCCCTACGACATTGGCTTGCCGCGTTAAACGCGTTGGCCGAGTGTGTACCAATTCTGCTGGTGCAAAAACCGCAGACATTTTTAAATTATTGAAAAGTCCGAAAATTAACGCGAAAACTCAAAACGATTGGTTAATATGTTAATTAAAAAATAATAACTGTCGCTTGGAGGTCGAGCGCCGAACGCATGATGGGGTGCTGAGTGTTAGAAAACACCGGCGAAGCCCCTGCGTTTATTAGCGTATCTTAATGCTAGGTTCAGTTCAGACTCAAGTTAATCTTAGCGATTTATCACTGCTCGTTAACCGTAAATGTTGCGGACTTCACACTGTTTGCTAATGAATTAATTGTTGTCCAGTGCGTTTAAGGTTTGGCGGGTGAGATTTAACGTTCGCTCCAGGTGAGCGGCCACTACGGACTGTAGTTTGGCGGTGGGCAATAACATAATTTCTCGCCCGTTTTCCTGGCTGCGTTGTTTCTCTAAATAACCATCATAAATGGCTTTTTTAATGCGTTCTTCCCGAGTGCGTTGAGAACCTACTTTCATTGCTTGACAGGCTTCTGTGATAGTAAGTGGCTCTCCGCGCCAAGCGCTGGCTAAACAACTCACAAACAAATACCAGAATTCCTGAGTGTAATAGCTCGGTTTGTGCTCAAAACTACTGTCCCAATCGCGGGCATAACTTTCTAGCACACTAGCCCAGGTTAACAGATCGTTTTGTGAATAAGACTCTGTTGCCTCGGAATGCATGATGTTGCTCTCAAATAATGAAAGTTAACGTAAAGCGTAGACTAATGTGTCAATGTATTGTACTGCTCTGGTTATATTTAATTGCTGAACTAAAGTGGATTTTAAGCTAGTTAATTAATTATCTTCTTTAGGAGCCAGTAATGCGTCACGTTTTGCGTTTGGTGTGTGTGCTCATTATTTATTGCTTGAGTTTTTCAACTGCTCAGGCGTTTACTCAAACCGCCCCGCTTAGAGTATTGGTCGACCCCGATCAGATTTCGGTATCTGGCGTTTCTTCCGGTGGTTATATGGCTATGCAACTGCATGTTGCTTATTCCGATTTGTTTATGGGCGTTGGAGCCATTGCCGGTGGACCTTATTATTGTGCCGAAGATCGCCCGCCCGAAGACATCAATAAAATTAAAACCATTTGTATGCTGGGCGTGGGCGCAGATTTAACCGCCAACACCTACATCGACGCCGCTCGACAAGCAGAAGGTGAAGGAAAAATCAGTTCGTTGGAGAATCTCAAAGACGACAAAGTCTATCTGTTTAACTCTCAAAGTGATCAAGTCATTAATCCCCTATTGGGTTATATTTCCAAATTATT
The DNA here is from genome assembly GCA_964342265.1 of uncultured Cellvibrionaceae bacterium. Taxonomy (GTDB): domain Bacteria; phylum Pseudomonadota; class Gammaproteobacteria; order Pseudomonadales; family Cellvibrionaceae; genus Halioxenophilus. Next base: position 893 of record CAYFFE010000167.1, on the reverse strand, counting down.
TTATGAAGAATTCGTCGAAAATTCCGTTCGTCAAATAGAGGCTTGGTCTTACATTGCTAAGTTTGGGCCGTTTTACCCAGTCGCCCATGGTATGCCCACCGATAACGAAATGTTTGATGAGTATATGGGGTTGGACAAATACTCAACACCTTGCGCACCGAGTAATTCGCAACAATATTCTTGGTTCCCCAATCAGTTTCTGCGCGGAAACGATCCGTGGATGTATCACTGCGATGCCTTCTTATTAAGTGGCTATAACTTAGCGCAAGATATTCTCGATCACATCTACGGCACTCTGCGAGATCCAGAAACGGCTAATATGAACCGCATGTTCGGTTTTAATCAGCTCGAATACATCGACGACCCCAGCATTACCACTGTGCAGCAATTAAATGATGCGGGATTGGACGAAGAAGGCTATGTTTATGTGCCCGAAGACTGCATGGCCAACGCTAAAGCTTGTCGCATACACGTTGCTCTGCACGGCTGTCAGATGTTTCCCAAGTGGACATTTACCGGCAAGGTGGGCAGTGATTTCGAAGGCCAGGAGGTGACCTTTGGCGGGCTCTATCGAGAAAATGTCTACAACACCGTGGCCGAAGCTAATGACATCATCATGGTTTACCCACAGGCTCACAACATCGGCACCGTAGAGGCTGATACCAATCCTTACGGGTGCTGGGAATTTTGGGCTTTCGAAGACGCCAACATTGACACATACTATACTCGTGAAGGACGAGAAATGAAGTTTATTGCCAATGTAGTACAGGCGCTGGTTGCGGGCACATTCCAAGTTAAATCTCAAGCATTGATAGGGTGGCGTTAGAACGCCACTTTACCCTGGCAATGCTATTGCCCGGTTATTGATGTTTTGAGGTTACCTCAAGTTATGA
>CAYFFE010000166.1:0-4605 GCA_964342265.1 uncultured Cellvibrionaceae bacterium | reverse complement strand
CTGCAATCGGCGGCGTGCGACGAGGATCGACAAAAATTATTCGCGTAGGTAAAACGGAACTTTGATTAAACCACTGGCGCTTTTTATTTATCGTTTCACCACGTAAATTGGGTAACCAGTGATTTAAAAAATAATTGCTTTGCGTCTCGTAGGGATTATTACCAATGGACCAAAGCACATCAGCCAGTTGTGCGTCTTCGTAGCTGTTATTTAATTCGCTAATGCCCATATCGCGACTGGCGTGGCATTCGGAGTTGTAGGCCGGTCGGTTATGAATGCGCACTTTGTGCGTTTGCAGCGCGGTAAACATGAGTTTGCCAGTAGCCCAGGTATCCTCGAATCCGCCACCCGCACCACCGTGATCAAAACAATTAAAATACAAGGCATCGGGGCCATGCTCGTCGAGCAGTTTTTTCGTTACCCCGGCGTAAATAGCCATGGCGTGTTGCCAACTGGTGTTGGTCCACTCGTCGCCCCTATTTAAGCGCGGGTGTAACAACCGATTAGCCGATGTACCCTCGCCAGAATACATTACTTGCGCCAGCTGCCCGCCACGCGTAGACGACAAACCTTTATTCACTGGGCAGTGTTGATCGGGCACGATTAATATATTGGAGCGATTACCGTTGCGATCACTTACGATGTTGTGCATGGAAGGCGAAAGACTGAGGGCATCTGGTGGTAACTGCTGATTAAAATTAACGCCCAGTGCGTTTTGATGTTGCGACCAACCGCCCTCTTTGGTTGCCGGCCATTTGTAGGCTTTGTAACCGCAACCGACAATGCAAAAATGACACGTCAGGTTAGTAACTTGGGCATTAGTGGGCGGCAAGGGAATACGATCTTTTTTAACACTCATGGTTAATTAACCCCTTCACCCTTTAACCAAAATATTGCTGACGCGACCGTAAATTAATCCTTCCACCGCAACAGCACGCAGACTGTCGTCTTCTCGATTATGCGTTAAAACCACTCGGGGTAAATCATCCACGGCTTGACCACACACCATCTGACCGCGTTTTTCGGGATCAAAAATTGAGAAGTGGCAAGGGCATTTAAAAGTACCGGCGTTGTGATCGTAATTCACCACACAACCGCGATGACTGCACAACACACTGTAAGCCACAATATCTTCTTGCTCGCCAACCCCACCCGATACGGCATGCCCTAACTTGAGCAAGGCGCAAGGAGAGTCGTTATCCGGATAGTTAAAAGCCACAGGCTCTCCCACTTTAAGCGTATTGGCTGCCGGTAAAGCGTGCTCGGGATAATCCAATAACACATTTTTGCCATGACCTTGCTCGTGCTTAACTTCCTCTGCGTTTACCAACTCTTTACTTGCCAACACGCTGGTTGCAGCCGTTGCACCACTAAGCTTGAGGAGATTGCGCCGACTTAACTGTCCCATTGCCATTTCCAAATGATTTTAAATTGTTTATTGATGGCAAGATTTTAGCGGCTTTTTACTATAATCAAAGTTTTTTTATTAACGTAAAAGTAACTTCGATTATTCGATTATTCGCTTATACATAAATACAAATATGTATTTTTCAGAATGTATCTAAGGAAACTCTGATTAACTCTGCCATAATTTGCCACAATTGATCAGGCTTTGGCCCGATTGCTCCATTGAGGCGTCGGATTTATACGCTTTACTGGCCAGTATAATCCAACCACTTTAAGGAACAATCGCATGTTTGGCTCACAAAAACCCGACAAACAATTACTGTTATTTAGCGAGAACCGGCGCAGTAGAAAATCTTTTATTATTAAGGTTGTTTCGGTCATTGCGTTTATTTTAATGTTATTTATCGTCATACCCTTGGCCAGCGCTCAGCCCTTGCACAACTCGCACCATAGCCAGGAGCCAGAAACCTTACAACCTCATGAGGCCAAATCGGGCCGATTACTGCTGCCAACACCCCAAGGCAGCTACCAACCCGCCTTAATGATCAACGGCCGAGCCAGTTTTACGGTAACCGGTATGTTGGTTAATGTGGAGTTAGAACAAACCTTTAAAAACGATACGGCCGACTGGCAAGAAGGAGTGTATGTTTTTCCTTTGCCGGAAAACTCGGCCGTTAGCCATATGGCCATACAATTGCAAAATCGAATAATCGAGGCGGAAATTCAGGAAAAACAACAAGCCAGAAGAACCTATCAAAAAGCTAAAGCCAGTGGAAAAAAAGCCGCATTAGTGGAACAAGAACGGCCCAATTTGTTTACCCAATCGGTAGCGAATATTGCCCCGGGCGAGACACTGACCGTGCGCCTTACGTATCAACAGCCGGTTACTTACAATTTAGGTGAGTTCAGTTTTCGCTTTCCCATGACGATTACGCCACGCTATATTCCAGGCTCAGCCCAATTGGATGATGAAATTTCTGTTTCCTCAAACGGTACCAACTTTTGGGGATGGGCGAAAGATACTAATCAAGTTACCGACGCCTCACGGATTTCTCCCTGGATGCTGCCCGAGATCAGCGCACCACAAAACAGCCACCAAATGCATCTTGAAGTATTTTTAAATGCAGGCTTACCTCTCGCCGACATCAACAGCCCTTACCACCCAATTACCACCACCCGCCTTTCGGATACTCACCATATAACGCTTCAACAAAACACCACGCCCATGAACAGAGACTTTGAGTTACGCTGGCGAGCTTTAGAGCAGCACGCACCAGAGGCCGCTGTATTTATGGAGCGAATTACAGCCCAGGGAATTCAGGACGACTACGCCACGCTGATGTTGATTCCGCCTCAGCAGGAACAAGCCAATCGAGTATTGCCTCGCCAAGTTATTTTTATTATCGATACCTCTGGATCTATGCAAGGTGATTCCATCGTGCAAGCCAAACAAAGTTTAGGTTATGCCCTTCAACGATTAAAACCTCAGGATTATTTTAATATCATTGAATTTAATTCAAATTTTTCCACCTTGTTTTTAAATCCCCAAGCCGCCACGCCACCTAACATTGAATCGGCAGAGCGATTTGTTAACCAGTTGTACGCTAACGGTGGCACAGAAATGCAGCCAGCTTTGAATGCAGCACTAACCACGCCGGTACCGGAAGATTTGCTTTCACAAATTATTTTTATTACCGATGGCTCGGTAGGCAACGAAACCGCTTTGTTTGAATTAATCCACGAAAAACTCAACAGTTCACGCCTATTTACCGTAGGCATAGGCTCCGCACCCAACAGCTTTTTTATGCGTAAAGCCGCACAAATGGGCCACGGCACCTTTACATTCATTGGCAGCACCGATGAAGTTTCGGATAAAATGTCGAATTTATTTCGCAAGCTCGAAAGTCCGATACTCAGCCATATTCAAATCGAATGGCCCGCGAACATGCAGGTAGAAAGTTGGCCCCAGATTTTACCCGACTTGTATTTAGGTGAGCCGTTACTGGTACACGCCAATTTTAATTCGCCACTAGACAATCGCGACTACACAGTGCGGGTGCACGGGCGTGTAGCCGGCAACGACTGGCAGCGACAAATACACTTTAAACGCGAAAAACAACAAGGGTCGTTAAAAGGTATTAGCAAGTTATGGGCACGAGAAAAAATAGCCGCACTACTGGATGAAAAAATCCTAGGCCGGCCAGAACAAGAGGTTCGGCAAGACGTGCTGTCTGTGGCCTTAAAACATCAATTGGTATCGCCCTACACCAGCTTAGTGGCCGTAGAGAAAGAAATTTCTCGTCCTATCGATGCAACACTTCGACAACAAGCCATTCCCAACTTGGTAGCAAAAGGGCAAGTCGCTCAATCTCAAACCGTGGTAAAACAAAAGCAGTTAGCGTACCCCAAAACAGCCACCGCTGCGCAGTTACATTTACTTATAACGTTAGCTTGTGGTGTTTGTTTATTGCTTTATGGCGGACTGCTTTATAGTCGTAGGAGCCACCATGCAGTCTATTAACCTACGCCCTCAAATTAAAAATACCGTTATAATTGGGCTATTTTTATCGGTAATGATTTACAGTTTTGGCTCGGCCGTTTGGATTTATGCAAAAGCTTGGGCGGCGCAACAATTGATTACTTCGGCCTGGCAAGACACACTCAGCAGCCAACAACCTCATCCGCCCTGGTCCTGGGCGGATACCTGGCCGGTAGCTCGCTTACAAGCACCCGATCACGATCAAGATTTAATGGTTTTGGCAAGCGCCAGCGGTGAGTCGTTGGCGTTTGGTCCTGGACATTTAGTGGAGTCCGCACTGCCGGGCAATCCCGGTACGAGTGTTATTGCCGGACATCGCGATACCCATTTCGCTTTTTTACAAAAGTTAAAACCGGGCGATTTACTGAGAATTCAAGACAAAAAAGGTAATTGGCAACGTTATCGAGTCGATAGCACGCAAATAGTCAACCAAAAAACGCAACCTTTAAATATTACCGACCAACATCAGGCGTTGGTATTGGTTACCTGTTACCCATTCAATAGCGTTAATCCAGGGGGAGATTTACGCTATTTAGTCACTGCGTTTGCCGAACAAGAGCCCAACAAGGAGAACACACTCGGCTACGAATTACCCCATATTAAGGAGGACTCAACGATTCAGAAGCCCTTTACGGGTTACGAGCACTCTTTTATTTACA
>CAYFFE010000165.1:0-4702 GCA_964342265.1 uncultured Cellvibrionaceae bacterium | reverse complement strand
TGTCCTACCTGGAACAGCTCTTTGCCAAGCTGCGCCGCCAAGGGCTTGTTAGCAGTGTTCGCGGCCCCGGTGGCGGTTACAAATTAAGCCGCGAGGCGGACACCATTTTTATCGCCGAGATTGTCGATGCCGTAAACGAGTCCATCGATGCCACCAATTGCGGCGGCGCGGGCAACTGCCACGGCGGCGAGGTGTGTTTAACGCACCATCTGTGGAGCGATCTCAGCAAACAAATCCACAATTTCCTAAGCAATATCAGCCTGCAAAGTTTGGTTGATCGGCGCAACCGCGAGAAGCAGCAAAATGCGGATCCGGATTCCGAGCAAATATTGGAAATGCTGGGTTAAGCCATACCGCTGCCCTGGAGCAGCGGCCAAAAAACTGCTACAACGCGCCCGAAAATAAAAACACCGTATAAGAGTGTTTTGCGCTTGTTTTCGTGATTAGCGAGAAATACCCATGACTGAGCAAATCAATGAAGCCCTAGCCCGTAAATACGAGGCCGGGTTTGTGTCTGCCGTTGAATCGGAAACCTTCGAGCCCGGTTTAAACGAAGACGTTATCGCCAAAATTTCTGCGGTAAAAGGCGAGCCCACCTGGATGCTGGAGTGGCGACTTAAAGCCTATGCGGCTTGGTTAAAAATGCCCAAGCCCAGCTGGGCGCATTTGTCTTACCCAGAAATCGATTATCAGGCGATTTCCTACTATTCGGCCCCCAAAAGCATGGCCGACAAACCCAAAAGTCTGGACGAAGTCGACCCCGAACTTCTGGCCACTTACGAGAAATTGGGCATTCCCCTGGTGGAGCAACAAATGCTGGCCGGTGTGGCCGTGGATGCCGTGTTCGATTCGGTATCGGTGGTCACGACCTTCCGCGAAAAACTCGAAGAAGCCGGGGTAATTTTCTGCCCCATCTCCGATGCGGTGCACCGTTTTCCCGAGTTGGTTAAACAATACCTGGGCAGTGTGGTGCCGCAAAAAGACAACTATTTTGCGGCACTCAATTGTGCGGTGTTTACCGACGGCTCGTTTGTGTACATTCCCAAGGGCGTGCGTTGTCCCATGGAGTTGTCGACGTATTTTCGCATTAACGAGCAGAATACCGGCCAGTTTGAGCGCACGCTGATTATTGCCGACGAGGGCAGCCACGTAAGCTACCTAGAAGGCTGCACCGCGCCGCAGCGCGACGAAAACCAGCTTCACGCCGCCGTGGTGGAATTGGTGGCGCTGGATAACGCCGAAATCAAATACTCCACTGTGCAAAACTGGTACCCCGGCGACGAAAACGGTAAGGGTGGCATCTACAACTTTGTAACTAAGCGCGGTGTCTGCCACGACAACGCCAAAATCAGTTGGACGCAGGTAGAAACCGGCTCGGCCATCACCTGGAAATACCCAAGTTGCGTATTAAAAGGCGATAACAGCATCGGCGAATTCTACTCCGTAGCTCTCACGCGCGGCGCGCAGCAGGCCGATACCGGTACCAAAATGATCCATCTGGGCAAGAACACCCGCTCCACGATCATTTCCAAGGGCATTTCTGCCGGTCGCAGTAACAACGCTTATCGCGGCCTGGTGCGCATGAACCCCGGTGCCGAAGGCGCGCGTAATTTTACCCAGTGCGATTCGCTATTAATTGGCGATCAGTGCGGCGCGCACACCTTCCCCTACGTGGAAAGCAAAAACCCCAGTGCCATTGTCGAGCACGAAGCCACCACCTCTAAAGTCAGCGATGAGCAAATGTTTTTGTGTCAGCAGCGCGGTCTGGATGCGGAAAAAGCCGTATCGATGATTGTTAATGGCTTCTGCAAAGAGGTGTTTAAAGAATTGCCGATGGAGTTTGCCGTGGAAGCGGGCAAACTACTGGAAATCAGCCTAGAAGGCTCTGTGGGCTAACGAACAACGAGGTAAGCATGTCTAACGAATATTTATTGTCGGTCTCTGGCCTGACGGTGCAAGTCGAGGAAAACACCATCCTCAAAGACTTAAATCTCAACATCAAACCCGGCGAAGTACACGCCATTATGGGCCCCAACGGCGCCGGTAAAAGTACATTAGGTTACGCCCTGTCGGGTCGCGACGGTTACGAAGTCAAAGCCGGCAGCGCCACCTTAAATGGCCAGGATCTCTTGGAACTGGAAGTGGAAGAGCGAGCCCGCGCCGGCGTTTTTTTGGCGTTTCAGTACCCGGTAGAAATCCCCGGGGTGAGCAATTTGGAATTTTTAAAAGCCGCCGTCGATGCCCGCCGTCAGGCCCAGGGGCTCGAACCTGCCAGCTCCAAAGAGTTTTTAAAGCAGGCCCGCGAAGTGTGCAAACAGGTTAATTTGCCGGCCGAATTTTTAAAGCGCGGCGTTAACGAAGGTTTCTCCGGCGGCGAGAAAAAACGCAACGAAATCATGCAAATGCTGCTGATGCAGCCACAACTGTGCATTCTCGACGAATCCGATTCCGGATTGGATATCGATGCCTTAAAAGTGGTTGCCGATGGCGTTAACAGCATGCGCGACGGTAAACGTGCCTTTATTGTGGTTACGCACTACCAGCGCCTGCTCGATTACATCAAGCCCGATTACGTGCACGTGCTCAGTGACGGAGCCATCGTTAAAAGTGGCGACGCTCAATTGGCATTGGAATTGGAAGATCAGGGCTACGCCTGGTTAACAGAACTGCGCAAAGCCGATCCCACCGAAATGCACCACGAGGTTGATCAATGAGTAATTGGCTGTCTCGCGTCATCGATAGTGGTTCCGCCGCCGAAGACTGGCTGGCCAATCAACGCGCCGACTCCCTGGCCAAACTGCAGCAGCGCAGTTGGCCCACCCGCAAAACGGAAGACTGGCGCTATGTGCCCATGGCCAATCTGGAGCGCTTGCAACCGGCAACACCGGATGCCAGCCAATTCCAGGCGCAGGCGATCCCCGGTTTAGAGTGTATCGAGGTGGTGTTGGTTAATGGCCAACTGATCACACTCGGCGACGTAGAACCCGGTTTAACCATCACACCACTGGCGGACCTCAATGCTGAGCAACAGGTGCGGGCTAGCCAGTGTTACAACAACGCCAAGCCCGAGCGACACTTATTTGGTTTGGCCAACGATGTACTGGCCACCAACGGTGTGTTCATCGAAGTCGCTGCGGGTGCCCGTATTTCCAAACCCGTGCGCCTGGTGCACTGGCAAAACGGTGGCGAAGCCCACAGCCGTCATTTAGTGGCGCTGGGAGATCAGGCCAAACTTTGCGTGATCGAACAGCATATGGGTGACGCCGCGTGTTTTAACACCAGCTTCAGCGAATATCAGATTGGAGCCTCGGCAGAGCTGGAGCATTTCCGATTTGCGCTGCAAAGCGGCCAGTGCGCCAATATTGGCGGTTGCCATTTTAATCTTACCGATCACAGTCGGATGCACTCCACATTGGTGGGCTTTGGCAGTGAGCTGGCCAGGCTCGATGTGGACATCAACCACACCGGCGAGCACGCCCAGGCGACGCAAAATGCTGTGTATTTGTTGGCGGGTAAAGAACTGTTCGACTTGCACAGCAATGTGGAACACCAAAAGCCCAACGGCACTACCGAAGAAAACGTGCGCGGTATTGTTGGCGATCACGCCAAAGCGGTATTTAACGGGCGTATTCACATTCATCGCCACGCGCAAAAAACCTTGGCCGAACTCAACAACCGCAATTTGTTGTTAACCCGTACTGCCGAGGTTAACACCAAGCCCGAGCTGGAAATTTACGCCGACGATGTACGCTGCGCCCACGGTGCTACCGTCGCCGAGCTTGACGACAAGGCGCTGTATTACATGCGCTCGCGCGGTATTGGCGAGCAGGACGCGCGCATTATGCTCAACTTTGGTTTTATCAATGAGTTAATCGATCAAATGCCGCTTGAGCCCTTGGCCGAGTGGTTGCGCGAGCTTTTAAAGGATCGCTTCGCCAGTGTTCGAAAACAGTCGGAGGCGTAAATGGCGTTGGATATTCAAGCCATTCGGGAAGAATTTCCCATACTCAAGCGCGACATCGACGGCCAGCCGCTGGTCTACCTCGACAACGCCGCGACCACACAAAAACCTCAGTGTGTTATCGATGCACTGGTGCATTACTACACGCACTGCAATTCCAACGTGCATCGCGGTGCCCATCGCTTAGCCGATGAAGCCACCAAAGCTTTCGAAGCTGCGCGCGATACCGTGGCCGGTTTTATAAACGCCTATCAGCGCGAAGAGTTAATCTGGACCTCCGGTACCACCGAGGCCATTAATTTGGTCAGTCGCGGATTGTCGCAGTTGCTGAAACCGGGCGAGGAGGTGGTGATTACCGAAATGGAGCACCACGCCAATTTGGTAACTTGGCAGCAAGCCTGTAAAGCCGCCGATGCCACCCTTAAAGTCGCGCCTATAAAAGACAGCGGCGAGCTGGATATCGAAGCCTTCGAAGGCTTGTTGTCCCGCCAAACCAAATTGGTGGCCTTTCCCCACGCCTCCAATGCGCTGGGCACGCTCAACCCCATTGTCGAACTCACTGCCAAAGCCAAGGCGGTGGGTGCCTGGGTGCTCATCGATGGCGCGCAAGGCATTGCTCACGAGCCCGTGGATGTGCAAGCCATCGGCTGCGATTTTTACGCGTTTTCGGCGCATAAAATCTACGGCCCTATGGGCTCTGGCAAAGCTCGCCAACCGCGAGCTGGCCGCGGCGTGGAACCA
>CAYFFE010000164.1:0-4908 GCA_964342265.1 uncultured Cellvibrionaceae bacterium | reverse complement strand
CCGCTGGCCCAACGGGCGAGAGTCGTAGACTCGAGTATTAACTCAGGGATGAGTTAATCAGAGTATCCTAGAGTTTCTTTAATTTAATTAGAAGTTTAGCCAGCGATCGGTGTAATCGCGTACTACACTTCCAACCGAGCCGCCATCACCATATGTGGGTGTAAAGTGGGTGCCCGAGGTAATTTCTTCTGAATAGCGAGTGGCGTTTGCGCGACAATTGGCTGCGTTAAACGGCTCGGCCGGCGCAAGATTATCTTCCGTACTAAAGATACAAACCACGTTTACATCGCTGGCAACTGGAGAGAATATACTGGTTGTGTAAACGGTATCTGGTTGTACCGCAATTACACAGTCGGCGCCCAAACGATTCGCCGCATTAAACGCACCGCCACCACCTTGCGAATGACCAGACGTACAAATAGTGGGGTCGCGATCGATAATGTTGCTGTAGAGACTCAACGCTTGGTTAACCGAGAGCTCTACTTCCTGGCCTGAACCGGAGTTTGCAGTAGTAGCGGCTGCAACGAATACGCATTGTTCGGCAATGGAATTCAGTAACCCATTGTATGTGGTTGGCGAACCTCCTGTACCATTACCCCAACCCAATAGATTGTAGGCACCATCACGGCCACTGGGAACATAAAATACAGTATCTTCTGTGGTAACAACATCGACAGAACAATATTCTCCGACGGGAGGAACGGCGAAAGCCGAAACGGCCGTTAAGCAACTTGTTAATGCAACTACTCCTAAACCTAATGTTTTTCTATTGATTATCATAATGGTGCCTTATTTTTGAGTGGGTGTTTTTTTTTTAAGGTTAGCAGTTTCGGTTAATATTATTGCGATAAAATAAAAATACGCTTTATATTGTTTTTGAGTGGTTAAATGTTTTAGATAAAAAATACTTTTACTAAATAATCTTAAAAAAGTTAACCTATGGGTCGAAACAAGTATTAACCCGGCTATATTGTTGGTGCGCGATTGTTGACGCGCGGTGTTGTTGGGGTTCGGTGTTAATAGGTTTTAATCTCGTTAATTGATAACTGCATATAGGCAGATCAAGACACATTTTGGGTTCTTGATGTAGTTCATTTTAGGAGGATCTGAGTTTGTCAGAGGCTCCTTTAATGTGTTTATGTTTGCTAGGGTTTGCCTGTAATTAAGCTATTGTCGTAGTAAGCTTGTTACAGGCAATTTATTTATTCGTTTACTTAAGAGTATGCTATAAGAAAAAAATCAAAAAATGTACTCTGCTTTGAAAAGTGTGCAAAATCGTATAAGCTACTTAGCAAAACTATTAAGTATGTAATCCGGTTGTAATTTATCTTTAATTATTGGGTGTTCATGGACGGGTTAGCTTATAAAAGCAGTATTGTATGGCGATTTTTTCTTCTAAGCGCTATTGTTCAAAGGTCAATCTTTAAAGCTTCCATTCTGTAAGAAATGCAAGGTTTGCTCGATAACTATTGGGTTGCGAAGCATTAATACGTGCGAAACCGGTAACACGAGATAATCAATCATGCCCTCCAGGCGGGTATTGGTAAGCGTGACCCGACTGTCGTTAGTCTCAGGTAACATGGCCGCTAGAAAAGGGTTAATGCTGCGGTTGCCGGCAATAATACCAACATCTAAACGAGTGGGGCCCAGGGCTTTGGGTATATCGTTGTCGCCCGTGCCGAGTTGCATGCCTGAGAGTCGCTTAAATAATTGTGAGCCGGGTACCTTTTTTAAGGTATCCACAATTTCCGATCCACCATTGGGTGGGCCCAACATCACAACCCGGCCAATGTTATCGATGGTGTGATCGTGCAAATAGTAGCGCAGTAAAATCGCCCCCATGGAATGAGTAACAAAGTGAACAGTGTTTGTACTTGGGCAACGATTTAGTGCTTTCTCTATGGTGGGTTTGGCCAAGCTTTCGATGGATTTAAGTAAAGACGGGTAGCCAATATTAACCGTGTGGTAGCCTTGCTTTTTTAGGTGCGACTCCAGTTTTTTTAATGTATATCGGCTGCCGCCAAAACCGTGTATTAGTACTACGCTTTTCGTTGCCATGTTAGGTCTTTTGATAACAATAAAATGATTTGAATTGAATTATCAACGATTAAAATCTATTTGCAAGCAGTGGTGTATCAACATTATCGCTGCTGTAAATGTTGCATCGGTGAGTGTCCAAATAATCGCTTATATTCTCGGCTAAATTGAGAAGGGCTTTCGTAGCCGACTTTATAGGCTGCTTCGTTAATGGGCAGTTGATCGGCAAAAATATGATTTTTAGCTTGATGTAGGCGAATATTTTTTAAGTACTGTAGCGGCGAGTGCTGGGTAACATTTTTGAAATGCTCGTAAAAAGTGGAGGGGCTCATGGCAGCAATATCCGCGAGTTCTTCTACGCGTAATGCTTGTGCGTAATGGCGGTGAATGTGTTGAATGGCCTGTGCAATACGATTACTTTGGCGATCGATAATGGCAAAGTTTCTTAACACATTGGCCTGCTCGCCCTGAAGCAGGTGAAATAAAATCTCCCGATAATATATAGGCGCTAATACCGAAATTTTTTCTGGTTGCTCTAAGGTACCCACGTAGCGGTTAACACTATCAATAAGTTCTTGATTGCTGTGAGTAATAAATATACCGGATTTGCTTTCGTCGGCTAGGTTGTTGGGTTCGGGTAATTGCGTTAATAAATCGTTTAATACCGGTAAATTAATATTCAATCGCACAGCCAAAAAAGGGTGATTGGTGCTGGCCGTAAACACTCGGCAGCGTAACGGCAATGGTACCGTTAACACCAAATACGCCAATTCGTTGTACACAAACCGCTGATCGCCAAGCCAAGCTTCTTTCTCACCCTGCGCTACAAAATAAATGCTCGGTTGATAAATTAACGGTTTTAAAGGATGCGGCTCATCAACCCGAAAAAAAACCGTATTGGGCAGGGCGTTGGACACGTCTCCGGCTTCTGGCAATAGCTGCAGAATTTGCTGGGCCAGTAAGTTCATAAAGCAGCACTCATAGGATTGGGTGGTTTATGGTACTGGATTGATGGCTTTTGTCGTAGATGTGAGGCAAGAATCGGAGGATTAGGCAAGTCGAGCCGAGTTTTTGGCTACCGATATGAGTTGAATCATCCGGATAATAGCCTCATCCACCCACATCGAGCCGACAATAAGCTCGCGACAGGAGAATAACCAATGAAAACTAAATCACTAGGATCACAAGGGCTGGAAGTTTCAGCAATGGGTTTGGGCTGCATGGGCATGTCGGACTTTTACGGCGGCGCAAGTACTGAGGCAGTAGACGCCACATTACTGGCTGCTTTGGAGCAAGGCGTTACCTTTTGGGATACCGCAGAAATTTACGGGCCGTATGCCAATGAGCAATTATTGGGTGATCGTATCAAGGCGTTGGGCATTGATCGCGATCGACTGACTCTTGCTACTAAATTCGGTATTGCCCGCAAAGCAACCGGAGAATGGATGGGCCTCGACAGCACTCCGGAGACCATTCGCAAATCCTGCGAGGGCAGCTTATCTCGCCTGCAAACCGAGGTTATCGATCTTTATTACCAACATCGGGTTGATCCCAATGTGCCCATTGAAGACGTGGTAGGAACTCTGGCGGATTTGGTTAAAGAGGGCAAGGTGCGTTACATTGGCCTGTCGGAGGCCGACGAGGAAACCATTCGCCGCGCTCATAAAGTGCATCCAATAACGGCGCTGCAAGGGGAATATTCCCTGTGGACGCGCGACCTAGACGACCAGGTTTTGCCCGCGCTAAAAGAGCTCGGTATTGGCCTTGTCGCCTACAGCCCACTTGGGCGCGGCTTTTTAACGGGTGCATTTAAATCGCGTGACGATTTCGCCGAGGGCGACTGGCGATTGAACAATCCGAGATTTTCTGAGGAAAACTTTGCGCATAATTTGAAATTTATCGACGGAATAAAAACCATGGCCGCTCAAAAAGGTTGTAGTGCTGCACAAATTGCCTTGGCCTGGGTGTTGAGCAAAGGCATTGTGCCAATTCCCGGAACCCGCAAAGCTGAACGACTGAAAGAAAACGTCGGTGCGTTGTCGATAGACCTAAGTGATACAGAAATAAACTGGTTAAATGAAGAGTTAGATGCGACTCAAGTCCACGGGCCGCGTTATGGATAAGTTCGCGTAACGGTTAATTAATACCCTAGGCCATGGTTGTTGAACTTTAGTTTAGTTACTTTTTTCTTCGAGTCTTCGTGAGGTTATTGAAAATATTGTTATCAATAACTTCACGGGATCAACACTTAAGTCGGTTGCTTGCGCCGTTACGTTCTTAAATTTACCAGTGCGTTTTACGCACTGCGTACCACCAATCTCGCTAGAGTACTAGCAATTGATCTAACTGACCTTTTAACGACAGTAAATAAAGCTTTTGCCGTATGGCTTGCAGCTCCGCATCCAATGTGGCTATTTGGGCGTTGATATTTTCTCGCTCCCGGGTATTCACTAAAAATAAATTACTATCGCCGGCATTAAAGCGTTGATGTTCTTGATTAATTAGTTGGCTGCTTAGATTGGCTTGTTGGCGGCGAATAGAAAGCAATTGTTTTAGGTTATCTAATTCGGAGTAAGCTTTATTAACTTCTGTGGTAAATTGGTCGATAAATAAGTTTCTGGTGAGTTTGAGTTGCCGTAGTTTTTCTTGCTCTGCGGCCAGTTTGCCCTTGGCTTCTCTTCGCTCTAAGGAGGCGGAAAAGCTCAATCCTACATACGACTCGGTGCCATCGAGGGTTTCTGAGCCACTGCCAATATCCTCGGCAACGGTTACTTCCACATCTAATTTGGGTAGCTGTTTGTTTTTACTTAACAAGACTTTATTTTGTTGCTGCGCGATATATTGCGTGAGCTGTTGATACCTAGGGTGTTG
>CAYFFE010000163.1:0-5069 GCA_964342265.1 uncultured Cellvibrionaceae bacterium | reverse complement strand
GCTCACCTGACCGCACTGCGGAGCGCGTTTTGTGTGAAAATGGCGCGCAGCGACTCACACAAAACGAGCGTAGCAGTCTGAGTCAGGTGTACCACCTTGTTAAATGCTAGATTGCTTGAGTAAATTTTTTGGCTCCATACAAAAGCTATTACTACTGTATTCTGACTCTGTTTGTAACGTGACCGTTTCTACCCACGCGAAGCCATAACTATCCATCTCATAGATTTTCATACTAGTACTTTCACAAGCTTTTACTGCAACAACTGACTCTTCATCCAAATCTTTGAGAAGCCAATCTGGTATATGCAATATCTTGACAGTATCACCCTCTATGATTCTGTTTCCGCTTGCATCCAATGGTTCTAATGGAAATTTATTAGGTGGATTAGTCATATACATTTAACAATCCAATCACGGAACTCATCATAAGCACTAATCCCTTAAAGCTACCGCTATTCTTCGTCTTCCACCAAAGTCATCAGCGAGGTGTTACCGCCGGAGGCGGTGGTATCTATGCTGATGGTTTTTTCGGTCATTAATCGGGTAATTAAGGTGTCGTGATATTCCGCACTGATTACCGGTAAAATCGGCCCTTGGCGCTCGGCCAATTGTTTGCTGAAGTAACCGGTGCGCGCGCAGTTACTGTCGACTACCGCGCCGGCAATGTCGGGGTGATGCAGCAGGGCTTTTAGGTTGCCGTGTTTTACTACTTGCAATACGCCTTCGGGTACGCCGCAGTCCTGTAATTTTTTATTAATGGCCACGGCCTCTTCGTAAAACAAATCCGACACCGCGGTCACCACAGTATTGCCCACTGCTGCCGCAGAAATAATCGATAGCAGCCAATAGCTGAATGTGGTGTCTTTATCGGCGTAACAAACGACGCAACCGCGTGGCTCCATGTACAGCATGTTGGATTCGCCTGTGGGCCCGGGCAGTATTTTCGGGCGTTTTAACAGTTTTTCGATGCGGGTTAATTGTGCGCGGGAGTCGGCCAGAGTTTTGGATAAATCGTCGGCCAGCTCATCCACAATATCCACGGTGGCAATTTTGGCAAGCAGTTGGCGCATCACCGAAATTCGGTCGTTCAGCGGCGAGGTTTGCCATATGCGACCGTCGCGCAGGGCGTTGTCCATAATGGTATCGACGTATTCTTGTGCGGTATCCGGTGCAATCATGTCGATATTGGCGCGCGTTTGGTAATCGATTTCGCCCTCGGAGGGGGTGTGTTTTTCGCGCACCAAACGGGATAAATAATGGGGCCCGCCAGCTTTGGGGCCGGTGCCCGACAGTCCGCGTCCACCAAACGGTTGTACGCCGACAATGGCTCCGATCATATTTCTGTTCACGTAAATGTTGCCGGCTTTAATCCGTTTGGCCAATTCTTCCGCGCGACCTTCGATGCGGGTGTGAATACCCGCGGTAAGGCCAAAGCCTGTGTGGTTGATTTGCTCGACGACTTTGTCGAGTTCGGATTCTTTAAAGCGCACAACGTGCACCACCGGGCCGAAGACTTCTTTTTCTAATACCGATAAGTCGTCGATTTCGTACAGGCGCGGGGCGAATAAATTGTGTTGCTCGGTTGGCTGCTTGGGCAAATCGCATTCAAACAGTAGGTGACCTTTATCTTGCATAAAGGTCACGTGATCGTTGAGGTTTTTGAGGGCTTTCGCATCAATCACTGGGCCAACATCGGTGCTCAGCCATTGCGGGTCGCCGACAGAAAGCTCCTGCATGGCACCGGTAATCATGGCCACCATTTTGTCGGCGATGTCTTCCTGTAAAAACAGCACTCGCAGTGCCGAGCAACGCTGGCCGGCACTTTGAAAACCGGATTTAATCACGTCGTCGCACACTTGTTCGGGCAGTGCAGTGGAATCCACAATCATGCAGTTTTGGCCACCGGTTTCGGCAATTAGCGGCACCTGCTGACCGCCGCGCTCGGCCAAAATACGCGACAGAAGCGCTCCTGTGGCCGTGGAGCCGGTGAACATAATGGCTTGAATACGCTCATCGGTCACCGCGTGCTTGCCCACTTCGGCACCGGTGCTGATGATCAGTTGTACCACGTCGTCGTGCATGCCCACGGTTTTCATTAATTCCAGAGTGCGCAAGGCCACTAGACTGGTTTGCTCGGCGGGTTTGGCAATGACGGTATTGCCGGTAACCATGGCAGCGGCGACTTGGCCCAAGAAGATCGCCAGTGGAAAATTCCACGGGCTGATGCACAGCACCACCCCGCGCGGCACCATGCGGGTATCTTCGGCCAACTCTTCGGCGCGAGCCGCGTAATAGCGGCAAAAGTCCACGGCCTCGCGCACTTCGTCGATGCTGTCTTGCACCAATTTACCGGCTTCTTTAACGCAGATGGCAATCAGTTCTTGTTGGTGGCGCTCTAAAATATCGGCAATGCGGCGCAGCAGGTTAGAGCGCTCGGCAACGCTGGTTTCGGACCACTCGGCAAAAGCGTTTTCGGCCCGGCTAACGATCTCGGTCATCTGCTCGGGCGTGTGATAGCGGAGCTGGCCGACCACTTCGTTGTGGTTGGCCGGGTTACGCACCGCAATTTTGCTGGAGTCGGCGTCGGTGCTGGCGATAACGTGGCTGCTGGCCCAGTCATCGAGGTAGTCTTTCATGGGGGTGATAACGTTAATGTCGGTGAGATCCAATCCTTTGGAGTTGAATCTTTCTTCACCGTAGAGATCGATGGGTAAGGCGATGGAGGCGTTGCGCTTATTGCGCAGATCCTGCAAGCGCTCGACGGGATCGGGCAACAGTTCTTCGGCAGGTTTGGAGTCGTCGACAATGGCGTTAACAAACGACGAGTTGGCGCCGTTTTCGAGCAGGCGGCGCACCAAATACGCCAGCAAATCTTCGTGCTCACCCACCGGCGCGTAAACGCGGCACTGGACTTTTTCGTTGGTGACTACCTGGTCGTACAGCGATTCGCCCATGCCGTGCAGGCGTTGGAATTCGTAGCCCTCAGGATTGCCTTTGGCCAACTCCAAAATAGTGGCCACGGTGTAGGCGTTGTGGGTGGCAAACTGCGGGAAAATGACATCGCGTGCGGCCATTAACTTAATGGCGCACGCTTTATAGCTCACGTCGGTAGTGGCTTTGCGGGTAAATACCGGAAAGTCATCCAGTCCATCAACTTGGCTGGTTTTGATTTCCGTGTCCCAGTAGGCACCTTTTACCAGGCGCACCATCAGCTTGCGCCCCACGCTCCGCGCCAGGTCTTCTAGCCATTCCACCAAAAAAATAGCGCGCTTTTGATAGGCCTGTACGGCCAGGCCAAAACCCTGCCAATCGCCCAAATCGCGGTCGGCAAACACCGCTTCAATGACATCGAGCGAAACATCCAGTCGATCGGCTTCTTCGGCGTCCACAGTAAAACCAATATCGTATTGCTTGGCTGCCATTGCCAGGGCTTTTAGGCGCGGTACCAGTTCGGCCATTACGCGCTCGCGATGGGTGAATTCGTAGCGGGGATGAATGGCCGAGAGTTTTACCGAAATGCCCGGACTTTTAATGGGGCCGCGGCCGTTGGCGGCTTTGCCCAGCGCGTGAATGGCGTTGAGATAGGAGTCGTAGTAGCGATCGGCATCGCGCATGGTGCGGGCGCCTTCACCGAGCATGTCGTAGGAGTAAACATAACCCCGAGTTTCGGTCTCTTTGGCCCGCTCGATAGCTTCGTTGATGTTGGTGCCCATCACAAACTGTTTGCCCATAATCTTCATGGCAAAATGCACCGACGAGCGAATGACCGGCTCGCCCAGCCGGCCGATGGTGCGTTTTAACACGCCGAATTGATCTTTTAGCTTTTTATCGGAGTAGTTAACCATCTTGCCGGTAACAAGCAGGCCCCAGCTCGAGGCGTTAACGAATAGGCTGTCGCTGTTACCCAGATGATGGCTCCACTCGCCTTTCGCCAGTTTGTCGCGAATGAGGTAATCCTGGGTTTTGGTATCGGGCACGCGCAACAGGGCCTCTGCCAAACACATCAGCATTACGCCCTCTTCCGAAGAGAGAGAGTATTCGTTGAGCAGGGCATCAACACCGCCTTTGCCGTCTTCGTGCTGGCGAATGTTCAATACCATTTTGCGTGCGCGCTCCCAGGCCCGGCTGCGCGCCGGCACGCCGACTTCGGCCAGAGGCAAAATGTGATCGATCACCTGCTCTTCGTCGATGCGGTAAAAATCGCGGACTTTTTGCCGCAGCGGATTGCTATTGGTGAGATCGCCCTGAAATAACATTTAACCTCCTGAAGGTGTTTTCAGACGTACTGAACGGTAACGATATTGCCGAAGGTAGCAGATTTGAACACAGAGTAAAAATTAGTGCTAAAAACAAGGTGATGAAACATTCATGAAAATGTTTCACGCCGCGACGATTAAGCTATTGGAATGAGTCGCGGTAGTTGAATATTAATTTTTCGTTACGAAAAGCGGCTGCGTGGAATGCGCTTTATAGAATGAAGAGTTAATTGTTAAAAAATGCATTTATTACTGTTTTATTAGAGAACAAACACATTGATAAATCGGTATTTACGATGGTGCGTGTAAATTTTGAGTTGCGCAGTTGCAGATAAGAAGTACAAAAAATTTAAACAAAATCGGGATGGCTGCAATTACTTGAAACTGCGCCTTTAAAAATCCGTAGTTAAAACTAAAAAACCCCAACCATTCGGTTGGGGTTTTTTGAAAACGCTTAAATCAGAGGGTAATTAATCTACCAACCACTGAACAGCGTAATCGCGCATAACGTCACCAACTGCACCACCGTCGCCAGTAGTTGGGGCGAAGTGAGTACCAGAAGTCAACTCTTCGGTGTAACGAGTAGAGTTAGCACGACAGTTTGGAGAGTTGAATGGAAGTGCTGGAGCAAGAGTATCAGCGGTGCTGAAGATACATACTACGTCAGTGCTGCTGGATACTGGGTTGAAGATGCGAGTGGTGTAAACGGTGTCTGGTTGAACAGCGATTACACAGTCGGCATTCAAACGGTTAGCAGCGTTGAAAGAACCACCGCCACCTTGAGAGTGACCAGAAGTACATACAGTTGGGTTA
>CAYFFE010000162.1:0-5259 GCA_964342265.1 uncultured Cellvibrionaceae bacterium | reverse complement strand
AAATATATTGCAACCTGATATAATTTTTACTGTGCCGTCTCTTTCTAGTTGTTGTACTGTGTAAAAAAAGTTGTTCAACATAATCTAGGCTAAATAAGTTGCGACTGACCAATCGTTGGGGACCAACTGTGTACAGGCTCGTGGGAAGATCGAATAAATAATACGGTTTTAACAAAACTGTTAATGGCGCAGATGTTCGATAAAAAGTCGTGCAAAACTTTACCAAACAAATACACGCTATTGCCGGAGAACGCTGTTTCGTCCACAACAATTCGACACTCCGAGCCCACGCACATAGACGATTTACCTTCTATGGATACACGCTCAATGATCTGCTGTGATTCAAAGGACTGCAGCGCATCCACTGCAGACTGGGTTTCTCGAGAGTTTTTAATATCGTGCAACTTTAAAGCAGTTTTTAAATTGGCGAGTCCCGAGGGACCAGAGAAGCTCTGTAGACTCAATTGGCTGATAAACTGCCACCGAGAAGGTTGATCCAAATGCGGCGCATAGGTTTTAGTTGGCGGTACCAAGCATTTTAATCGCAAGCCGGCCCCGCCTTCTAAAAAGACAAATTCTGGCTGATTGGGGCCGAATGGGAGATGGCTGGGTAAATCTCGGTTGGTACATAACACATCAGCTTGAACCAACCAGCGATCGCTTGATTGAGTTGGTTCGAATTCATGGTTCACCAGTGTTAGGTAGGTGTCGGTGCCCTCCGAGCTAAAACCGTTGAAGGCCAGAGAATTTTCCCGTCTTAACCACCAATAAATTTTGGCGTTGTGTCGATCTTCTCGGGTGTGCTCACCGTAAAAGGGGGGGATTACCTCCGACTGGCCGTTTTGGTTATAGGCCGTGACGTTACAAATTGAGTGAACATCCGCGACCTCTTGATAAGTTTTGTTTACCGACAGTTTTTGCTCGCCAATACAAGTCGCTGCATCGAAAGGCTCTGTGGTGTCTTTATATAAATTGATGACAGGGGCGCAGCCTAATTGCAAGCTCAGGGTATCGATGGCTTGGCTAAGCTCTGGGTGACTGTCTTTAAAATGGAGGTAAATGACAAAACCGTCGTCGTTAAGCAACCAAGCGTTAGACAAATTGTTGATTTCAAAAAATAAAAATTTTTGCGGAAAGACAAAGTAGTCGGTTAGGCGCTGATAGCCTTTATCCATCCTGCCATCGGTGGGCAGGTTGCCACCTTTTAACAAATCAATATCGGGGAAGGTAATGGATTCTGGATTGAGTTCAAACGCGCTTACCGACTTATCGCAACTGGTAACACAAGCGCCTAAAAGCTGTTGCGATAGGAAATCGAGTAATCGATAGGCCACTTGGTGCTGTGCGCTGATATAAAATCGAATTTTATCTTGTTCTATATCCTTAATTTTTGCGTCGGTAAACGGTTTTATGTGAATTTTTAAAACCGATTTGGTTTGAGTGTTACCGGCTTTCTCTCGGCTGAGCTTGGGACCTATGACCGGTGCGGGGCTGAATTTTATCTCCTCCAAACTGACCGGCAGAACATGAATATCGTCGCACAGCTTAAATCGGCAATTTTGCCCCTCATTGTTTTTAACCCAAAATTCGCGGCCTTTTTCTACGCATTGATACACGGGAACATTGGGAATCGCATGGGTTTTTAAAATACTGAGCGACGGCATAGGCGCGCCGTAGGCCGGGTACATCAGTTCGATTAACGACTCGGTGAGCTCGGGAAAGGAATCGTCGATAGTCTGGCGTATTCGAGCGGTTAAAAAAGCAAAAGATTCCACTAAACGCGAGACGTGTGGATCTTCCACGCTGTCCTTATCCAATCTTAGTCGGGCCGCCACTTTGGGATGGCGCTCCGAAAACTCCGCTCCCATTTTTCGAATATAGGTGAGTTCTCGGTTATAGTAGGAGAGTAATTTATCGTCCATGCTTGAGTTCTCGAATCGACAGTTTGCGGTCGATGTGTTGCATTTGTGAATCGAATAACACGGGTATTGGATTCGGTTCCACCAGTAATGTCGCAGAAATCTCTACGTGTAAGTTGCGATTAAATCCATCGCCCATGGCTTCCACTTCAACATTAACGTTAATTAGTCGCGGCTCGAACCAATAAATGAGCGTATATATTTTATTGGCCAGCAGGTTATGTTCGCTATCTGATTCGATAGGAATATGGCTAAAATCTGGCAAGCCGTAGTTCAGCAACGACTTGTTTAACTCAGGGAACTTTTTAAGATCTCTGTCGATGCGTAACCGTGTATTTAAAAGGTTTTCTAAATCGCGGCGGATATTATTTTTAAGTTTGTTAATTTGCTGCGATGTTGGTTCGTTAGTTTCATCCAAGCTGGTTGGATCGTCGTCGATCAGTCGATCGAGTAGCGAAGGCACAATGGCTTGGGTTTGTCGAATGGTGCTCACACAGATACCTGTTCCAAGCTTTCGAGGTCAAAAACGGCAAAGCAATGCTCGCCGACTAAAAATTCACGGAGGCCAACACCTACTTCACAGCCATAATGGTTCTGCCAATGAGTGCTTCTGCCCAGTAGTGCGGTATTATCGTCGATAACTTCTGGGTAGATAGTTGGCAAAAACAATGTGCCGGATTTTCCGTTGGTTAAGGTCAGATCGCACTCACGCCATAGTAAATCTAATGTTCGCTTGGGCTTGGATAAAGTTAGTTTCTCGATGTGTAGTGCGTCGACCCAGTAATAATCGCCGTTTGGTGATAAGAACTCGAAGACAAACGCATTTATATCGTCTAAATCGCGCAGAGAATTTTCTGAAGCGCCATTAACGGTAAACGTAGGGCTTTCTGTTTGCTGCTCGCGGTTAGCCAGTATGTCTTGTACCGTTTCGGCATCGCCATTAATTTTTGCAAGCAGTAAACTCAATGCCGACTCCACAGCAGGGGACGAGCCTGCAAGTAAATCGGGTGCACTGGCATTTTCGTAGGTGTTGCGGCGCGCGTATGCAGATCGGATAAGCTGGCGCCAAGTATTGATGGTCAATAATAAATCAGGATTGAGTGTGAGTAGCGTTTGCAATTGTTGATCAGCCCGTTCGTAATCACCGGCCATACAGCAAAGCTCGGCTAAAAAAGCACGATATTGTGGCTCTTTCGGATGCCGTTTAACCTCTTGCGCCGACAATTGAATGGCAGTGGCTAAATCGCCGGATTTAAACGCCGCCGATGGTGTTGTCTCTGGTTGCATAGCTAATCTTCCTTTAAATTTAAAAGTCGGTACCCACTTTTCCCAATGATAATTCCGTAACCAGCTTAATACTGGATACCAGCTGATCCAGTTGAAAGTGCGGCTTTAAATGAACAATGCAATTAAAGCTACCCAATTTACCGGGTTGTTCACTGATAGTGACACGGCTTTCTGATAGCGGATATCTCGCTTTAATAGTGCTGCTGGCCATTTCGCTGGAGGTGGTGTATTGGTTGAGCCAATTTTGAAATACCCGCTGGCAGTCTTCGGCACTAATGACGCTACCGATTCGATCGCGACCAATTATTTTTAAATAATGGCCAAACCGAGATACGCACATCATGTATTGAATCATTGCAGACATGCGTGCATTGGCTGTGGCAACTTCCGATTTATAGTGCTTAGGATCGTGCAACGAGCTGTTGCTGTAAAATACGGAATGTTGTTCGGTGTGGAATGAGCATAACGGTATAAATCCGTGATGGCTCAGCTCTCGCTCTAATAAATCGTCTATTTGTACATTGGTGGCGGGCCGTGTAAATCGTTCTTGTGGATCGGTTTCTAGGGCAGAGTACTCTAAATTGGTTACAACACCGCCTTCGCCAAATTCGTGTATACCGCCTCTTATATCGGCAAACCAACCGGTATTGGCAAAAGCTCTGATTAAAACGCTGCCAAAAGCGAAGCTTGCATTACCCCACAGATAATGAGAAGAAGCGTTGGTATCTGCTTCTGTAAAAGCGTGTTGTTCGCTACGAGTTGCATCGTTTTTATAGGGTTTGCGCAATAGTATGTTCGGGAGTGTTAAACCAATAAAGCGTGTGGCTTCGCTGTCGCGTAGTCTTGTCCAGCGGAAGTACTCTCTGTGTTTAAATAGTCGATCCAAATCTATGGGTTGACTCAATTCACTGAAATCTTCCATGCCCAGTAAACTGGGGGATGCACCGGTTATGAAAGGACAAAGCGCAGCGGTACACACGTGGCCAATTTCGTTGAGAACCTCGACATCGGTTATCGGCGTATGTGAAAGAGTTTTGTGGCTGACATAATAGTCGCCAATTATCACGCCAAACGGTTCGCCACCCGGTGTATCAAACTCGTCGCTGTAAATTCTTTGAAATAGTAAACTTTGGTCAAACTCTATAGCTTTAGAAAGATCTTTACCAAGCTCTCTCCAGCTAATGTTTAAAACTTTTATTTTTACGGCTAAATCACTGTTGTATTCGGCTTGTGTTTCCACCAAGTGGTATAGACCAAGCCAAGTGGCCTCGATTTTTTGAAATCGATCGTGATGTAAAATTTGATTGATCAGTGTATTGATCGACTCGCTCAAATCAACAATGGCGCTATCAATAAAAAATTTTAGCTGTGTTTTGTTTTGTATTGAGCCCAGTCGAATTTTATTGATGATGAGATCCAAAAAACTACCGTATCCATGCACCGGCATTTCTTGCAAAGCGGCGTTCATATTTTGCTCGGAATTAACCTGCGCTTCTGAGTGTTGAAGCGAGGTAGGTTCCAGAGTTTGCTGCGCTGACGTCCGCGTTGTCATAGAATCTCAAATTAGTCTAAGCGTTAAAAAGTTCGTACAAATAAAGAGGGCAGCGCGAAAGCATTGCCCTCTATCCAATTAATTACCAATTTCCGGAATACGAGCAACCATGCGCAAGGAGGTGCTTAACTCTTCCATTTGTAACCAAGGTCTCAGCCAAGCGACTGCATTGTAGGAGCCGGGTTTTCCAGGAATGGGTTTTACTTGCACTTTGGCTTCGCGAAGGGGATATTGTGCACGCATTTCTTGGCCACCATCTTCACTGGCGTTAACGTATCCGTTTATCCAGCGGTTGAGCCAATTTTGCATGTCTTCGGCTTCCATAAAACTACCGACTTTATCGCGCGCCATGACTTTGAGGTAATGAGCAATGCGAGACGATGCCATTACGTACGGCAAACGGGCAGAGATGGCTGCGTTCGCGGTTCCTTCGGGCTGTTCGTAAACACCGGGCTTTTGTGTAGTTTGGCCACCAAAGAATACGGCGTAATCGGAATTTTT
>CAYFFE010000161.1:0-5313 GCA_964342265.1 uncultured Cellvibrionaceae bacterium | reverse complement strand
GAGGGCACGGGGCCTTGCCCAATTGAAGACATGCTACGTGGCACAGTGGAGTTGGATTGGGGGCAGGTGGATGCTCAAGTATTGCTAAAATCCGACGGCCTACCTACCTATCATTTGGCCAATGTGGTCGATGATCATCTCATGGGCATTACCCATGTGTTGCGCGGCGAAGAATGGATTAACTCTGCACCCAAACATAAATTATTGTACGAATATTTTGGCTGGGATATGCCCCAGCTGTGTCATTTGCCATTATTGCGCAACCCGGATAAATCCAAGCTGAGTAAGCGTAAAAATCCCACCAGTATTGGGTATTACCAGCGCATGGGCTATTTGCCCGAGGCCTTACTCAATTACCTGGGGCGGATGGGCTGGTCGATGCCAGATGAGCGCGAAAAATTCACATTAAGTGACATGCAATCAGCGTTCGATATTAATCGGGTATCACTGGGTGGGCCCATTTTTGATGTGGAAAAACTCAATTGGCTTAATGGGCTATGGATTAGAGAAGAATTCTCCACCGAAGCATTGGCCGAACGTTTACAGCAATGGGCGCTCAATAAAGATAACCTACTGGCAGTGTTACCTCACGCGCAAACTCGCATGAATACCCTCAGTGACTTTGCACCACTAACCGGCTTTTTAATTTCTGGCTTGCTGCCATTAACGGCGCAAAGTTTTGCCGAAACCAAACAAGATGAAGATCAATTAAAACGCATTTTGCAATTCAGTTTATGGCGCGTAGAAGCCATGCGCGATTGGTCGAGAGATCAACTGTTTGAAACACTAAAAGCCTTGGCCGGTGCGCTGGATATTAAAATGAAAGACTTTTTGGCGCCATTGTTTATTGCCATTGCCGGTACCACTAGCTCTTTTTCGGTGTTTGACTCAATGGTTTTACTGGGGCCGGATATGACTCGTGCTCGCTTGCGCCACGCGTTAACAACGGTTGCGGGCGAGCTGGGGAAAAAACAACTGAAAAAACTGGAAAAAGAATACGCCGCGTTGGAAAGTTCGGTATCTGAATGATTTTGTATCGATTGGAATATCTAATGAACGCTTCCCTGGATTATTCTGAGATCCCTAATCGATTTGGCAATATAAATTCGGGTTAGGATTTCTATAATAACCTCTTTTTATTTTAATAATTTAATAGCGGCGCTCTTCAGCGCCGTTTTTTTTGCCTGCCAGTTTGATTTAAGAGGTTCCCTTTTTTGTGCAAGCGTTTAATTTGTCGCTTAAAACCATTTTAAGCGAAGTTGTGCTCCACCCAATTTGCTAATTCGTCATTAATTGTTACGCTATTGAGCGCAGTTTAGGATAATAAGTTATTGAGTAAAACTTCTTCGAAAATTTTAATCAAAAATTCGGCAGGCGAGCATAACTCCCGCCAATAACTGATTATCCGTTTCGCATCCAATTACTTAAATGCCTCAACCTGCAAAACGCCAAGAATTTGCTATCTTTTAACAGAATGTAGGACTGATTGCTGCAAGTTTGCCGGGTTATATCTCGAATTGCGTGCGTATCTTTGGCTAATGAAAATGCATTGCAGCCGATATAGCGCGAGCGAATGGTGCCAACATCTATCAGATTTTTCTTAATTAAGCACCGTACAGTATTCCGCGGACGGGTATTTTGGTGATTTACGGTTTTGGAGATGGCCATTGAGGCGTCATAGCAAAAAAACTGTTGATGTTAGTTGCCGTCGGTTGCTCTCGGTACTCTTGATGGTGGTTGGCGTGTTGATGGGGCCATCGCTGCGGGCATTGGGTTTGGGCGATATGACCGCTAATGCCCAGGTCGGACAGCCGTTTTCCGCCGAAATTGCAATTGTCGGTAACGTTCTCGATACCGATGCCCTTCAGGTGCGCCGAGTTTACGGCCAAGAGGCCGAAACCTTAGGCTACGAGCCGGTAGGCGGTCAATATCCGTTGCGACTTAACATCCTCGTGCGCGATGGCCGAGCGGTTATTGCAGTTAGCTCACCGCTTACGCTCAACGAACCCTACATAGAATTTATTATCGAATTAACTTGGCCCACTGGCAATGTGCTGCGTCAGTATTTGGTTTTACCGCGTGAACCTTCCATTAACGTTAGCCAAGAGAAGGAAGATTACGTGTGGCAAGGTCAGCCGCGACCTTTTGCCAGTAGTCCAACTTCTCGAGCGCTTACAACCGATTCATCTCGTCATTCATCCGTTCGCGCCGTTGTAGGCGCGCAATCCTCGTCTTATGTCGTGCAGTCGGGAGATGCTTTATCGAGTATCGCCGCTCAATGGCTTGAAAATAATCAAGCCAATTCCGCCAGTATTGCCGACGTAACACACTGGTTACACCAACAAAATAGACATGCGTTTATAAACGGAGACATTAATCGGGTTATGGCGGGGGCCAAGTTGCAGTTACCCAAAGCCAATCTAGTGTTGAACAATGTAACAAAATTGCTACCAAAAACGGCTCAAACAGATTTAAAGAGCGAGCTCGGTTATAACCCAGGAACTGAGTCGGTAACGTCGAACGCAATTACACCCAATAACCCCCAAGGCCGCTTGGTGGTAAACCGGGATAACGGCCCATCGCTAACCGAGCAGTTAACTAGTGTAGACACCCTCAAAACTCAAATAGACATAGCGAAAGAAGAAATCGCGCGTTTAAACCGAGAAAACGCCAGTTTGAGAGAAAGGTTGGACAAGCTTGAGAGCGGTGAAATTGAAGGGTTAATGGCGCAATTACTGGCGTTACAGCAATCACAAATTGAGCAACTCAAGCAATCTGAAAACCGTGCGACTCAAAACAATTCAGTCGCGCCATCGAATGAGTCCGCAGCGTTAACCCAAGAGTCTGTGCAAACAGAAGTGGCTTTGCCCGTACACACTGAATCGGCAGAGCCGTCACACAGTATTCTTTATTGGCTCACGGCCGGAGCAGCGATTTTGGCGATGTTAACTTGGTTGTTTAGTCGGCGCCGCAGTCGGCCTAGGGATTTAAACAATCAAAGCCGGTACCCGTACCCTGATCAGCCAAAAAAAGAAGAAGCGTCTGTTACACAGCCGCGATCGGAACAACAGGCGGCAAGCACAGAAAATACAGCATCAGGGACTCATCAACTCAGTGGCAATGCCGCAAATGAGCGTGCCGTGGCGTTATCTTGGGCCAGTGAATTAGGCGGGCAGCATCACAATAATGATGACAAAACTGAGGTGGAGAATTGTGATAGTAAATTGGCGGGCGCTACGCCTATCGGCAGCAGTGAACTTAGCGCATTTTCGCAACTTGACTCAGACAATCGTTCCAAAGGGATCGAGCAGGCCTGGATTCGTCGCCAGTTTGGTGGAACCGATGAAGAATTAATCGGTGAGGACACTGAAGAAGAACTGGCAGAGTCTGGGTCGATAGATGATCTCGACATCGACCCCTACAACAAACTCGACAACCTCGACATGATGAAACCCCGGGAGGGCGAGCAAATTACCCCGGAGTTTGAATTAGACGAAAGCCTAATGGGAGAGGGAATCGAAGAGGACGATCACGACGATACCTTAGCCGACGACCTGTTTCATGATGTTAGCTTGCGTGACTTGGAGCACGAATTCGACATTAGTGCGAGCAATCAAGCCGAAGATGGCTCGCCAGAGCAAGTCAGTCAATCTAAAAAAGAGCTGGATGTGTTTATCTCTGAGGTAGAAATGTACCTGCAACTGGGTCAAAGGGATAAAGCCAAACGATTGCTGGAGCTGGTGGTACTAAAGCACATCGACAACAGCGAAGACGATCCGCGTATAAAGGATCTACTGGCTCGCTGCCACTTAAACCCGGCCAGCGGTACTGGCTAAGATTTGACTCGCAACAATATTTATAGCCAAAACAACAGTTTATCGAATCATGAAATAAAGTTGACACCCGCAAAGCCCGTGATACAATGCGCTCCGCTTTGACGGCAGGTGCATTACTCACCAACCTCAGGCTGTATTGAGAGCCGGTAACTCGCTCAATCAAGCCGTAAAAATGCAAAGCAACCCTCAGATTTTGGGGCCTTAGCTCAGCTGGGAGAGCGCAACACTGGCAGTGTTGAGGTCAGCGGTTCGATCCCGCTAGGCTCCACCAAATAAAAACCCTCGTCTGGACCCCCGGCGGGGGTTTTTTGTTGGGGCGGCTTTTCTATTTAAGCTTCTTATTGGCATTTAACTACGCGGGCCTCGTGTTTAGCTACCTTGATTTTTCAAACTGAGCAGTAACTTTTCCTCTCATAACCCTAATCTGACTATTTGAAAAAGGCACTCAACTCGTTCTTCTTTACCTCGCGTCTCAATCTATACCTCTCTTCTCAATGCCGTTCGCTCTTCTTTATTTACACCTGGAAGCTTATACGTTCTAACGATTATCTCTTTTGTCGAAATCGACCGCAGAAACCATGCCTGGGCAGCATTGCTGTTTTGTTTGTTACGCCCAAGTTCGGAGTGGCGGAAAATTTGATCGGTTTAATACCGATTGAATAAAGCGATATAAAAGTTAAGCATCAGTGAATAAATAGAGCGTAAATGAGTAAACGTTCACTAAAATTTTTAATTTGTCGCGTAAATCATTAAATCATGGCGTTTAATTATAATTAAAAATCGTAACTATTTTGTTTTTTAAAAACGATTGGAAACTAATGTACAATCCCGTCGAGATAATTAATAACATAACAATAACTGACCGGAAATAACTCGGTTTATGGCGTCACAGTTGGCAGTAACCACCTGTCAAATGTTGTAACCTAGCTGATCAGACAGGTTATAACTTGGTTATATCGATTGTTACTTAGAAAAACATTAATAAAAACAAAACAGTAGAAGCGTTATTATTGAGTAGTGAATAAAACAGCGCCTGTTTATTTCGCGCAATTTGCGACGACTAAGGCGACAAAAAAGTAACTCAATCTACCCAAATTTACAGGTTGAATTACTATACAATACCGGTGGTTTAGGGGTAGGAAGGTTTAAAGACAAGGAACATGACCGAAACGGCAAAGGTTATAAAATTTGGGAGTTTTGAGCTCGATAACGACTCACAACTACTCTACAAAGACGGCGAAGAGCTGGCACTGGAGCCCAAACTTGTGGAGGTACTCCAGTACCTGTTGGATCACCGTGACCGTTATGTTCCTTTAAGCGAATTGCACGACGAGGTGTGGGCAGGGCGTATCGTGTCGGATACCGCCGTTCGACGCACAATCAGTAAACTGCGCCAAGCATTAGACGACGACGTTCACGAGCCTCTTTATATAAAGTCACTCCCCAAGAGGGGTTATCGCGTAATTGCCGATATTGG
>CAYFFE010000160.1:0-5323 GCA_964342265.1 uncultured Cellvibrionaceae bacterium | reverse complement strand
CCAACTCCACTGTGCCACGTAGCATGTCTTCAATTGGGCAAGGCCCCGTGCCCTCGGGCACGATCATTCTTACCACGTATGGCATGCCCTCGGCTTCGCGACGGGCAATTTCTTCGTCGGACAATTGCAATTCGCTGGGTTTGAGAGCCGCAAATCCGCCGGCCTCTCGTCGGGCGGCTCGGAGTTCGTCTAACTCTTCGGCAGTGCGATAACAGCGAAAGGCATGACCTTTGGCCAACAACTCCTCGGCGTATTGCTGATAGATATCTTTGCGCTCGCTTTGTCGATAAGGGCCGTGTGGGCCGCCCACATCCGGGCCTTCGTCCCAATCAAGTCCGAGCCAGCGTAAGCTGTCGAAGATAGCTTGTTCCGAGGCTTGGGTTGAACGGGCCTGATCGGTATCCTCAATGCGTAATAAAAACTGGCCACCGTGTTGACGGGCAAAACACAGATTGAATAAAGCGATATACGCGGTACCTACGTGGGGATCACCGGTGGGAGACGGCGCGATGCGAGTGCGAACGGTCATGAAACTGCGAAGTCCTTTTATCAACGAAACAATAGCGCAGATTATACGCACACAAACCTGCCGATAAATAGACAGCGGTCAGGCAATTACGGGGCAGAATGATCAGGGAATGATCGCAAAACCAGATTATCCCTTCCATGGACGTTGGATTTTGCTATCATGCGCCCCCAAAACAACCGCCCTAAGTTAAAGACCTCCCTCATGCTGAATTCCGACGCACTTAGTAAACTCACCGAACTCAAACAAAACATTCGTGCCACCAAAGATTACGCCGAAGGCACGGTTCGCGGCACCAAAGGCCGGTATGGGTTTGTGGTGCTCGACGACGACCGAGAAGCGTTTCTCGATCCCGACCAAATGCAGCGGGTGTTTCCCGGCGATCGCGTGGAAGTAAGCGTTACTCAAAATGAGAAGGAACAGTGGGAAGCCACACTGGAAAAACTCATCAGCAGCGATTTAAACGAGTTTGTGGGTTATTACTTAGACAAAGGCAAAGGTCATTTTTGCGCACCCGATGTACCCATGCTGAGCCGCTGGATTTTTCTTCCGCCCAAGGCTCGTGGTGGAGCTAAAGATACGGATTTTATTCGCTGCAAAATCACTCGCCACCCGTTCCAAGACGGAAAATGCCAGGCCAAGGTTATTGATGTTATCGGTGCTCGCACCGACAAAGCCATCGAACGACGTTACACCATCAGCAAATTTCAACTGCGCGATACCTGGACTCAGCAACAGCAAGAGCAATTGCAAAGCTTGGTTGAAAACCCGCAACAACTCGATACCGAAGCCACTCTGCGCGCAGATCTTACGGCAACGCCTTTTGTTACCATTGATGCCGAATCCACTCTGGATATGGACGACGCCGTTTTCGTAGAAACCCAGCCAGACGGTTGGAAGCTTATGGTGGCCATTGCCGACCCCACCGCTGGCATCAGCCTGGACAGCCCGTTGGGCAAAGAAGCCTTGCTGCGCGGACAAACGGTTTATTTACCGGGCAACAGCGTACCGATGATGCCGTCGGAGTTGTCACACAACAGCTACTCGCTGGTGGCCGGCGAACAACGTCCCGCACTTGTGGCTACCATCAACATCGCCAGCAATGGTGAAATCAATAACTGCGAATTCTGTATTGCGACTATTTGTTCTGCCGCCAAGCTCAGTTATGAACAAGTTAGCGCGTTTGTGGATGCCAACACCGGCGCAGAAGCGTTGAGCGAAGCGGTTCAAGCCTCACTCAAAGCGCTCAACGATCTTGCCAAAGCACGCTTGAGCTATCGCCAAGACAACGCATTGGTAATGGAAGATCGACCCGATTACGAATACCAACTCGACGATCAAGGCAAAATAGCCGAAATTCTAAAACTGGAACGCAACTCCGCTCAACGCATGGTCGAAGAAGCCATGCTGGCCACCAACCTATGCGCGGGCCAATACTTTAGCGAGCAAAAGATCAGCGCCCTATTCTCCAGTCATTCCGGCTTTAAAAAGGATCGCACTAAGCAAGTTAAACGTTTGTTAAAAGAAGATTTGGGCGAGTTAGAGGGCGGTATTAATGAGCTGCCTAATTACCAAAAACTGATTCAAAAATTACAAACCACGCCGGAACACTCCGCGTTGTTATCGGTGTTAAAACGCCAATTGCGTCCCAGTGAATTGGTAACCGAGCCCAAACCGCATTTGGGCCTTGCCTTTCCCGTTTATGCCAATATTACTTCACCGATTCGCCGCTTCAACGATTTATATAACCATCTTTTAATCAAGCAATCACTGGGCGGTAGCGAAGTTTCATCTATCGCCGCCGAGCAGCTAGAAGCCTTAAAAGAGCAAATGGGCGTGGGCCGAATTGCCTGCCGACAACTGGAACAATGGCTGGTTTGCCAATATATGAATCAATTTGTGGGCAAAACGTTTAGTGGGCGCGTGTCCATGGTCAATAGCCAAGGCATTGGTGTTCGGCTAGACGACAATGGCGTTGATACCTTTATTCAACTGCGCAACCGCAAAAACAAAGAACAGAAGCTCGAATTTAATGCTGATCGCTTAACGCTTAAAGTAGATGATCAACAGTTTTGCTTGGACGATGAACTGTCAGTTACCATCACGTCCATCGATGAAGACAACCGCCAGGTAGTCGCCAAACTTTAAACAAATAGCCTTGGCTATCAATTTATAAGGCCCCCAGTGTGGGCCTTTTTTGTTTTTACTCCCAAAACAGCCTTTCATATTTACTGAGTTAATCCAACTCATTATTCAAAAATATCCAACCAGTTGTATTACCGCCCGGCAACGTTCAGTTGCAATAACCAGAACAACGTTCAGTTGTAATTACCAGAACAACACTCTCGCGCTCTTATCGATTCGAGTGAGATTTGGTTTAACGTTTGTAAGTGTTTAGATTGAGAATAAAGAAGGTGTATTTAACGAAGTGTGAGAAATGAAGATCGAGGGGTAAAAAGCCGAGGGAATAAATCAAGGGCGGCGAACGCCACCCCTGAACTTTGCGGTACTAATTGGTCCGTACAGTTATTGTCCTGCTAACAAGCCAATGAAGTCACAGCGATGGTTTTCTGCAAAATCGTTGGTGATTCTAGGGAACGGCGGCACAAAAGACTGAGTGTACTGGGATTCGGCGTTAAACGTCGGCCAGTAGGTAAACAATGAGAAGTTAGGTGTGCCAAATTTAGCAAAATTGGTCCAGTACTCCACCATAATTTTTGCCAGTTTTGCCTGCTCACGAGTGAAATCAGGCGCGCCATCCATAGGATCCATCAAGTACTGAATCTCAGCCGTGTGAGTTGCGCCGTATGGGAAACCAACGAATGGTAAGGTATCGAACGGAGCGTTTTCGTCAGCGAATTCATACGAGTAGGTACGAACGTGTTGCGACAACAACTGATTCGACAAATGGGCGTTACACGAAAACACAAAGTCTGTAGTGAACGCAGCAAAGGCTTCGCTCGGTGTAGGGAACTGATCCAAACTGTACTCGGCGGCCACCAATTGCGCAGCAAATTCTGGGAAACCAAAATCCACAATGGTTTGTACGTAGTTTTCCGCAGTAACCGGGTTACCTTCCAAGGTGTTCAATAAGGCAACGAACAGAGTGTATTCATCGGCGTTGGAACCTTGCATAACCGGAACCTGGTTAAACAAACCCGTCGCGAAAGCGTTTAAGGTAGTAATCGGTAATACCTGACCATCGACGATTGGTGAGAAACCCACACCACCGGAGTCAGCATTTTCGATAATGGTGTCAACCGGCGCATTCATCAAACACTCAAGGCTTTGATCAGGACAACCAATGGTCGCAGCAATAGCCAGACCTAGGCCTTCGTACTGTTCCAGCGTTGGTTGCTGCAGCGAGTAGGCGCCACTTTGAACGATAGCTTTATCGAATAGACCTTCAGAAAGCGGTGAGGCAACGTGCGACAAAACACTCAAGCCGCCGGCAGACTCACCAAAGATAGTCACGTTATCCGGGTCACCACCAAAAGCGGCGATGTTACGCTGAACCCAACGCAGAGCTTCTTGTTGATCCATCAAGCCGAAGTTGCCGGAAGTGCCAGAGGCCGAATTAGCGGTGAGTGCTGGGTGAGCCATAAAGCCCAGAGCGCCCAAACGGTAGTTTAAGTTAACCACTACAACGCCTTCTTTTACCAAGCGGGCTGGGTCGAAGGTGCTGCCCTCGCCAAAGGTGAATGCACCGCCGTGAATCCAAACCATTACGGGTAATTTCTTACGCTTGAAGAACTTGGCACGGTAAGGACGATAAACATTCAAGAACAAACAGTCTTCATCAACGCTGGCGGTACCGAACGGTGAAGCGGTTTGCGGGCAAGAGCTGCCAAAGCTGTCGGCTACCAATTCGCCATCCCAACCGGCGTGCGGCTGAGTGGGCTGCCAGCGTAAATCGCCCTCTGGGGCTGCAGCATAAGGAATACCCAAAAATTCACTGCCGTAATCGGTGCGTTGACCAACCACTACACCAGCATCGGTGACCACTCGGTTAGAATTTTTGAATTTAAATTTGGCATGCGATTCTGTGGAAATAACGCACATCATCATGACGGCGCTAAACAGCGAGAAATACCTTGCTAACTTCTGAAACGAGGACATAGCAATCTCCATTTATAATGCGGCTCGTTTGAGCATTTTTATTGAGTGTTGTAAGCAGACAACCAATGTTTATTAATACCGAGGGATCAAAAGCTCTGGGATATTATATTTTTATGGTAATCACACATTTACTATTGCATTGGTGAAAAGTTCCACCAACAACCCCATGCTAACGTGTTACGAAGAATTTAAGCTTTTACGAATCGGCTGTTTACTTTTTTAAGCACAGATAATTGCTTTTTTACGCCACAAACATCAGAGCGCACGAATATTAAACCCTTCTAAAATAGGGTGTTTAAGCCCCCACCTTAAGCGTTTAGCAATAGATTTTACAAAGTTGATTTAAAAAAAAAGCACTTAACTATTTTGTGCATATTCGAAACACATTTCAGATTACCGCAAAAATAAGCGTAAACGTTTCAATCCGTAGGTTGACTTTTCCTAGTCACCCGATGGTTTAGAAATCAATTTTTGATAAACCACTAAGCCGCTTACGCTAAGCAAGCCGCTGGAACCAGTGCAAATCCAAAATTACTGAAAAAGAATTTTAAAGCTATTCGAAATTGTGCACACATTTGGCACACCCGGAGGGATTACTCGGCACTTCTCCTGTGCCTCACCCGCTGGGTTCGCTGCGCGAATGCTCGATGGCTCCCGGCCATCGAGTCGAACCCTGGG
>CAYFFE010000159.1:0-5410 GCA_964342265.1 uncultured Cellvibrionaceae bacterium | reverse complement strand
TTGCCTGCACATCCTTGTGCAGGAGGAACCTCTGGGTTAATCAGAGGTTCCTCTAGTTATTTGCTTGCCTTTCAACGATTCCCATCAGTTTATAAACCAACAGCGCCGCCGAAAAATCATACGCATGAAACCCGTTAATGGGCGCGAATTCCATAATGTCGAAGCCTATAATTTTTCGCTGACCGGCAACAGACTGGAACAAATTTAAGGTTTGATACCAGTCCAAGCCACCCGGTACCGGGGTACCTGTGGCGGGAAATACAGAAGGATCGATGCCGTCGACGTCGACGGTAAAAAACACTTGGCTTGGAAAGTTGTCGGGTAGCGTTATTGTTTGAATTCTATTGGGTACCAGTTCATCGGCGTCTTGATAAAACACGCCATGCTGTTGACGCGCGTCGATTTCTTCCTCGCAATACGCGCGCACTCCCAACTGATAAAGCGGTACGCCGGCATCCACAACACGCTTCATTACCGAGGCGTGACTGAGCGGATCGCCTTCGTAGGCATCGCGCAAGTCGGCGTGGGCATCAATTTGCACCACGCCAAAATCACCAATACCCGCATCGAGATAGCCTTTAATCACACCCCAGGTTACCGTGTGTTCTCCACCCAACACCACGGGCATACTGCCAGCGGCCAAAATCGTTTTTACCGCGTGAGCGATATCCTCAATAACGTTTTCCGCCGCTTGATCGCAATTAACCGGCTCGCAAGTGTGAATGCCCAATTCGGCCGGTTTGGATTTGCCATCCCAAATTTCCAGTTGCTCTGAGGCCTGCAAAATGGCCGACGGCCCTTGGCCAGTGCCGCCACTGTAAGACACTGTTTTTTCGTAAGGCACGGGCAAAACCGAAAAAGCCGCCTGAGCCATGGGTGATTGCTCTATTTCTGAGGCAAGAAAAATTGGGTAGTCACGGGTATTCATGGCTGAAACCTAGCTATAGGGATTAAGACAGACGTGTTTTAAAATCTTCGTAGCCAAATTGGCGAACCACGTTTATACGGTCGGTTTTAGAATTCCAAATGGCAATGGCGGGCAAACGAGTCCCGTTAAATGTTGAGGTTTTTACCATGGTGTAGTGAGCCATGTCTTCAAACACCAAACGTTGACCAATACTTACCGGCTGATCAAAACTGTAATCGTTAATCACATCGCCGGCCAAGCACGTTAATCCGCCCAGGCGATAGGTGTGGGCTTTCTCGTTGGGTTTACCGCTAGCCATAAGATCGGGTCGATAGGGCATTTCCAGAGTATCGGGCATATGGCAGGTGGCTGAAGTATCCAAAATAAGTTGCGGCAATTGATTAAACGTGATGTCCAACACCTCCGCCACCAAAACCCCCGTACCGATGGCCACCGCTTCGCCGGGCTCCAGATACACTTCTAAACCATAGCGATTTTTAAACGACTGCATACACTCGATTAATGAATCGAGTTGGTAATCGGGGCGTGTAATATGATGACCACCGCCAAAGTTCACCCAGTTTAATTGTGAAAAAAAACGGCTGAATTTTTCTTCAAATACGGCCAGTGTTCGTTGTAACGGTAAAAAGTCCTGCTCGCACAAGGTGTGAAAATGCAAGCCAGTTACGATTTCGAACGCGCGTTTAAATTCTGGCGTTTGCAACTGTTGCTCTAGCACCGATAAAGGCGTTCCCAAGCGCGAGCCGGGTGCACAGGGATCGTATATGGGCACATCACCTTCGGAATGTTCGGGGTTAACCCGCAAACCAATCTGTAAATTATCGCGTTTGGCCAAGGCCTCGCGACAATCGGCTTCGAACTGCAGCAATTGTGTGGGGCTGTTAAATACAATGTGATGGGCAAATTCCAGCAATTCCCGTAAATCCGCGCGATTAAAACCGGCGGCGAACACATGCACTTCGCCACCGTAATATTCCCGCCCGAGCATTGCCTCGTGTAAGCCGCTGGCACAAGTACCCGATAGGTACTTTTGCGTTAATGGTGCCAGCGACCACATGGAAAACGCCTTAAGCGCATGCAAAATACGCGCGCCGCTGTGATCGGCCGCGTGTTTAAGAATGGCTAAATTGCGCTCCACAGCCACCTCGTCCACCACAAAACAAGGCGATGGCAACCGGCTGAGATCTAGTTTGGAAAAATCCGTAAACTGCATGGCGTTTTAACGACGACTATTGATCGAGGTTGAAATCATCGAGCTCAATCACTTTCCAGGGCAAACCGTATTGGTTCATGTCTGCCATAAACGGATCGGGGTCGAACTGCTCGATATTAAACACACCCGGCTGTAGCCAGTTTTTTTCCACCATCATTTTGGCTCCGATCATGGCCGGCACACCTGTGGTATAAGAAATCGCTTGCGAGGCCACCTCTTCGTAACACGCTTGGTGATCGCATATCTGGTAGCAGTAAACGATTTTCTCTTTGCCATCTTTAATACCGCGCACGACCGAACCAATGCAGGTATTGCCTTTAGTTCGCGGTCCCAATGTGGATGGATCGGGCAAGAGTTTGGCTAAAAACTGAATGGGCACAATTTGTTGGCCCTGATATTCCACCGGTTCGATACCGGTCATGCCAACGTTTTCTAACACTTCCAAATGTTTTAAGTAGTTTTCGGAAAAACTCATCCAAAACTGCGCACGCTTAAGCGTGGGGAAATGCACTGCCAGTGATTCCAGCTCTTCGTGGTACATGCGATAAATATTGTAAGTACCCACTCCGTCTGGACAGGTGAATTCGGCTTTTTTACTCATCGGCGGCGTAGTTACAAACTCGCCGTTTTCCCAGTGGCGGCACTCGGCACTGACTTCGCGAATATTAATTTCCGGATTAAAGTTGGTGGCAAACGGGTAGCCGTGATCGCCGCCGTTGACATCGATAATATCCAAGTAGTGAATTTCATCGAAATAGTGCTTGGCAATGTAGGCGGTAAACACGTTGGTTGCACCGGGATCAAAACCACTGCCCAATAACGCCGTTAAACCCGCTTGTTTAAATTTTTCTTGATAGGCCCACTGCCATTTGTATTCAAATTTAGCGGTATCCAAGGGCTCGTAGTTGGCCGTATCCATGTAGTGCACACCGGCTTCTAAACAGGCATCCATAATGGTGAGATCTTGATACGGCAAAGCCACATTAATTACCAAAAATGGCTTTTCGGCTTTTAACAGTGCGGCCAACTCGGCCACATTGTCCGCATCGACTTGTGCGGTGCGAATAGCGCGCCCGGTTTTGCTTTTAACATTGTCGGCAATTTGATCACATTTACTCAATGTGCGACTGGCCAGAATAATCTCTGAGAAGGTTTCCGTGCGTTGTGCGCATTTGTGCGCAACCACATTGCCAACGCCGCCGGCGCCAATAATCATTACTTTTGTCATTAGTGCTCCTCTCGCTCGAAGTAGGTGTAGCCGTCCAGACTGGCGCGGTAGGCTTCCATCATTTTTTTGCGCTTGCTGGCAGTAATCCAGCCTTTTTTAACCGCGCTTTCGGAATTTTTGCGGAATTTCTCCGTTAAAATTTTGGTGTCGTACTCAACGTATTGCAACACATCGGCAATGCTGTCGCCATGGAATTCACGCGCAAAGTCAAAGCTGCCGTCGGGGTTGATGTGCACGCTCACTACCGTAGTATCACCAAACAAGTTATGCAAATCGCCCAGGGTTTCTTGATACGCGCCCACCAAAAATACGCCCAGGTAATATTCTTCGTCGTCTTTTAGCGGATGCAATCGAATCGTAGAGCGAATACCTTCACGCGTGGCGAAGCGATCAATTTTACCGTCGCAGTCACAGGTAAGATCGGCAATCACCGCCTGGCGGGAGGGCTCCTCGCTCAAGCGATGAATCGGCATTACCGGAAAAATCTGGTCGATGGCCCAAATATCGGGCAGCGATTGAAACAAACTGAAATTACCGTAGTAAATATCGGCCATTAATTCGGGCAAATTTTCTAACTCAGAGGGGCGCGGTTCAGAGTTTTCCACGTAAGTGGTCACTTTGCCCAACACCGCCAGGGTAACACTGTCGGCCAACGCTCGCTGGCGCAGCGAAACTTGCCCGCGGCGAAACAAATCGCGGATTTCATCGCGGTAGTAGAGCGCGTCGTTGTAACATTCTTGAAAATTTTCTGCCGTTACCGATTGATTCACCTGCCATAAATGCTCCATCAAATGATGGCTGTCTTCCGGAAGCTGCTCGGGCAGAGATACCGGCTGATAATCGCGCACATCCAAAACGTTAAACAACAGCATAGACGTATAAGCCACGGTGGAGCGGCCGGATTCCGAGACAATGACCGGATGGGCAACGTCTTTTGCGCTCAAACTCTCGCTGATGGTTTCAACCACGTTGTAACAGTATTCATCCAAACGATAATTCATGCTGTGGGTGCTGTTGGTGCGGGCACCGGCGTAATCCACCGCCAGACCGCCACCCAAATCTAAATAGCCCATGGGCGCGCCCTCTTCCACCAAGCCTGCATAAAATTGGCAAGCCTCCAGCACGCCGCTGCGAATATTGCGAATGTTGGGAATTTGCGAGCCCAAATGACAGTGCAACAACTGCAAACAGTGCAGCATATCGGCTTGTTTAAGCTCGTTAACAACACGCAACAGCGCGGCGGTGGAGAGTCCAAAAATAGAGCGATCACCGCTGTCCTCGTTCCAGTGGCCGTCTACCGTTACCGAGGAACGAATGCGCACCCCCAACAGTGGATCAACGCCAAGCGCACGGCTGCGCTCTAAAATAATGGGCAGTTCAGTGGCGGTCTCCAAAACGAAAAAGCACGGAAAACCCATTTCCACGGCGTACAAGCCCAACTCTATAAATTCCGAGTCTTTGTAACCGTTGCAAATAATCAGACTTTTATCGTCTTGCAGCATCGACAGGGCAATCAGCAGCTCGGCCTTACTGCCGGCTTCAAAGCCGTGATGGTAACGGCGACCGTAGTCGGCAATTTCCTCAATTACGTGACATTGCTGATTCACTTTGATGGGAAACACGCCGCGGTATTCGTTTTGATAATTGTATTCTTTGATGGCACGCTGAAACGACAAATTCAGCGCTTTGATGCGATCGTCCAGTAGGTTTTCGATGCGCAAAACCGCCGGCATACCCAGCCCGCGCTCGCGCATACCGGCGATAATTTCGGTAATGGCCACGGC
This sequence comes from uncultured Cellvibrionaceae bacterium, assembly GCA_964342265.1. Lineage (GTDB taxonomy): Bacteria > Pseudomonadota > Gammaproteobacteria > Pseudomonadales > Cellvibrionaceae > Halioxenophilus. The sequence goes on along the minus strand of CAYFFE010000159.1, from coordinate 257 downwards.
GATGGGTTCGCCATCGCCGTTGGCAATTCTTACCTCCATGTCGCCGCTATCGCCCACGGCAAAATATCCGGCAGCCCAGTCGTTAACGCCGTACAATTGGGCGCTGTCTTCTGCGCTCCAGGCATCGGATGAGAGAGATTCCTCGCTGCGGTGCGAGGTGGGGGAAGTCTGAGCCATAGGGCTGTCCTCTTCGATCGGCGGTTAATACAAGGCGCCTTCGGTCCGAGTGAAAGCGCGCAGACTAACCTGTCCTAAAT
>CAYFFE010000158.1:0-5624 GCA_964342265.1 uncultured Cellvibrionaceae bacterium | reverse complement strand
GGAGCAGTGGTCGCAAGCGGCGGACGAAGTGTTGGTGGAAATGCGCCGCGACCCCGATCCGGAGTTCCAGCGTCAATCCAAATTGTTAGTGGCCGAACTCTACGAGCGCGACCAACAGTACGATCTTGCCATCGAGCACTATCGCGCCTACGCGCACAATTTTCCCGAGCCGTTTGCGGAAAATATGGAAGCGCAATTTAAAATGACCGAACTGTACGAGCGCGAAAACGACGCCATCAAACGCAATTTTTGGCTGAAAAAAATCGTCGACACCCACGATGGCGCCGGCGCCCAGCAAACCGGACGCAGCAGTTACCTCGCCGCCTGGGCCAGCAACGATTTGGCCGATCAGCAGTACCGTACGTTTTCTGCCATTAAGCTCAAATTGCCGCTTAAAAACAGTTTAAAGCGCAAAAAATCCTCGCTGGAAAAAACCCTGGCCGCCTACGAAAAAACGCTTAATTACGGCGTACAGGAATTCGCCACCCAAGCCAATTATCGCATCGCCGAAATCTACTCCGAATTGAGCCGCGACCTGCTCGATTCCGAGCGGCCTCCCGGTTTATCGGCTTTGGAGCAAGAGCAATACAATATTTTGTTGGAAGAACAAGCGTTTCCGTTTGAAGACCAAGCCATCGAAATTCACGCCGCTAACAGTCAACGCAGTTGGCAGGGCGTTTACGACGAATGGGTAAAATCCAGCTTTAGCGCTTTGGCCAAATTACTGCCTGGTCGCTACAAAAAACCGGAGTTAGGCGTGGAGGTCAGCGATGAGATTTACTAAAACGCTGTGCTTTGCCGTTACCCTGTGCACGTTAAATGCTTGCAGCAATTTAAATTCGATTGTGCCCAAGGTGGGCGGTGCCAAAAGCGAAACTTCCGAGACACAAACCGCCGAGGCCAGCAGTGCCGCCGAAATCAATGGCGATAGTAGCGATCAACCGGGCGAAGCCGCCGCCGCCAAACCCGTGGCCACCGTTAACCCGTATTTGGCTAACCCCAAACCCGTGCCGGTAGATATAGAGCAACTCTTTAAGCGCGCGCTCAAGCTGCACCGTTTGCAAGATTGGAGCGAAGCCGAGTTGGCCTGGGAGGAACTCACCCTAGTTGCACCCGAATTATCTGGCCCCTATTTAAATTTAGGCATTGTTTTTGAGGCGACCGATCGGCCCGAAGAAGCTGCCCGCGCGTATCAAGCCGCCATCGATGCCAATCCGCTGAACGTTGATGCCTACAATCAATTAGCCATTTTAAAGCGCAAATCCGGCGAATTTAGCGAAGCCGAGCAGCTGTACACCCAAGCCCTGCAAGTTTGGCCCGATCATCCGGCCAGTCATCGCAATATTGCTATTTTATACGACCTGTACATGGGTAAATTAGAGCAGGCGCTGGATCACTATCAGCAGTACGAATCCCTGTTGGATGAACCCGACCGCTCCCTGGAAGGTTGGATTGCCGATTTACGTCGGCGCATCGACAGCTAGACGCGCCCTTGGATTTTTATATGAATCGAATGATGAATCGCAAAAGTGTTTGGTGTTTACCGGTTTTATTGGCGTTTATTGTTTGCGCCGAACAAACTTTGGCGCAAGACAGCGCGGTGATTTCCATCGACGAAACCGTAACCGGCAACCAGGAGCAACCCAAGGTTTTGTACATTGTGCCCTGGAAAACCGCCGCCAATAACGAAGACTTTGAACAGAGTTTGGCGCAAAAGGCGACGGGTAAGGTTTTTCGTCACATTGAGCGGGAAGAATTACAGCACGAATTAAATTATCTGCAGCAAAAAACCGCCGCAGACGCAGAATAAAGAATCTACTCTTTCAATTATTAATTTCTAACGACCTATCAGAGCTTAAGCAGGAACCATTATGGATTTTTTCAATAACGTAGTGCGCTTTTTTCAAGACGGCGGAGCGTTTATGTACCCCATTGCCTTAGTGTTGGTTATTGGCCTTGCCGTAGCCGTTGAGCGATGGATTTTTTTAACCTTCGCCAAGCAATCCAACCGCCGCGCGTTTAATCAAATTTTACCGCTGCTCAAAAAGAAAGATTATTCCGCCATTGTTAAAATGGGCCAAAGCAGCGCGGCACCCGTTAGCCGCATGGTAGCCGCCGGCGTTATTCGCATGAGCGAAAGCCCACGCCGCGACGACATCGAGCTGGCCATGGAAGAGGGCGTGTTAGAAGCCATGCCGCGTTTAGAAAAACGCACGCCTTATTTGGCAACGCTGGCCAACATTTCCACCCTGCTCGGCCTGTTGGGTACCATTATTGGTTTGATCGCGGCCTTTACCGCCGTTGCCGAGGCCGACCCCGCCGACAAAGCTCAATTGTTGTCATCCAGTATTTCGGTGGCGATGAACACCACCGCCTTCGGTTTGATTGCGGCCATTCCGCTGTTGTTGGCCCACTCGCTTTTGCAAACTCAAACCACCTCCATTATCGATAGCCTGGAAATGGCCGGCGTTAAATGTCTGAACGTGCTCGCCGGTGGCGGCAGCGCCAAAACCCGCACTCAAGACAGTGGTGCCCGGGTCGAAAGCTAAGCCAAACACTCGACGAAAATTTCAGTCAACCAGGACGCTAGCATGTTTAAGAAAAAGCGCAGGCACAATCAAGAGGCCGAGCTGGAAATCACCTCGTTTATGAACTTGATGATTATTCTGGTTCCTGTGCTCCTGCTCAACTTGGTTTTTTCGCACATTACCGTGCTCGACCTAACATTGCCGGATGCCGGGCCAGGTGCTGAGGACAACAGCGATCAGCCAAAAATTTTAGAAGTCGTTATCAGCAGCGATTTTCTGGATGTTAATTACCCTGCCGGAGTGCGCGTTAAACGCATCGAAAAAATCGCCAGCGAAGACAACCCCGATGCACTCGCACACGACTTTAATTTGCTGTCACTAACGCTACAGGAAGTGAAACGCAATTTAGAAGAAAAAGGCATTGAGAAACGCGATATTTTAATTTTGTCGCAGCCCAACACCGACTACCAAACAGTGATTACAACCATGGATACCGTGCGCTCCTTTAAAGCGGTACTGGTGGCCGATGTGGTGGATGCGGAATTGTTTCCCGAAATTTCTCTGGGCGATGCACCGGTGAATCCAGACCTAGCGTCAGGAGGTACCCCATGAAGCAATCGCTACGCGCCAAGCGCATGGAGAAACACCATCGCCGACTCGGTGGCAGTTCCAAATTGAACCTAACGTCGTTAATGGATATTTTTACCATTTTGGTGTTCTTCCTGCTCATCAATTCCGACGACGTGGAAGTACTGCAAAACAACGACACCATCGATTTACCGGAATCCACCTCCGAGCAAAAACCGGACACCACTTTGCTAATTTTGGCCAACGGCGAAGACCTGTTGGTTAATTCCCAAGCCATTGCCAAGGTGCCCGATTTGCTCAACCGCGAAGCCACCGAAATAGACGAACTGGCCGAAGAGCTCGCCTATCGCGCGCAAAAAGCCGGTCCGTTAACCGAGTTGGAACAGAAAAAAGGCCGGGCTGTGACCATTATGGGTGACTCGTCCATTCCCTACGAGCTACTCAAAAAAATCATGACCACCTGTGCCGCCAACGACTACCGAGATATGTCGTTCGCCGTGGCTAAAGTGGCCGCGCCGGAAACCGATCTCGGCGGCGATCTGCCCGAAGACGTCGGCATTGATGCCAACCTGGGTACTACCGGGGAGGGCTCATAATGGCTTCTGTTAACACTGCCATGCTCAACCTGCAATTGCCCTGGCAACCGGGTGAGGATGAAAACCAGCGTTTTACCAAAATTCTCGCCATCGCCATTGGGGTGTTTTTGGTGTTCGCCGTGGTTATTCCTTTTATTCCCGTGCCCGAATTAACGCGGGAAGAAAAAGAAACCCTACCGCCGGAATTGGCTCGGGTAATTTTAGAGAAAAAAGAATTACCCAAGCCCGAACCAAAGCCGGAGCCTAAACCCGAGCCCAAGGAAGAGCCTAAAGAAGAACCCAAGCCCGAACCTAAGCCCGAAAAAGTGGAAGAGAAAAAACCACCACCCCCGGATTTGGAAAAAGCCCGGGAAAAAGCCGCCAAAAGTGGCTTATTGCAGTTCCAGGACGATTTGGCCGAAATGCGCGATGCCTTGGATACCTCATCGCTGAGCAATCAATCGCTAACGCGCGGCGAAGCCAAAGCGGCTCAAGCAGATCGCTCGGTCATCGCCAATAAAGCGGCCACCTCCAGTGGCGGTATTAACACCGCAGCGCTCAGCCAAGACACCGGCGGCGTGGCTTTATCGGGCAAGGAAGATACCGTAGTCGACAGCGCCATCGTCGATGCCGAAGGCAAATCCACTGTGGCCACCGCGGCAGAGGCCAAAAAAGCCAGCGGCCGCTCGGACCGAGAAGTGCGTACCACCATGGATCGCAACAAGGGCGCCATTTTCGCGATCTACAACCGCGAACTGCGTAAAGATCCGAGCTTGCAGGGCAAGGTTGTGGTAAAAATTGTTATCGAACCCAACGGCGCGGTCTCTGATGTATCGCTAGTCAGTAGCGAACTCAACAACCCCACGCTAGAACGCAAACTATTGGCTCGTATTCGACTAATTAACTTCGGCGGCAGCGACGCGCTGAAAACCACAGTTAATTACACGTTGAATTTCTTCCCTGCTTAAGTAAACGATAGAGCAATAAAAACCCGGCCTAGCGCCGGGTTTTTTATTAATGGAACTCCATTATTCTTTGGGCTCTGTTACTGACTGCCAGTCTCCCTCACCCAAAAACGAACCAACAATTTGCGCGAGCGAGCAACCTAAATATTCTTGCGCGGCAGCCTCGCCGGCATCTACGTAATTGGCATTATTAGCGAATTTCACAAAGGCCGATAAATCGCTTGAGATATTGCGCACTAGGATATGAGCTAAGTGATAACTGAGTTCCTGCCCTTCATCAATTGCTGAGAAACTTTTACCCGACCAAAATCCCTGTATGGTTTCTTGGTTCCAATAGTGTTGGTGACGTGCAAATATTTCATTATTAATCTGAAGATGCATTCCCGCCAAAACATCTTCCATTAACACCGCCAAACCTTCATTCAACCAAATAGGAATTGATAAATGCGCTAAACACGCATGGGTGAGTTCATGCACCGCGATGGGTTCGGCAATATTGATATCCTGCGATGGAAATACAAAATGACCGTAACCTTCGTTAATAAACATGCCGGAACTGAGCCCAAATTCACCCTCATCGGGAAAAAACATATCAATGTATTCGTAATAGTGGTCGACATCCTGAAAAATCAAAGCCACATGTTTACCGTAGCCATCATTGCTGGCGATACCATCGAGAGTAATTAAAATTCGTTTTAAGGATCTTTCTAAAAACTCTGAAAACACACGAACATATCGCTCGTTTTCATTCGACATAATCGAAAAGTTGGCTGTGTCTTTAATTCGGTAGTCTTCACCAAACTTATTGGCGATTAATTCCAACCAACGGTTACATTCTTTTGTCCACTCAGAGTTTAATTGATCATGGCTGAGTTGATCGCCAAGTCTTAGCGCTATTGCATCCCAGTCGGGTTTAATACTCATCGGCATTTTATGATTAATCACGCTTTAGGTTGTTTAACATCAAT
>CAYFFE010000157.1:0-5685 GCA_964342265.1 uncultured Cellvibrionaceae bacterium | reverse complement strand
CAGCAATTATACAGAAGCTCTCAAATAGAGTTGCGGCGTTGGTTAATGTCTACCGACTGTTTGTAAAATAGGAGTGTTTGATAATGGGATCGCTCAACAACTTAGACCCAACGCTTTGGTACGTCGTCAATCATCGTTATAAGCATTTAGTGTATCGCAGTAAGGATCGATCCAAGGCTAAAGCCTATGCCTCCGCACGCAATCAAGGTCATGCCGACGATTCCGAATACAGCGTGGTTTCGGGGTCGCAGTTGCAAATTCAGGGTATGGACATCGCCGTTAAAAGCCCTTCTTTTGGCTAGTTGTTGTTTAGATAATTGCTATTAAGGTGATTTCTACTTTGGTAACTACTAAAAAGTTAGGTGCCATTCGACTCGGTAATTCTTTATAAAGTTCTGCAATTGCCTATTAGTGACGTACTGTAACGTGCTGTGGCGTACTGTGATTTGTACATATACAATGCCAAGTCACTTTATAGCGCTAACTAGGATTTAAAAAATTAACTCTTTTCCCAATAATTTTATCTTTTAAATTATGTTGTGAAATTTTTAACGGTCTTATTTGCCCACTACGGCCCGTAGCTTTCTTTTTTAAATCATTCTCCTTTGTTTTTGTAGTTCCCCCCAATCTATTTATCCCCGCCGATTACTGCCTGGAGTTCTTGGCTATAGCCGTGCCTTGCCTGTTAAAACAGCCATTCGTATTCCCATTGTGTGAAAATCTAGTGGTCTCATTGTTGGTGTTAAAGGTCGAGATTGGCAGTCTTTTTCTGATTTTTATTGCATTAGATTTTGTTGTAGTAACACCAACAAAGCGGGGATTGTCGTGTTTATTACAGTTTATTGGCTTTAGAAAAAACACGATAAATCAATAGCTTGGGTGCCAAATTCGAGCGCAGGCAAGGGTTGTTGGGCAGGCTCGGTCTTTGCAGCTTGAGTGCAAAGCGTATGACTCTGATAGCCAGAACATACAAGCACCCCCCGCAGCGTTTGAGGAGACCTTAAATGAAGGCCAAAGATATTGCAGAACTGCTCGACGAGCCGGCGTGCGAACACAACAACAAATCAAAGTCGGGCTGTGCTAAGCCTAAACCCGGTTCGGCGGCGGGTGGTTGTGCTTTTGATGGGGCACAAATTGCGCTGCTGCCGATTGCCGACGTTGCTCACGTGGTTCATGGGCCGATTGCTTGCGCAGGCAGCTCTTGGGACAACCGAGGCACGCGCACCAGTGGCTCGGATTTATTTCGCCTAGGCATGACCACGGATATGACCGAGCAGGATGTTGTCATGGGGCGCGGTGAAAAGCGTTTATTCCACTCCATTAAGCAAGCCGTAACGGATTACAACCCTCCAGCGGTTTTTGTTTACAACACCTGTGTACCGGCGTTAATTGGTGACGATATCGACGCCGTGTGTAAAGCCGCAACCGAACGCTGGGGGGTACCGGTGGTGCCGATCGATTGTGCGGGCTTTTACGGTACTAAAAATTTGGGTAATCGCATCGCCGCCGACGCCATGGTTAAACACGTTATTGGAACCCGCGAGCCAGAACCTGTGGCATCGTTTGCCGAGCGTCCTGGAATTACAGTTCACGATGTGAATTTAGTGGGCGAGTACAACATTGCCGGAGAGTTTTGGTATGTGCTGCCATTACTGGATGAATTAGGGTTGCGTGTACTGTGTACCTTGTCGGGTGATGCACGTTACCACGAAGTACAAACCATGCACCGCGCTGAAGTGAATATGATGGTGTGTTCTAAAGCCATGCTAAATGTTGCACGAAAAATGCAGGATCAATATCAAATTCCCTGGTTTGAAGGCAGCTTTTACGGGATTACCGATACCTCCGAAGCCCTGCGCGGTTTTGCTCGATTAATTAACGACGACGATCTAACCGCGCGCACAGAAGCCCTTATTGAGCGAGAAGAAAAACGCATTCGCGAGCAACTGGAGCAGTGGCGTCCTCGTTTATCGGGTAAACGCGTTTTGCTTTATACCGGCGGTGTTAAATCCTGGTCGGTAATTTCCGCACTGCAGGATTTGGGCATGAAAGTGGTGGCTACGGGCACCAAAAAATCCACCGAAGAAGACAAAGCCAGAATTCGCGAATTAATGGGCGACGATACCTTAATGATCGACGACGGCAATCCCAAGGAATTGTTGCGCATCGTTAAAGAGTATCAAGCCGATATATTAATTGCTGGCGGCCGCAATATGTACACCGCACTGAAAGCCCGTGTTCCGTTTTTGGATATTAACCAGGAGCGGGAATTTGGTTACGCCGGTTACGAAGGCATGTTGGAATTAGTTCGTCAATTAACGCTAACCTTGGAAAGCCCCGTTTGGCAGGCGGCACGCAGTCGAGCACCTTGGCAATCGGAGTCAAGTACCGCCCAGGCGGTAACGGCCATACCGCTCACCGGTGAAAGCGCTGTTATGGGCAAGGAAGATACCCAACAACGGATGGCCGGGGAGGGCTAAGCAATGACGGAAGTAATCAAGCGAAAAAAAGCGCTCTCAGTTAGCCCATTAAAAGCCAGTCAAACCGTGGGAGCCTCTTTGGCGTTTTTGGGATTTTCTCGGGCTATGCCGGTAATGCATGGTTCGCAGGGTTGCACGGCCTTTGCCAAAGTATTTTTTGTTCGCCATTTTCGCGAGCCCATACCGCTGCAAACCACAGCAATGGATCAGGTCAGCTCGGTAATGGGGGCCGACGATAATATTGTTGAAGCCCTGAAAACCATTTGCGAAAAAAATTCGCCCAGCATTTTGGGCATGGTAACCACGGGCCTTGCCGAAACACAGGGCGCGGATGTACACGGCGCTGTACGCACTTTCCAAAAAAAATACCCACAGTTTGAAAAAAATGCTGTGGTCTCGGTGAACACACCGGATTTTACTGGCAGTTTCGAAAGCGGATTTGCGCTGGCCTTAAAAGCCATTATTGAAACCCTGGTGCCGAAAAGCCAAACGCTCTCGGACGACAATCAAACAGCGAGTAACTCTGTGGGCTTGAGAAAAAATCAAGTCAATGTGCTTTGCCACGCGAATTTAACGCCCGGCGATTTGGAGTACGTGGTCGATAGCATAGAGAGTTTTGGTTTGCGTCCCATGTTAATACCCGACTTATCGGGATCGCTCGACGGGCATTTATCCGAGGAAGCTTATAACCCGCTAACCACCGGCGGTTTATCGGTTGAAGATTTAAAAACGGCGGGCCAAAGTGCGGCCACCTTGGTGCTGGGCGATTCTATAAAACCCGCCGCGCAAGCCTTGCTGGATCGCACGGGAGTACCCAGTCACCATTTTGCCCATCTAATGACCTTAGATAACGTTGATCGTTGGCTAACCGTATTGTCGGATATCAGTGGTCGAGGCGTTGCTGCTAAATGGCAGCGTCAACGCGCGCAATTGCAAGACGCCATGCTCGATACGCATTTTATGATTGGTACCACGCGCGTTGCCATCGCCGCCGATCCCGATTTAGTCACAGGATTTGATGCATTAATTACCGCCATGGGCGCGGAAATGTCTGCGGTAGTAATTCCTGCTAAATCGAAAACCATGGGCCGTTTATCTGTTGCCAGTGTGCAAGTGGGCGACCTAGAAGACTTAGAACTCCTGGTAAAATCTCATGGTGCAGAATTATTGATCGGTAATTCTCACGCGGCAGAAAGTGCTCGTCGATTATCGGTGCCTTTATTGCGCGCGGGCTTTCCTCAGTACGATGCCGTGGGTGGCTTTCAACGCTGTTGGATTGGCTATCGAGGAATACAAAATACACTGTTTGAATTAGCCAATATAAAGCTTGCCCATCATCAAGACATTTCTCCCTATCACTCTGTGTATTCGCAAAAACCTGAGGCACACGCGGTGTATCACGCTCTCGGTGAGCGGGGTGTTAATGTTTGGGGAGGACATTAATGGCGGGCCTAAAGCGCAACCTGGCCGTTGTCAGTGCCGATCAAGTCAACGACTTAATGAAGGTTGCTTTTGCATCTTCTGATCAAGAGCTGGTCGATCAACATTTTGGATCGGCGCTGCAACTGGTAATTTACGGTATTAATCCGGATAAAAAAACCTTGTTGTCCATCGCAGAATTCGAAGCTTTAGGCAATGCCGATAGCGATGTAAAGCTTGATGAAAAATTAGCCGTGCTCGACGGTTGCATTGCCGTTTATTGCCGTGCCTGTGGTGCTTCGGCGGTACGTCGATTGTTGGATATGGGCATTCAACCGGTAAAAGTAGTGGAAGGCGCAATCATAGACGAATTGATCGATGCCTTGCAAGGCGAGTTAAAACAGGGGCCATCGACCTGGCTCGCCAGAGCTATGGCGAAAAACACCTTAAACTTCTCGCGCTTTGATGAAATGGAGCGCCAAGGTTGGGACAAATAATTATTTAGGTAATTATTTGCCCGAATAAAAACAGACCGAAAAAACAGTTAGATACTTTATAGCGAGGCAGTCATGACAGAAGCCGTAGAAATTGCAGAGAATACATTAGAACATCCCTTTGTCCGCCAAATGATTGTCCAGCTCAGAGCTGTAGACAGTTACGGAACCTACGATAATTGGGACGATGCCAAAGTAATTAATCCGTTGATTTTAACTAAGGAACGTAAACGCGAAATCCCCGTCGTTGGTGATCCCGATGAGATTATTGTTTCCCGGCTCAAAGCCTATTACAACGCGTTGTCCTCGTTGATTGAAAAAGAAACCGGCCTAATGGCAGTGCCTGTGGTAAACCTAACACACGAAGGGTTTGGTCGAGCATTTATTGTGGTAGGAAAGTTAATTGCCATGGATAAAACCCTGCGCGATGTGCATCGTTTTGGTTTTCCAAGCCTAGAAAAAATGATTGAAGATGGACAAAAAATTATCGACAAGGCGGTTTCGTTGATAAACGAGCATCGGACTGTTGCTGAGCTGTAACGATTTTACCGCTCGTTGGTAATAATTTAAGCAAGAGAATAAGGAGAGCATAGTGACTGAAGATGAACTAAAAGTACTGCAAAAATCTGTGCGTAAAAAGAAACGCATTGCCACAGAGCTGGCTTCTCAAGTACATGATTTAGTGGAAGATACCTTGTGGAGTGAATACGACAAACTCCCAGAAATTGCTGCCAAGTGCGCCGATGCCTGTAAAGAGTGGGCAGAGGCTAATCAAGAGCTAGAGCAGCAAACCACTTCTGCTTAAGGCCGTTGAGTTTTGCTGAGCGAGATACAATCAAAGCGTTATTAGGAGTCTATTATGCCAAGACCGGAAAAACATGTTTTTGTATGCGGCCAAACTCGGCCAGAAAACCATCCGCGTGGCAGTTGTGGACACAAACAAGCAGCACAGGTTTTTCAAGCGTTTGGTGCAGCTATTTCAAAAAAAGGCTTAATCGGTAAAGTGGCATTAACCACCAGCGGTTGTCTGGGGCCGTGTCAGTCGGGTGTTACCGTGTTGGTTTACCCAGAAGGGGCGATGTATTCGGAAATCAGCGAAAATAATGTGGAGTCCATTGTCGAACAGCATTTGATTCAAGGTAAACCCGTTGCCGACAAGCTGGCACCGGCGGATGTCTGGTAGTTCAGCAGCAGGGTAAACAATGAGCTCATCAGTCAGTAATGTTCGGTTTATCGACGGCGATCGCCAATATTTCTCGCGCACTATTCCAGACGAAATGGCCTTAGAGCTG
>CAYFFE010000156.1:3847-5958 GCA_964342265.1 uncultured Cellvibrionaceae bacterium | reverse complement strand
GACGGCGATGGCCGGATCGACTCGGTAGAGCTTGCCAATAGTTTGGATCCTTTTTCTCGTGATTCGGATGCCGATGGTTTATCGGATTTTGATGAGTTCTCAGATATTTATACATCATCCTCTTTGCAATTACTGAGTATTGCCGAGCCTCAAGCGAGTGTGGCCTCGGTTGTGGCAAATTCACCCGATACCGATGGCGACGGACTGAGTAATTTTATGGAGAGTTACGGCTTTCATATTATCGATAACACACCGTCGCTCGTGCCGCGTCGCATAAGCGTGAGCGACTGGAACGCGTTAAAAAGCGACGCGACATCCTACCAAGGCGTTCAAGTTTTTGATGTGGCACTGTCGCGCTTGGAGTTGGATTCGCGCGCGGTAAGTGATCCCAATAACGATCAGTTTTTATTACTGAGTTTAGATGGGGCTAAAAATGCCATTATCGATGCGTACATTAATGCAGGTATCAGCTCCACCAACATTGCCATTGAAGGTTTAACCAACGTAAATGGATCGGCCGCGGATATTGTTGATAAATTATTATCCAATGAGTTGGCTCAATCGGTCGACGACGACGGTAATCCGTTGGCGGTTTATTTTACCCACCCACGAAAAATCAGTACCGACCATGATCCATACACCGATTTGCAAGAAGTGTTGGGAATTTTTCCCGCAGGTCAGCCCGTTGCACCGGCGGACCACCCCTTGGTTGCCGCTGCACCGGCTTTGCGAGCAACGCTAGAGTCGTTCGACGTTATTCTTGTTGAGCAAAACCGCAACACGCTGGGCGAGCGCGAAGGACAAATTACCGGCACAACCACATCAGAGCGCCGCTCGCAGTCGCATGGTTTCTCGGTGGCCATAAAACGAGAAAAAGAATATGGCGCAAGCCCCAAGGTTAAGGCCAGTATCGAATTAAAGCAAAGTAACTCGTGGAGCTTTGGCAGTAGCAGCTCCGTGAGTGAGCGAAATTCTTTTTCTACTTACACGGCCAATAGTAATACCACGCAATCGGATTGTTTTGCGCGCTTGGATCTTAGCCTTGCGGTGGAAAATACCGGTTATGCCAATGCCAGCAACATTAGCTTGGCGTTTAACGTGTACGTGGGTAACTCCAACGAGCCATGGCAAACATTCAGCCTGGGTGCTAGCGACTTTGGTAATTTATTTTTAGCCCCCGGGCAAAAGCATGCCATTGCTGCTCTGCGTGAAGGTGAAGGCGCATGTTTAACCATCGACGAAACCAATTATCTCGCCCAGGGCGGGGTGATCTCCATAGAAACTATCGTCGCCGATGCCACCGTGGATTTCTTTGATGCCGGCAGTAATTTGGTTCAACAAGGCGGCAGTTGGCAAGTGTATAAAGCGCTGATTGAGCAAGATCTGGCCATGATTAATATCGATGTTAACGCCACCAACGGCGAGCAAATTAATCACTCTTTTTACTATGCTGCGGCACAAGATGATTATCCCAATTTACGCTTGTCGATTGGTGATGTGTTAGCCATTGCCTTTGAGCAAAACGACTGCGAGCCCGGCGTGGATCCCGACTTCCGTTGTTACCTAACGCCCGAAAATCAGGAAATTATTCTCGGTGATAATACCTTTTTCGATACGGTTTTTTACAACGCCTTTGGTCAATCGTTATCGTTATTGGCCATGGAAGATAAATTCCGTGCGTTAGAACCTTTGGATAACAGCGACATCTTCGCTAAACAACTGCCAGAGCGCAGCGCCGTTACCGTTATTAATAACGACTTTGAAGCGCCGCAATTTACCCATATTGAAGTAATCAACCGAGTGCGTGGCGAACAAGGCAGCGCTCCAGATGTGGAAATACGCGCGACGGTTAACGACTTTTTTGGCATTGACTTGGTGGAGTTTTGTTTTGATCAAGACAACTGCTTGCCGATGAATAATATTATCGATGGCAATGATATTGTGTCTCGCAGTGGCTTGTTCTCCATTACCTTACCCAGCTACAGCTTTACCGGTAATGAATTTTTAAAAGCACTCAATGCCGTGGGTAACGAGAGCCAAAACCAAAACCCCAGAGCTTTCTTCCTAATTTTGCATGAAAACCTGGAAAATCAGGTAGAAGAATACTCCGA
>CAYFFE010000156.1:2133-3747 GCA_964342265.1 uncultured Cellvibrionaceae bacterium | reverse complement strand
TGTCAGAGTGAGGTGCTTAATTTTGCTCAAAGTATCCAAAACAGCGAAATCAAAGCGTTTAACGTAGCCAAGTTACCCCGTGCTCATTTGCGCGAAGGTTTAGTGGGGCGTACCAAGGCGGGTGAAGATCGATCCGAAGTTGGTGAGGGTGAACTGCACAGTGTTTGTTTCCTCGATGAGAATCAATACGCTGTTGGCTTGGGTATGCACAAAGCCAACGATCGCCACACACCCGTGGATATGACCATCAATTACGTTGAGTATAACCCGCTTACGCAAACGCTCACCGGGCCACACAACAAAATATGCGGCAGTACAGCCATTGAGCGATCCAACACCTTAGCCGTTAATCTCGATGCGCATAGAGCAGAGCTGATCCTCGATGTGGGTATTGATATGCGCGATAGCATTACGCGACGAGTGGGCGGAAAACCCCGTGGCAGTGCGCGCTATGTAGATAAACTGTGCGTTAGCTATCGAACTTTTGATTTTACCACCGGCGAATGGATCGGCGATCGTAAATTTAAATGTAACAACGGTAATGCGAATGGATTTTCTAGCCAAATTAATTTGGAAACGGGCATGGCTGCGCTGGATAACCAAACCTTCGCTTTAAAGGGATTGAGCTTGTATCACGTAGAGAGCCGCTACACCTCGGACGAGCGAGATCTATTTGGCTCACACGTGCGATTGGGGGAGCTTACCACCAATAGCGTACCGTTCCATACCCTGAATGAATTTACCGAGTATGCGCTGGTAAACGAGGCCTCTGGCGACTTACTAACTGTAACCTCCACCTCCGCCGGCAGTGCGGCACTGGGTATGGAATCCGTTTTATTGGATGATACGCAAACCTGGAACATCGAGCGTATTAACGATCGCTCAATGCGTTTAATACCCAAAGCGTTTGCCGAAGGCGTATTGGTACGCAATGTGGGCTTCGAGCCGAGTGTTGCCAAATTGGACGACTCCGATCTCCTAACGGCTAATGAATTACAGCATTTTGCCATCAGAAAAATATCCGCCTCAGGGCAGGCCGCTTACGTTATTGCTTCTGTTATCGACGATCGCGTATTGGCGAGAGAAAACGGGGAGTTGGTTTGGCAAAAACTAAAACCTACGTCTTCGTTTCCTGTGGCTCAGCGCTGGTTCTTTATGCCGATTAAAAACGAACCCGCCATAGCCGAAAACCCAGTGCAAACCAAAGTATTTACCAACAGTACACAAAGTGGATTGGGCAATGCGTGCAGCATGTTTGATTTGGGTGATAACTACCATGTAAAAAGTATCCGAGTAAAAGGCCAGCAAAACATCTACAACAAAAGCTTGCGTGCGGTGCGCCTAAACCCCTCCGATGAATACTTATTCTTTGCTTTCCCAGGCGGCGGCACGTTTAATGTTGGTCGTCGGTTTAATGTAATGAGTAACGCAACGAGGCAAATTGAAGTGTGCAATCATTTCTTCTCGGGCAACAGTTTTGATCCTCAAGCGTTCACGACCGGTAACACGGTGGACTCTATCGAAGTTGAAGTTGTACCGGTGGATGCGCCTCGCTTTCAATAATTGCGGATAGTCGGTGTTTTAAAGGAAAAAGTAATCGCAAGGATGCGGAAA
>CAYFFE010000156.1:0-2033 GCA_964342265.1 uncultured Cellvibrionaceae bacterium | reverse complement strand
TTTAGTAAACACTGTATATTATTTTTTGGTTTTCGCTCCTAGCCGGTACCCGCAAGTAATGACTTGCTCGTCTTTATTATCGCGCGACAACAAATACACAGGCGCAGAGCCCGCAGCTAGGCGGAGTTTTCCAACTGTGGCTTTTATAATTGTTGCTTTTACAATTGTAGCTTTTTAGTTTTTAGATGGACGCGCAAGGAGCTTGTTAAAAACAATTTAGTGTAGAGGGTATAAGGAAAGCGTACAGCGGTATTCGGGGCAACGACTGTTGCCCCTTTTAAAACTACCGACGAAAGGCAACGTGTTTTTTGTGAGGTGTGGTGCCTCGCCAAATAAACCCTTCAAAATAATAATGCAGCAAAGTAACGGTGAGCACAGCGATTAAAATAATTTCGTGGCTACTATTGGAAGTTAGCGGATAAGCAATGGCAACGGAAACCAAAGGCAGCAGTATGTATGCTGGAAGCGGCACCAAATGGGTGAGCTTGTAAATCAGGTTTTTGGGGGCTTCTTTGTTTCGGTTGCGATCGTGAGTGATGTAAACGCTAAAGGCCGTTAGATCGTGGATAATGCGCGGTATCATTACTACAAACACGGTGTAGCCGGCCTCTTTAGTTAGAAACACGGATACCAACATAAGCACATTGCCCCACAAGTACCATTTACCAATGCTAAAGCGAGCACGAGGTGTCATCCTAATGGCTAATACCACCATGAGGGCAATCAGCCCCCCTGCCACATAAGTAATAATATCGAACAACGGCAGAGATCCGATATTAATGTAGCTGAACTGTCGCCCATAAACGCTAACATACACGGCGAAACCGGCAAAAATAGCCGACCATTTCCAGACCTGAAAGTCCCTCGTTGGTGCGACGCCCATCATCATTAACGTTAAGCCTAGTTGCTGAGCCAGCACATGGTAGATGGTGTAAAATGCCACAAAAATAAACAACATATTATAGCTATCGGGCCGAGGGCCCAGCACGCCTGCGGCGGTAATAGCGGCAAAAATAAGCAAAGGAATTGTTAATCGGCGGCGGTAATGACCCAGATATTCACGATCAGCCATGGTTAGAGTGCTGGCGATGATGTGCGGTAGCCCGAAAATAACCGTCCAAAACGCCCACCGATTGGGGTTTGACGGTAAGTATTGATCCAGTAATTTGCTGTCTAACCAGATCATATCGACCATTACTGTGAGAACAGAGATCGGAATAATTGCGTATAGGGCAAGCAGCCACCTGCAATCGACGGAGTGTATCTTGTCGTCCATGGTTTGAGCCATCTTTTATTATTAACTTGGATATTATTAATATGGATTTACGTTTGATGAGTTCCTAACCTCTGGGGAAGAAGTTTTGGCTTTACTGCATAAAAAAACGCCAGCATTCAGTGACGTTCAGCCACGGACTCATTAGCAACGATGTTAACAATCTTAGCATTTCAAATATGTGAACTAGAACCCTTGGCTGCAATGATAATCAGCGCAATGCAGTGTTTGACAGGACCAATATGCTCTGTATGGTCGTTAAAATATTTATAGCGTTCTCAAGATTATTTAAGTCGCGTCAATTTTTTTAATTTTGTACTGTTTGGTATTGACGTGCCCCTTGTTGATAAGGTAGTACCCGTTAAAGCGGGAAGGCTAAATAACTATACGGGGTGTATACTATTTGCAAAAAACACCGATTATGAATGACACAGATTATGAATGACACAGATTGTGAAATAACAGAATGTAAATGAGACTGATTGTATTGTCAGCAAAGTAAAGCCGGCTTGCGTTCTGCGTCAAACTTGCAGCGCGGCGCAAAATTGATTTGCAAGCGGCGCGCCGTTATGTTTATGCATTTCTCGCCACCATAAATACGTAATCTAAAGCGTAAAGATTACATATGGTTGCCTCTACTTAAGCCCAAAGTGCTGATTTGTATAACTGCTGGGCAAAAGTATCCGATCGAGTACTTACAATATGGGAAACTCTGATTAACTCATCCCTGAGTTAATCGCCGTGCGGTAATTGAAAATGT
>CAYFFE010000155.1:0-6069 GCA_964342265.1 uncultured Cellvibrionaceae bacterium | reverse complement strand
GTTTATCGACGGCGATCGCCAATATTTCTCGCGCACTATTCCAGACGAAATGGCGTTAGAGCTGCATCGATTACTCAATTTGGATTTCTCCAAAACTTCGGGCGACGATAAAAAACGCGGTAATGGCTATTTAGAAAATCGGCTCTTATCAATTCGAGATCAGTGGCCCCTTTGTGTTGATAGCTACATCGCACTTTTTAAATTCTATTTTCGTGTGGCGCGTTACGTGGAGGCGGAGCGCATTGTTTGGGTGGCCATGGCAATGATTGCCGAGCGAACTGGTTTTGCTAAAAACTACCGTTTGTTAAATGCTAGCACCATCGATTGGCTAGTACACGAAAGCGATCAACGTCATTTTTTGTTTTGCATGAAAGCTCTGGGTGTAATACGGCTTAGGCGTGGCAAAATATTGCTGGCGAAGACGGTGTTGTCTAAATTAGCCGAGTTGGACCCGCACGATGAAATTGGCGGTGCAAGTTATTTGTACATTGTTGAATCTTTTTAAATACCGAGTATTTATTCATGTCGGCATCTACCTCTGATTCGCATTTGACATCTGTCAGTCAAAAACTGGACGAGTTGTTTATTAAAGAAAAACAAGTGCTCATCGCTATTTGGCAAGCGTTGCGGTTGCGTTTGGTGGATTCCGGTTTAGAAGATGCACTTAACGTAATTCCTCGTCCGGAATTGGCCCAATACCAAGTTAAAGTGGATCCTTTCGACGGAAGTGAAACACTAATTGGCTCCTGGATGGATACTCACGGCAGTCAAACCGGGGAAATTCAAGTCAGGGGCAACGGCAGTATTTACGCCGAAGTGGATGTGGTTCGCAATCATCCCAAGGATGTACGTTGGTTTGTCGAATCGGTAACGGCTTGGGGCAACCGCGACCACATTAAAACTGAACTGCGCCTTTTACCCGCTGTTTAGTCAATGACCGCCTGGACAATATACGACGCATTAATCGATCGCGCCCAGAGTGGTGCCGTGGTGGAAGATGTGGTGCTGGGTATTAATTGGAGCGTGTGCAAGTTTAGCGACTTAAACGTACCGGGTATTTGTTTTAGTGCGAGTCACGTCGCGCGGACCTTACCCTGGTCGGGCAGTTTAATTGGGCGATCAATTAACGAATTAAAACATTGGGTAAAAGATTGGGAGCCGGCCGCCGCCAGCGTTGGTGTGATGGCCATTAATGCGTGTATTAACTCCGGCGACGGCGCGCTGGTGAATGCGCAAAAAATACTACCAAGCACAAAAAATGTACCCAACAATTTGTTGGTCTTCGACTATTTTCGCCACGCAACCGAGGGAAAAAAAGTTGCGGTAATCGGTCGGTATCCGGGACTCACGACAAGACCGGGGTTTGAACGTTGGACGTGTTTTGAAATTAACCCTCAAGCGGGCGATTTGCCCAGTTTGGCCGCACCCTATATTTTGCCGGATTACGACTGGGTTTTTATTACCGGGGCAACCATTGCTAATAAATCCCTGCCTGCCATTCTCAATGCCTGTGGCGAGGCTCAACTGGTTTTAATGGGGCCCAGTATTCCCTGGACACCGCTCTGGGCCGACTTTGGGGTAAATTATTTGGCGGGTGTGGCAGTGAACGATTGGTTCGCGCTGAAAAATGTAGCCTGCCAAGCAGGAGGTACTCAATTGTTTAATGGGCCTTGTGATTATTTTTTAGTGGATCTAGCCCAATAGTCAATGAGCACAATGCGTGGGAGTGCCTACTTGTGTCGCTACGTTTTATCGTTCACCATCTTCATCCAACCAGCGCGCGTTTGCGTTTTCTAAAATCTCCAGGCGGATTTGTCGTATTTCCTACACCACTACCGCGATTGTCCGACCTGCTCGATGCGTGTACCGAGTCGTCTTCTCTACTTCAGCATCCTTCAACTTATTTAAAACAATTGAGCGAAACCTTACAAATTAACCCATCCACGCTGCAGTTTGTAAAGGATTTTCGCTGTTGGGTCGATACACCCAAGCAAACGCTGGTGGTATACCTTGTTCGAGTCGTTATCGAGCAGCCCTTTACTCCACAGCCGGGCTATCAATGGATTGAGCTACCCGATAGCTTCTCACTGATTGCCATCGAGCGATTGATGCTACAGCGCGTGTATGAGTTTCATTTAGGGCATGACTGAAATTCCCACTCACTGTATGCGATTAAACGGTTGACTGGGGCAGTTTTACTTTTGAAATTTTTTTTACTTGAGGAGGTTTCGACTAACTCATCCCTGAGCTAATTGCCCTGTGGTAATTGTAAATGTCATTTCCAAATACCCGCCAAAATCAATAGCTTATGCATATTGTAAGCATATTAATTGTACCTGCACATCCCTGTGCCGAATAAACCTCTGGGTGAATCAGAGGTTCTTGAATAAATCCCTTTTCATTTAAAACTTTTTAATTAATAGCCATTCGATTAGTGTTGATCGGCCTCGTCGGTAATTAATTCAATATCTTCCGGCCAACAGCCAATGGGCGGTCCCAGTTCACCGCCCTGACCTTCGGTTTCAAATTTAACCAGAAAAACTTCCTGATTCTCATTTTCTTCTAAATGGCCAAAATTAATTACCACACCGCGTGTACCGGCTTTAACCATAAGTTCATTCTCGGCAAAGTCTGGGAAACTGCCATCATTAAGCAGATCGTGTGTGGCTAAAATGGTATCGCCGGGTTGTAGCTGATAGTTGGGCATTTTGTGGTTCCTCGCAATTGTCGTAAAACATACAAACAGGTGTGTGTGGTTCTTTTTAAAACACCCGGGCTGTCAGGGCCGGTTACTTAATTACTTGATTTATATTAAAAAAATAGCCAACACAAGCTGTGGTATAGGGGTTGCAGTTTAATCTTTGTAATAAAGAGCACTTTTAAGTCATTGGCTTGGGTTTGAATGAAAATAGGCTTAACTCAAGCGCTTGTACAATATGACCTTAGTAAGAAGTTAGAGTCTCGAAAATCACTCATTTTCCTGTCTCTACGGCTCTTTGGGTATCAACATGAAACTGCTTGAGTTTGTTTTACTGTGCCTTGTTTCACTTCTAATTAATGCAAACCCTTTGCCATAAAAGGAGATATGAAAATGGTGGTTTTAACCGATAGCGCTGTTCAAGCCGTAAATCGTTTTATCCAAAACAGCGACAAACATATCGCCGGGTTGAGGATAAAAGTGGATGGTGGCGGTTGTTCCGGTTTTCAGTACGGATTACGTTTGGAGGATAATGTTTCCGATGACGATATCGTACACGAAATAAACGGCATTAATTTGCTAATCGACAAAACCAGCGAACCTTTGTTAGACGGGGTAACTGTAGATTTCGTTGATAGCATGGAAGGCAGTGGATTTAAATTCGAAAACCCAAACGCAACAGCCAGTTGTGGTTGTGGAAAATCTTTTTCAGCTTAACGCTGTAAGAAAAGTACGGTGGGTAAACCCATCACCTGAGCGTGCAGAATCGTGATTAAAAGCTAGAGACACGCCTCATTGAGAGAAACACTATTTAAATCGACACAGAGAAATCGGTTTTTGGCTAAAAACGGGTTTCCACAAACTGATTTTGGAGGATTAGCCATGTGGGATTATTCTGAAAAGGTACAAGAGCATTTTTTTGATCCAAGAAATGCTGGTGCTGTGGAAGATGCAAACGCGGTAGGCGACGTGGGTTCGATCAGTTGTGGTGACGCGCTGCGGTTAACCCTAAAAGTCGATCCAGAAACCGAAATTATTCAAGACGCCGGTTTTCAAACCTTTGGTTGTGGTTCCGCCATTGCGTCGTCATCGGCATTAACAGAAATGATTAAAGGTAAAACTCTCGATCAGGCGCTTGAGGTATCCAATCAGGATATTGCCGATTATTTAGACGGCTTGCCTCCAGAAAAAATGCACTGTTCCGTTATGGGGCGAGAAGCCCTGCAAGCAGCGGTGGCTGATTATCGCGGAGAAGAGTGGAAGGATGACCACGAAGAAGGTGCATTAATTTGTAAGTGCTTCGCCATCGACGAGGTTATGGTGGAAGAAACCATTCGCGCTAATAATTTACACACCGTTGAAGAGGTGACCAACTACACCAAAGCCGGTGGCGGTTGTTCTTCTTGTCACGAAGCCATCGAAGGCGTGTTAACACGTGTGCTGGCAGAAAATGGTGAATCGTTTGTTGCAGCCGGAATTGGTGCTGCGGCAAATGCCGCTCCAGCGCCCGCCGCAAAAGCTCCTGGCGCTTCAACAAAAGCGAGTGGTATGCTCAAACGAATTCGTACCATCGAAATGGTTTTAGATGCAATTCGCCCCAATTTACAAGCCGACAACGGCGACGTGGAACTGGTGGATGTGGACGGAAAAAATATCTACGTACATTTAACCGGAGCTTGCAGTGGCTGTCAGATGGCTGCTATGACCTTGGGTGGAATTCAACAGCGCCTAATTGAAGAGCTGGGTGAATTCGTTAAGGTCTTGCCTGATACCGAAATGCCCGTGGCGATGGAGGGTGCGTAATCATGTCGGATATTTACATGGATAACAACGCCACGACCATGGTTGACCCTGTTGTGGTAGAAGAAATGCTGCCTTTTTTCTCTGAGCAATTTGGTAATCCTTCTTCTTTGCATAAATTTGGCAATAAAGTAGGAATGGCCTTAAAAACAGCTCGCAAGCAAGTGCAGCGTATTTTGGGCGCTGAGTTTGATTCGGAAATTATCTTCACCTCATGCGGTTCCGAATCCGATTCTACGGCGATAATGTCGGCACTAAGAGCGCAGCCGGATCGTAAAGAAATTATTACCACAGTTGTTGAGCATCCCGCTGTGCTAAATCTTTGTGAGCATTTAGAAACCGAGGGCTACACCGTGCATAACCTCAAAGTAGATGCCGATGGTCGCTTGGATATGGACGAGTACAAATCGGTATTGTCGAATAAAGTGGCGGTGGTGAGTGTGATGTGGGCCAACAACGAAACAGGCACTATTTTTCCTGTGGAAGAAATGGCCACATTAGCCAACGAGGCTGGTGTCATGTTTCATACCGACGCGGTGCAAGCGGTCGGTAAAATACCCATCGATTTGGCCAACAGCAATATCCATATGTTGTCGCTTTCTGGGCATAAGTTACATGCACCCAAAGGAGTGGGTGTTTTTTATCTCAAGCGCGGCACACGTTTTCGTCCTTTACTGCGCGGTGGTCATCAAGAGCGCGGTCGTCGGGCGGGTACCGAGAACGTAACCAGTATTATTGGTTTAGGAAAAGCCTGTGAACTGGCCGCCGAACACATGGAGTTCGAAAATACCGAAGTTAAAGCCATGCGCGACCGGCTAGAGGAAGGTATTTTGGCGGCAGTTCCGCATTGTTTTGTTAACGGTGATAAAGAACATCGACTGCCCAATACCGCCAGTATTTCTTTTGAATACATTGAGGGCGAAGCCATTTTATTATTGCTGAATAAAGTGGGTATTGCCGCGTCTTCCGGTTCTGCGTGTACCTCCGGTTCTTTAGAACCTTCACACGTGATGATGGCCATGGGTATACCCTACACAGCCGCACACGGTACAGTGCGCTTTTCTCTTTCGCGCTACAACACGATGGAAGATGTAGAGCGTGTTATTGCCGAAGTTCCGCCCATTGTGGCCAAGTTGCGAAAACTTTCCCCGTATTGGGGAGAAGACGGTCCTGTTGAGAACCCGCAAGAGAGCTTTGCGCCGGTTTACGCGTAAGTTTTTTTGTTGTAAATGATTTAATCTCCTTGTTAACTGCTCAACTTTGTTAACGCAGTTTTCTTTACAGCCCCTTTATTGGGGCTTTTTTTGTCCAGTGCGTTTTGCTTATTTTTTATTGCTTATTGCTTGGAAGCCCATTTTTGTTACCTGAAGCCTAATCTGTAGCGAATGCTATTTTAAAAATTGTATGTTCTAAGATTGTTGTTCTTAAACCGATGTACATTGCCCAGCTTGATTAACTCCTTCTAATTACTCGATTCTATTGTTGGATTTTGTAGAAAATCTGCAGCGCTAATGAGTGTTAACAGGCCCTTACAAAGATGATGTTGTCTTTCCTCCAATTTTCCGTGGCTT
>CAYFFE010000154.1:0-6104 GCA_964342265.1 uncultured Cellvibrionaceae bacterium | reverse complement strand
ATCGTTGCTGACCCATCAAACTTGTCAAATTTGTCGGTTCTTCCACAGGACCCCTTACCGTCCAGACGTTCTTTAACAGGCTCATCCTCATAGAATTTGGTGTACCAGACACAGACCTCATCCTTACCGGTTTGGTCGATGCATTTTGTTGTTTAAAACGCATCTCACCGGATGCACAAATGCCGCAGCGCCCAACTGCTAAACGGTAGCCGTTAACTGTTAACACTGAGCTATTAGCACAGTACTACAAGTTACCAGCAATCAACTAAGCAACGGGAAAAGCAACGGGTTTAATTCGGTTTATAACGTAAGGGTTCGTGGGTTCCGCTGTGTTTCATTCGGTCATCAATTGTGTTGGCAACGGGCGCGATTGCGTCGACTGAAACCCATCCACCTAGAGGATTTTTGACATGAAGAATGTTGAGTCTATTGAGAGGTTACTGGAAACGCTTCTGGCGCTGAAAGTGACACTACGTGATACAGCGGAACCCAGTATTAGCCACCAATTGGATGAGGCGATAGCCGAAATCCAAGGCATTTTGGAAAATGATGAAGACAGTGAGCTATCCCGTGTGAAAGCACTGGATGTACTTGGTAAATTTTTCAGCTGTTTACCGAGCATTGCCAAGCTGATTGAGTTGTTTTATGACTAATACAACGAGCCCTTAATTTTTACAGGTGTATCATGGATCTAGGCGGAACAATCAAACAGTGCCGCAAAGCTAAAAAAATGACTTTGGCACAACTTTCTGAAGATTGTGGGATTTCAGTTTCACATCTTAGCTTGTTGGAAAACAACAACCGTGAACCAAGTTTTAGTGCTGTAGAGACTATTGCTAAAGCTTTGGGATTACCTCTTAGCGTATTAGTTTTCTTAGCTGCGCAGAAGGATGAAGTTACCGAGTTAAGTGCGTCCCATATAGAAGCCCTATCAAATAACATCATGGAATTGATGGCGAATGTTAAGGGATAGACACCTTCAAACCAAAATACCTTCAATAGCAAATACTGCATCACTTGCTTCGCTGCTTGAAATTTCCGAACAGCAAATGTTTTATATTGCCGACAATGTGACTGAATTCTACAAACCCGGCAAGATTATGAAGAAAAAGAACGGTGAGCCTCGGCCTACACACGATGCGCAACCGGACTTAAAACAAATTCACGCTCGAATCAAAAACCGAATTCTTAAACAAGCTATTTACCCTTACTACATGTTGGGTGGCATTTCTGACCCTGAGAACCCACGAAGTTGTAAAGCTCATGCAAAAATCCACTCAGGTAAGAAAATTATAATCTCTGAAGATATTGCGAATTTTTACCCAAACACTTCATATGAATTAGTGAAGAGAGTTTGGAAATACTACTTCAAATTCGGTGAAGAGGTATCAGAGTTACTTACAAAGTTGACTACACTCAACGGCGAGTTGCCACAAGGATGGAAGACAAGCGGTTATATTGCAAACTTGGCGATGTTGGGGGAAGAGCCAGAATTGGTCAGAACTCTTGAAGATCGAGGGCTGTCATACAGTCGCTTTATCGATGATATTACAGTAAGCAGCCCTTTCTTCCTGAATTCGGTAGATAAAAAATTCATTGTGTCCAACATCTACAAAATGCTCTTCTCGTGTGGATATAAGCCAAAGAGAACCAAGCATGAAATAGTCAGTAGAGAAGCTCCAATGGCAGTTACTTCCCTTAACGTGAACACCAGAAAACCGACTGTTCCAAGCAGGTTAAGGCGAAATGTTCGAACAATGGTTTATCAGCTTGAGTCCGAATATTCCAATCGGGGTAAATCATTTCAATTTTATAAGCAATGGCTCAGTGTTTACGGGAAAGTGAATAGGATAAAATCTTTCCATCTGAGTGAGGGTTCAAAGCTACAAGATAGAATGAGACAAATAAAACCGCCCAAACATTTCTTTTCAAGAAGAAAGGAGTACAGATAGTATTTTTAAAGCCAGACTATTATAAAAAGTACCCAAGTTTGGCTAAATGTGTAAACCTTCTGGAGTTAATACCTAATTGTATCTATCACACCTAAAAATCAAAAGAAGAGCCCTCGCCACACAAGCCAATTACCTCAACCGTCAACTGTCCAACTCAACACAAACCGATACAGCCCCAACCACACTCTTATAACTATTCCTAGAATAACCACCACCACCAAGAACAACAGTAGGAATATTGTGTTGTTTTAAAGTCTGCAACGTAAGCTTTTCCCGCTCCGCCACATCATCAATACTCAAACACAATCCACCCAGCTTATCCCCCCCTAATGTATCGGTACCGGCAACAACAAACGCTAATCGGTAGTCATTTCCAATAAAATCCAGAGCCTTACTATATTGCTCCAAATACTGCGGGCCTTCTGTTCCGGGTTGGAGTGGAACAGGGAAGTTAACTCGATCACGTGTATAGCTAGAGGTGGGGTAAATACCGGCGTTGTAGATATCGAGAATCTCGACTTGGTTGTTTTCCATAAAGGCATAGGCATTGCCGTTACCATGATGGGCGTCGGTATCGACAATTAATATTTTGTCCGACTTTGCCAGCAAACCCTTTTCAATCAATTTTTGGTAACAAATTGCCACATCATTATAAATGCAAAAACCTTCCATATTCTGTTGCATGGCGTGGTGATAGCCACCGGATAAATTCCAGTAAACACTCTGATCTTTTAAAGCGCTTTCTGCTCCAAGTATTGTTCCTGCCACACCCCAACGCATGGGCAATAGCACTTTCTTATCCAAATAGGAAAATGGCACAAAGGGAATTCTCGGAACTTCTAAAGCTCTTAAAATAAAAACCGAGTCTCTAATCTTCTTGCGCATCATGCTAGATAAAAAGCTATCAATCACTTCCATATCCGTGGATGCCTTAGGCTCAATAAACTTAACTTTATTATTCGACCTTAAATCGTTATAAATTTTTTTAAACTTTGTACCATCGAATGGATGTAAATAGTTAAGTATTCCAAGATCAATATTGTAGTGGTTGCTATAAATAATATTCATGCTGCCGAACTATTGTTAGATGCCAGCTCCCGAGCGTACCGTAAAACATCATTTGGCTTTAGGAGCTTTCCACCAAGGATACCCTTGAGGTACAGGATAATTGTTGCCACATTTCAATCACTCACCCAACCAAAAACACAACAACCGTCATAAACAACACACTCAACACCCGGTACCCCGCCTGAATCGCCAAAAGCCTTAACCCCCAGCCACAAAATAAATTGTCCGATAAAAGCGCCGGAAAAATTATTAACAAACCAAGCACCAGCCCAATTTGTACGGCAACCCCAATACTGGCCACGCCGATTAATTCAAACACGATTGCCACGCCAATTGCCGTTAACAAGCTCGCCACCATGCTGCCGATCATTGGCCCGGTGGCTTTGCCCAGTTGTTCGGGGGTTTTGTTGATGGCGCGCATCCAGGCTGGGCCGAAGGCGATGGGCGAATACCACAGTGCGCCCAACACCATGCCCACTAAAGTGGCTGCGGCTACGGCTATTAGGTTTACTTGCATAATTTCCATTTTTATTACTCACTATTGGCTATTACTTTTTAACTGTTTTTTCGCCACTGGCGTTATTTTGCCGACTGTAAGCGATTTTATACGAACACCTTGCTCAGGGTTAAACAAATCTTAATTGCAATATAATTAAGAAATTATCAAAAAATGTGAATCTGCTGGCTGGCTCATAAAAATAAGTACTGTTTTGTTTTGCAACTGTAATTAGGTCATTTTTGGTCCTACTATTCCGTCGCGCGCCCGTGCGCGCCCTTTCCCTTATCCAAATTCCACTACAATTAAAAAGGTGAGCTATGAGAAAGTTTCTTCTTGGCTTTGTCTTGTCTTTTGCCACAATTCTGGCCCACGCCAATACGGGTGTGGCTTTTGTTCACGGCACTGGCAGTCAAACCGACGCCCTAAACGATTACTGGCGCAGTGAGTTTGTTAACTCGGTACGTCTTGGTCTTCCTAATCAGAGCAACTTCGTGGTCGTAAACTGCGATTTCGAACAGTATATGTGGCACGACGACGCTGCCGGTTGTTTGGCCGGCACTTTGTTCAATTTTATTAATGCCCGCAATATTACCGATTTGGTGGTGATTACTCATTCCAATGGCGGCAATGTTATGCGTTGGATTTTGTCTAACCCCACTTGGGATTCTCGCTACCCAACCATCATCAACAATACTCGTTGGGTAAATGCGTTGGCACCTTCTAGCGGCGGTACGCCGTTGGCCGAGCAGGTTATTGCTGGCAACTCGTTTGAGCAGGCGCTGGGTTGGTTGCTTGGCTTTGCCAGCGATGCCGTGCGTATGCAACAGCCTTCTTGGATGGATTACTACAACAACACTTGGTTGTTGGGTACGGCGGGTCGCCCTGCTACTCCGCGCCCCTTTTGGAATGTGGTAGGCAGCGATGTGGAGTCCTCTCCGTTTGATGGCGACAGCTACTGTGGTGGTTACCAAAACAGCGTAGCGCTTGAGGTGACTCAAGAATTCCTAAATAACTGTTCCGATGGCTTTTTAGAATGTTCCAGCCAAGAAGCTGCGGGCCGCACTTGGTTTAGAGATGTTCAAGCTACTGCCGGTGGCGAGCCGCTCAATCACAACCAGAGCCGTCGTCAGTGTTTTGGTTTGGATGTTATTTTGCGTAACGATATTTAAGGAGCCTGAACATGAATAAATTATTGATTGCTATTGCGTCGGCTTCTCTTACCGCTGTGGCCTCGTTGGCCATCGCCCAGAGCGCGCCATTAAATCCAGCGGCACCCGGCGATTTAACCGCGAACGCCAATTTAAATTTGCAAAGCCAAGCACTGCCAAGCGCCACGGCCAATCGCGAAGAAGTGCGTTTTTCACACGTGTTGGATAACCCACAGCCGCTTGCCGTTACAACTTCTGCCGAAAAAATCAGCCGCTTTTTTAGCATGGAAATGACTGGCCGAGAATTGCGTCGCGGTATGTTTATTCCCACCCAATCCTCTGCGCCTGTAATTCGCGTAATTCCTATGCACGGCGCCGACAAATTGGATCTCGACGATTTGCGCGTTCGCGCTGGTGGCCGCTGGATGAAAGCCGATGACGCCTTCCAGAGTGTGGTAAGCGATGCAGAACTGACCGCCGCCGGTATGCGCTCGGCTCCCAACAGCTTTGCCATGCGCATGAAAGCCGACCCCCGCCGTGGATTTACCATGCGAGCCAGAGCGCGTTTTAACAAAGACAGCCGCTACAAAGTGATGGTGCTAGAGCCAAACTCCAGCGTTGCGTTGCAATTGCGTATGGAGCGCAATCGCGTAGTACAAGGGCAAGCCATTAGCGCCAACGCAACCTTGTTGGATGCCAATAACGCCATGGCGATCTCCAACGTTACTGCGTTTGTTACAGCACCGGGTGCAACCACTCAACAAGCCGTGAACGCCCAACTGCAAAACGGCCGCGTAACCTTCGATATGGATACCAGCAACATGGTGGCTAGCGAGCCAGGCCTTTGGGAGCTTTCGCTACAAACTCGCCACGGCCGTGGTGAAAACGCCATTATTCGCGACGCCAAAATCGCCTTCGCAGTCGCTCCGGCAACCGCCAGCATGGCGGGTTCGGCCGAGATGATTTCGGATGCGAGCGCGGGCCAAGCATTGGCGCTGAGCTTTCCGGTAGACGTGGCTGTTGCCGGTCGTTACGAGCTGCAAGCTGTGGTATTTGGCCACAACGCTGCCGGCGAAGAGGTTCCCGGCGTACAAGTTATGACCGCCAAATGGTTGGATGGCAATGGCGAGATCATGCTAGAAGTACCGGCCAATCAATTGTTAGAAGCCGGTATTCAAGCGCCTTATCGCATTGGTCATTTAACGCTTAAAGATCAAACCCGCTTAAGCGAGTTGTGGTCGCAAGAGAGCGCAATCACTATGCCGTAACCCGGCACGGTATCGCTCGACTCGCCCGGCCAAATTTATTGCTGCGTGCAATGCTCGTTTGGCCGGGCTTTTTATTTCTCTGGCTCACCCACCGCGCGTAATTCGTATTTCCCACCGTTTTTTACTCACTTGCTGCCTATCCTCCGCCCGTTTTTCTCGCGCCGGGCCA
>CAYFFE010000153.1:0-6198 GCA_964342265.1 uncultured Cellvibrionaceae bacterium | reverse complement strand
CGACAACAACGCTAACACCGATTTCG
This sequence comes from uncultured Cellvibrionaceae bacterium, assembly GCA_964342265.1. GTDB lineage: Bacteria > Pseudomonadota > Gammaproteobacteria > Pseudomonadales > Cellvibrionaceae > Halioxenophilus. Next base: position 6,172 of record CAYFFE010000153.1, on the reverse strand, counting down.
CCAACGCCGAATATTTTGAAGTGCAATATTCCCGCGCGATTGGTCGACGCATTGGCGGCATTACCCTGCGTACCGGTTCGGATGCGTGGGACGAAAACTTTACACAAATTTCAGGATTTATCAGATGGTAAAACAATTATTACTGGGATGTTTTTTTCTATTGCCTTTGTTCGCGCAGGCGGAAATTCAATTAACCGCCGGCATACAAACTCACGAAGTGCGCTTCGACACCACCGATCCCACTATTGATAACGAGCAACCCAGCGATACCGGTTACCATTTTGGCATCGCTGCCCGCAGACACTTGGGTAAAAACCAACAACACCGTTTTGGTTTTGGTGTTGATGTGGATGAAATTCTCGGCGATACCTTAATTGGTTTGCACGCGCTGGATTATCAATACGTGTGGAACGAGCAATGGCGCAGTGGATTTTTCTTTGGTGCCGCAAGCTTGGATACCGGCGCATCGCAAAACGGTTTTTATTTTGGTACCAGCGTTAGCGCCACCAATGTAGTGCAGCAAGGAATGGATATTGTTTTAGAAGCTCGCGCGGGCTCGGGCCTCGCTCGGGATCGATTATTACCCGACGATCCTCCCGCACCCGAAGACGACAACCGACCGGATATTTTCTTGGATTTTTTGGCAATCTCGCTGAGTCTTTCCTACCGGTTTTAGCGTGTAGCTAACGCTTTTATTTAAATTCGATAGATAAGTGATGCGAGCTAATTTTTAAGCCCTTGCCTAAATAAAGCTTGTGCGCCGAGTGCCGCTGGTGCCCAGTATCCAAATGCAAGCCGTCGCAGCCGTTAGCCTCGGCGTGTTGCAGCAACCAATCCATTAGCTTGGCTGCGTAACCACGGCCACGATACTCGGGCAAAGTAATTAAATCATCGACATAAAGAATTTTGCCCCAGGCCAAAAACTCGGCCAATCGAAAACCGGCCGCACTGGGTATGCAATCATTCACCCTAAGCGCAACGATTTGATAGGCCTGCTGTTTTTGCCGAAGCACTTGCTCGATAAATGCCGGCTGCTCCAGATGGGGGCGAAGCGCTTTAAAGGCTTTAAAACAGCCGGCGATTTGATCTTCTGTTTCTGCAATAAAAAGCTCAGGTGTCATAGCGCTAATAGGTTTGTTTTTCTATCGCGAGTTTAATATTTAATACGCGTGATATTAACGCGCGGTAAACCCGCCATCCACCGGCAGAGCAACACCAACAATAAACGACGCTTGCGGCGAGCTTAAAAATACCACGGCATTGGCCACTTCTTCTGCTGTACCCAATCGGCCAATGGGGTGAAAACCTACAATATGATCCTGGCGTTTAGGGTTGCGGGCCACAGCTCGTTCGGTCATTGCGGTTTCGATAACGCCGGGGCAAACCGCATTAATGCGGATGCCTTTGTAGGCGTATTCGCAAGCAGCGGATTTAGTCATGCCCACCACGGCGTGTTTGGTTGTACCGTAAATCGGCTGCCCCGGCGCGCCCACTAAACCGCCTACTGAGGCGGTATTCACGATACTGCCCTTACCTTGTTTTAACATTTGCTCGATTTCGGCTTTCATGCACAACCAAACGCCTTTCACATTGACATCCACCAACTGATCAAAGGTGTCTTCTGTGATTCTGGCCAGTGGCGCAGCCTCTAAATCGATACCGGCATTGTTAAACGCAATGTCTAGCTGGCCAAATTCACTCACCACCGCTTCAACCATTTTGGCAACCTGCTCAGGTTGGGTTAAATCCGCTGTCAGACTAATGGCTTGCCCGCCTTGCTCTTTTACTAAATCTCGCACAGCTGCAGCGGCTTCTGCGTTAATGTCTGCCACCGCCACTTTTGCGCCGGCTGCGGCGTAGGCTAATGCCGCAGCTTTGCCGATGCCGTTGCCACCACCGGTTACCAACGCTACTTGATCGATTAATGAATAGGTCGGCGCAGTTTGAGTTAAATTATCTGACATGGAAAAATTCTCTGGAAGGGAATGATCTGATACGCGAATTTTTAATGGATTCGAATCGTACTATTAAAAACAGTGAGAAAACCAATTACTAAACCAAATGAAAAACACCGGCAAAATTTGCCGGCGCACTCGTGTTGTAAAAATTATTCAACGCCTTTTTCTACGGCGGCTTTAAATGCAGGGCGTGATTTTATACGCTCTAAATAAGCGCTTAAATTGGGGTAGTTTTGCAATAAGTTAAGCTGATTGGCGAGGTTGATAACAAACGCCAAACCAAAATCGGCACCGCTCAAAGATTCGCCGAGAATGTACGAATTATCGCCCAGTTGCTGGGCAATATTGTCCAAATGCAATTTTGCTTCGGCCTGGCAAAAACCGGCAATAATTTCGCTCTTGTTGGCTTCGCGCAGTAACAACACCTGCATAAATACCGGCATAAACACCGAGGCTTCTGGGTAGTGTAACCACTGATTGTAGTTGGCCCAGGCTTTTAAATCCGTGCTCGAAGGCGATAGTGCGTGGTCTTGGTCGTAGAGCGCCAGTAAATAGCTGGTAATCGCACCGGATTCCGACAACACCAATCCGTCGTGCTCGATCACCGGAGATTTACCCAGAGGGTGAACGTTTTTTAATTCCGCCGGAGCGCGCATGTTTTGATCGCGGTGATAGGTTTTGAGTTGGTATTCACAGCCCAGCTCTTCCAGCAACCAAATCGTGTAGAGGGATCGGCCGATTCTTAAATGGTGAAGTGTTATCACAGTCTGTTCCTTTTGTTGGTCAATAAACGTCGTCGCAACTGCAACCTTTTTTGTGGCCACAGTTACCGACTACTGCGTCCCTTACGCGACTTATACCAATTTCGATCTGTCTTCTTGCGTAAATGGCTTTAATTGATCAAATTGTCCGTTTTTGACCTTATTCACCCAATCTGGGTTGGATAACAAGGCGCGACCAATGGCGATTAAATCAAACTCGTGGCTGCTCATTTTTTCCAACAGCTGATCGATATTGGCCACACCGGCACCTTCACCCATAAAGGAAGAAATAAATTCCTGATCCAAGCCCACGCTGCCCACACTGATGGTTGGCTTGCCGGTAATTTCCTTGGTCCAACCGGCTAAGTTCATGGGCGAGTGGTCAAATTCTGGCTCCCAAAAACGGCGTTGGCTGCAGTGGAAAATGTCTACGCCAGCGTTCGATAGCGGCCCTAAAAATTTGGCAAGGTCTTCTGGTGTGGTGGTTAATTTGGCGGTGTAGTCCTGTTGCTTCCACTGCGACCAGCGCAAAATCAACGGGAAGTCCGAGCCGCAGCGCTCGCGCACCGCTTCGATAATTTCCACAGCAAAGCGCGTGCGCGCGACAAAATCGCCGCCGTATTTGTCGTCGCGCACATTGGTGTCACCCCAGAAGAACTGATCGATGAGATAACCGTGCGCACCGTGCAACTCCACCGCATCAAAGCCCAATTGCTTGGCGTCGAAGGCGGCTTGCGCGTAAGCCTGGATGAGTTGATCGATTTCTGCAGTGGTGAGTGGTTCGAATACTTTTTTATCCTTGGCTACCAAGCCCGAAGGCGATGCCGAGGTAGCATCGGGGAACAATCCCGTACCTGCGCGACGGGTAGCGCCCACGTGCCAAATTTGTGGGGCAATTTTACCGCCCGCAGCATGCACGGTATCGACGACTTTTTTCCAGCCAGCCAACGCTTCCTCGCCGTAGAACAGTGGGTAGTTGGCGTTATCGCCCGCGCCTGGGTGATTGATTAGCGTTCCTTCGGTGACGATTAATCCCACACCGCCTTCCGCGCGCTTGCGATAGTACTCGGCCACGTCATCACCTGGGATGCCCTGTGGCGAAAACCCGCGGGTCATAGGCGCCATAACCGTGCGGTTGGCAAGCTTTAACGATCCACATTCAAACGGTGTAAATAAAACATCAGCAGTCATTGGAATTCCTCAGTCAATGCTAATAAATGGTGCCAAGCGGCTTGAATCTAGTATACTTTTCCAAAATTGGAATTAAAATCCGCCCAATCACGAAACAATCTTGCAGGACACGCAATAATAATGGATAAATTAAAAGCCATGCAGTTTTTTTGCTGTATTTGCGATACCGGCAGCTTCAGCGCTGCCGCCCGACTGGCCGAAGTGCCGGTCTCTACGCTATCACGCTCTATTCAATCGCTGGAATCCGACCTCGGCGCAGAGCTGCTCAAGCGCAGCACACGCCACGTGGCCATGACCGAAATTGGCAAAATCTACCTCGAACAGTGCAAAGAAATCATTGCCGCTATCGAACGTGCCGAGGGCCAAGTCGGCAGCTACCAAAACACCCCCGCCGGACACCTGCGCATTAGCTCCCTGCCCCATTATGCCGAATCGCGGTTGTTGCCGGTATTGGAGCAATTTCAGGCACAGTATCCCGAAATTATTATTGATGTGGAACTGTCGACAACGGTGACCGACTTAAATCGCGACGGCGTGGACATCGCCATTCGCGGTGGCTCCACGCCGGATGGCCGAGTGATTGCGATTCCCCTGCAAGACAACACTCATCAGTTGTGTGCCAGCCCCACTTATTTGGAACAATTTGGCACACCCAAAACCATCGCCGATTTACAAGACCACCAAGCCATTACCTATCGCTCATCGCGCGGAATATTGCAGTGGCATGCCGAAAAACAAGGCAGTTGGCAGCCTTGCCAACTGAATACCGCGTTGATCAGTAACAGCATTCGCTACATTTTAAGCGGCTTATTAAATCACCGGGGCATCGCCATGTTACCCATCTGGACTGTCGAGAACGAAATACGCAACGGCGATTTAGTGTGGGTGCCCCTGGAAGAAAGACTGTCGGTCATGGCCGCCCCGCCCGAGAGTCAAATTTATTTGTTGTACCAACAATCTCAGTACATCATCCCCAAAGTAAAAGTCGCCGTAGATTTTTTTAAAGAGCATTTAAAAACATTTGAAGCTGAAATTAGTCGTTAAAATATTTATTTAAAGGAATTCCTACTGCTGTTTAATCCTTAATAAATTGCTTTAAACAACGCGCAGATTAATTAATATATTAAGCACTGTTTACTTACGACGGCAATTTCTGTAACAATCCGTTCACATTTCGGCTAGGTGCAAAAATAAACAAGTGGGCAGCCCGAAATTGCATTGTTAACCAAGGAGATGTAATGAAAAAATTAGCTATCGCTTCCGTAATTAGCCTGTTAGCCGCGTCAACCGCATACGCCGAGCCTAAGGTGTACGTTATGGGCGACTTAGGTTTCTCAGATACCGACGACTCAACCAATTCAACCTTTTACGCGCTAGGCGGCGGGGTTCAGTTCAATAAAAATATTGAATTGGAAGTTGCGTACAACGACTTTGGCGATTTCGATTCAGGGGATATTGATTTTACATCGTACTCTTTGGGGCTAAACCTCGGTGGCGAAGTTGCAACAGGAACCAGCCTTTACTTTGTGATTGGTGTGGAGGAAGTTCAGGCAGAAGGAACCGTTGATCTGGGCTTTGCTGAATTCGATGTTGACGACAACTCAACCGAAGGGTTCCTGGGTATCGCTGCCGCATTTGATGTTGGCAATGGGTTTGTTATTCGCCCTAAAATTATTGGCCACGATAGCGGTGACGTGCGCACTTTTAGCGTTGGTATTGCCAAATATTTTTAATCGGTTTTACCCGCTATTCCCAACAAGATTTTATCCATAAAAAAGGCCGCAATAATGCGGCCTTTTTATCAAGCACAGAACTCAACTTGCAAGCATCTGGCCTTGGAATCGCTAGCCCCATATTGTTTAAAGGCTAACTACTACTCCGGGCTTCCTGCCCTTCCCCCTTTGGGGGCCAGCTTCCTGCTGTAGTAATTTAATTTTGCTAAATTACTCGATAATTTTAGCTACAACACCCGCACCCACGGTACGGCCTAATTACTCCGGGCATCCATGCCCTCCGCCCTTCGGGCCGCCCTATGGGGCGTTCCGTTTTGCAATCCTGCAAAACAGTCACGACCACCACGGATGGTGGAAGTGCTGAAATTGCAGGGAGCATATTTCAGCCGAAGGTCAATTCGCTCAGGCGGCCGCACTTCGTGCATTCAGTGGAGTAATTTCTTACTCGATGATTTTAGCTACAACACCCGCACCCACGGTACGGCCGCCTTCACGAATTGCGAAGCGCAAGCCTTCGTCCATCGCGATT
>CAYFFE010000152.1:0-6361 GCA_964342265.1 uncultured Cellvibrionaceae bacterium | reverse complement strand
CGAGAGTCGTAGACTCGAGTATTAACTCAGGGATGAGTTAATCAGAGTTTCCTATTAGATACAGAAAAACGCAAGACGAAAAAGAGAACACTATGTCGGGAAATACCTTTGGTAAATTATTTACAGTCACCACATTTGGCGAGAGCCATGGTTTAGCGCTCGGTGCCATCGTTGATGGCTGTCCTCCCGGATTGGCCATCAGCGAAGAAGACTTACAAAAAGATTTGGATCGCCGTAAACCCGGTCAATCGAAATTTACCACTCAGCGTAAAGAGGCCGACGCCGTACGGATTTTATCGGGCGTGTTCGAAGGTAAAACCACCGGTACAGCTATTGGTTTGCTAATTGAAAACACCGATCAACGATCGAAAGATTATTCCAACATTAAAGATATTTTTCGCCCCGCCCACGCCGATTACACCTACAGCCACAAATACGGCTTTCGCGATTATCGTGGTGGCGGTCGCTCATCGGCTCGAGAAACTGCCATGCGTGTGGCCGCCGGAGCCATTGCCAAAAAATATTTATTGCAGGAACACGGCATTGTGGTGCGTGGATATCTCAGCCAACTGGGGCCAATAAAAATCGACAGCGTGGATTGGGATGAGGTGGAGAATAATCCGTTTTTCTGCCCGGATGCCAGCAAAATTGAACAGCTCGAAACCTACATGAAAGAGCTTAAAGGCAACTCCATTGGAGCAAAAATTACGGTAGTGGCCAGCGGTGTTAAGCCCGGCCTGGGTGAACCTATTTTCGATCGATTGGACGCCGAAATTGCTCATGCGTTAATGAGCATCAACGCGGTAAAAGGTGTGGAAATTGGCGCGGGCTTTGATTGCATTGAGCAATTGGGCACCGAGCATCGCGACGAATTAACTCCAGAAGGATTTACCTCTAATAACGCCGGCGGCATTTTAGGCGGTATTTCCACCGGGCAAGATATTGTTGCTCATATCGCTTTAAAACCCACGTCGAGTTTGTCCATTCCCGGTCGCAGCATTAATACTCAAGGCGAATCGGTGGAGGTTGTTACCAAAGGCCGACACGACCCCTGCGTGGGTATTCGTGCAACGCCCATTGCCGAGGCCATGTTGGCCATAACCTTAATGGATCACCTGTTGCGCGATCGCGGTCAAAACAGCGGTGTGCAGCATTCCATTCCAACCATTACTGATTAGTCGGCATGTTGCAAAAAGTCGTTTTGTTTCTGGCCTTATCGATGGTGTTTTCGATGTCGGCATTGGCATCGGATGATTTATCGAATACCAGTAATTTCTCATTTAATTGGCAGATTGCCGGTGGCGATACCACATCGCAACTGGTTTTAAATGTGGGCCGCGACCTCAATGCTCTAGGGTTAGACGAAGCCTTATCAACTGTTAATAAACGCAACCATTTAACATCCATTGCTTTGGGGCGATTGGTTAAAATTCCCGACTCACGCCTGCAAAGTCAATTGTTAGGTTATTTGGCGGCCAACCACAAAGAGATGTTGCACGAGCTGTTGATCAGTCGTGGCGAGCGCCATCAACAGGCATTAGCGACCATTGCGCCCGGTTTTAAAAAAGCCGTTTTGCAAACGGCGTTGGTGCGCAATATCGAGTGGCAACTGGCGCAAAACGGCTATGAAATAATCCAGGTCTCGCTCGAAAAATTTTTCGTCATTCGACAATCCGGATTGCCGCAATTTGATGCTCAAACTTGGTTAGTTGTCGCGCCCAATTCCGCCGATGAGGCACAATAGGTCAACATTGACTTCCTCGCATCACCCGCACAAAGTGCCCTATGTTCGGCTCTCGGCTTGGTATTTTTTTTACTTTGCCATTGTTGGCACCATCAGTCCGTTCTGGACCCTTTATTTAGATTCGCTCTCGTTTAACGCCAGCCAAATTGGTTGGGTAACCGCTGCGGTGTTTGCCACGAAAATTATCGCGCCGAACGTGTGGGCGCGCGTGGGGGATGTGGACGGTCGAATGCCCGTGGGGCGCGTTGGCGGCGTGCTCGGTGTGTTGTGTTTTTTGCCGATTTTTATCGTGTCGGACTTTGTTTCCGTATTAGTTATTTCACTGATGTTCAGTTTTTTTTGGAATGCGGTTTTATCGCAAACCGAAACCACTACACTTGGCTATTTAACCCATAAACCGGAAAACTACAGTCGTATTCGCCTGTGGGGGTCGCTAGGTTTTTCGGTGGCGGTAGTGTTGCTGGGATTATTTTTTGATTTTTTTTCTATTGAGTTTGTGCCGGTGGCAATCGCCGTTTTTTTAGCGTGCAATTGGTTGATGAGCTTAACCATTCAAGAAGCACCACCACAAAAAAATACCCAACATTCGACAGGCGATGGCGGTATATCAATCGCGATTGTGGCATTTTTGTTGGCGCAGAGTTTTGTTCAAATCAGTCACGGCGCTTATTACACGTTTTACAGTTTGTACCTGCAAGACCACGGATATTCCCGATTTTCAATCGGCTTGTTGTGGGCATTGGGGGTGATTGCAGAAATTATCCTGTTTGTGTACATGCATCGCATTCAGCGGCGGTTTTCCGTTTACGCTATTTTAGTGGTGAGTTTAATACTCACAGTGTTACGCTGGTTGGTGACTGCATTTTGTGTCGATAGTTTAGCGCTAACGATTTTTTCGCAAACCCTCCACGCTTTTAGCTTTGCGGCAACACATGCGGCTTCTATAGAAATTATTCGCCGTTATTTTGGCCATCACAAACAGGGGCAGGGGCAAGCGCTTTACAGCTCCATGGGATTTGGTTTGGGAGGCGCGTTGGGTGCGTTAATTAGCGGTTATATTTGGTCGGTTAGCGCGACACTCACGTTTTTATCCAGCGCGCTGGCTGCTATTATTGCCCTATGTTTGGTGATTTACGCGAGCCGGCGTTTAAAGATTTAATCGCGCTTTTTATCCAAAACTGCGACATTTAAAACAAATCCAAAAACGCTTTGCTGGCGTTGCTCAAGCTGCGATCTTTGTGGTGAATTAATCCTAACCGGCGAATAATCGGTAAGTCCGGTAAATCCACCGTCGACAAATTGCTGTCGGCAATGAGTGTGTGCGGTAAAACGCCCCAGCCCAATCCAATCGATACCAGAGTTTTAATGGTCTCCAAATAATTGGTGGCCATGCGCAATTCTAAGGTTAATCCCCGTTGTTTAAACACGTCAGAAACTAATTGCGTGGTGAAGGTATTGGTTTCCGGCAAAATAGCGGCGTAATGACTCAAGCTTTCTAGGCTTGGATTTTTTATTGCAGCCAGTGGGTGATCGCTGGCTACGACGACTTGTAACGGATCAGCCCAGGCGACGGCTTCCACGAGTTTGGGGTGCGATTGGCGTGCGAGTGTTAACGCTGCCAGCTCCACCTCGCCACTCAGTACTTGTTCCAGGGCTTTTTCCGAGTCTTCAAATTCCAGAGTTAATTTTACGTTGGGGTAGTGGTCGCTGTAGCGCCGCAATACTTTGGGTAGGTGATGCAAACCCATGTGGTGGCTGGTGGTGAGTTTTAATTCTCCACGCACTTGGCCCGAGAGATCGTTGATGGCTCTTACTGCGTCATCGGTGGCGGCGAGAATGGCCTGCGCGCGTGGCAGCAGTTCGCGGCCGGCTTCGGTTAGGGTGATAGAGCGACCCACCCGATCAAACAGGCGCGTGTTGAGTTGTTGCTCCAGCGTTGCCAGTCGTTTGCTCACGGCTGGCTGTGTGAGGTGCAAAGACTCTGCAGCCAGCGAAAACGACTGCTGTTGAGCAATGGCAACAAACGCGTGTAATGCATCGGTATCCATAAAACATCCACTTTGGTATGTCAGCTTGGTATGCCAGTTTAGCATTCCAGTTTGTTATTCAAATTATAAAAATAATGAATTTGTTTTATCAATAGGCTAAGCCTAGAATACCGCTCACTAGCCTGAATGATTAACGATCTGGAGAGACTTATGTCCGGAAAAACCCTCTACGACAAATTGTGGGACGCACACTTGGTGCAAACCCGCGACGATGGCTCGGCGTTGATATACATCGATCGCCATATTGTTCACGAAGTTACCTCGCCTCAAGCGTTTGAAGGTCTGCGCCTAGCCGGTCGCAAGCCTTGGCGAGTGGATAGCATTCTCGCTACTCCCGACCACAACGTACCCACCACGTTAAACGAACGCTCTCAGGGCGTGTCGGGCATTGCCGATAATGTATCGCGCATTCAGGTGCAAACTCTGGATGAAAACTGCGACGAGTTCGGCATTGTGGAGTACAAAATCAATGACGATCGCCAGGGTATCGTGCACGTTATTGGTCCAGAAAGCGGCGCTTGTTTACCGGGTATGACCGTTGTCTGTGGTGACTCCCACACCGCCACCAACGGCGCTTTGGGCGCGTTGGCGCACGGCATTGGCACCAGCGAAGTGGAGCATGTTTTGGCAACCCAGTGTTTGGTGGCCAAAAAAATGAACAATTTGTTGATTAAAGTCGACGGCACCCTAGGCAAAGGCGTTACGCCCAAGGATGTCATTTTGGCGATTATCGCTAAAATCGGCACCGCCGGCGGCACGGGCTTTGCGATGGAATTTGGTGGCCAAGTGTTCCGCGATATGAGCATGGAAGGCCGCATGACGGTTTGTAACATGGCCATTGAGGCCGGTGCTCGTGCCGGTATGGTGGCGGTAGACGACACTACGATCAACTATGTAAAAGATCGCCCCTACGCGCCCAATGGCGAGCAATGGGATCAGGCCGAAGCCTACTGGCGCACGTTGGTTAGTGACGACGACGCCCAGTTCGATAAGGTTGTCGAGATCGACGGCTCAAGTATTCAGCCACAAGTCAGTTGGGGCACTTCGCCGGAGATGGTATTGCCCGTTGGCGAAACAGTGCCCGATCCCGCCCAAGAAGCCGATCCGATTAAAAAAGGCAGTATCGAACGGGCCTTAACCTACATGGGTTTAAAAGCAGGGCAAAAAATCACTGACATCGAGTTAGATCAGGTATTTATCGGCTCGTGCACCAATTCAAGAATTGAAGACATCCGCGCCGCCGCCGAAGTGGCCAAAGGCCGCAAAGTGGCCGACAACGTTAAATGTGCCATGGTGGTGCCGGGTTCTGGCTTGGTAAAAGCCAAGGCGGAAGCCGAAGGTTTGGACAAAATATTACTCGAAGCGGGATTTGAATGGCGCGAGCCCGGCTGTTCCATGTGCTTGGCCATGAACGCCGACAAGCTCGGCAACGGCGAGCACTGTGCGTCTACTTCTAACCGCAACTTTGAAGGCCGACAAGGCTATGGCGGTCGCACCCATTTAGTCAGTCCCGCCATGGCGGCAGCGGCAGCTATTGCCGGGCATTTTGTTGATGTGCGAGATTTTTAAGGAGCCCAACCATGAAGAGTTTTACGCAAATTAACGGCTTGGTCGCTCCGATGGATCGAGCCAATGTGGATACCGATTTAATTATCCCTAAAAACTTTCTTAAATCCATTAAGCGCACGGGTTTTGGTAAAAACTTATTTGATGCCCTGCGTTATTTAGACGAAGGCGAACCTGATCAGGATTGTTCTGGCCGGCCGTTGAATCCAGATTTTCCGTTAAATTTTCCCCGCTACCAGGGCGCACAAATATTGTTAGCCCGAGAAAACTTCGGTTGTGGTTCCAGTCGCGAGCACGCTCCTTGGGCGCTGGATGATTACGGCTTTCGCTGTGTAATTGCGCCGAGTTTTGCCGATATTTTTTACAACAACTCCTTCAAAAACGGCTTGTTACCGTTAGTGTTACCGGCAGAGGTTGTGGAGCAATTATTTGCCGAAATGTACGATCGAGAAGGTTATCAATTGTCGGTAGATTTAGCCGCGCAAACGGTAACCACGCCATCGGGCGAAACCTTTGGATTTGAAATCGATGAATTCCGCAAACACTGCATGTTAAACGGATTGGACGATATTGGTTTAACCCTGCAGCAGGCCGATGCCATTCACGCCTACGAAGAAAAAATCAAGGCAACCACGCCCTGGGTGTTTGGCGCGGTAGTGGCCGGCAAGTAACGACTTAAACTGTTAGTGTGAGCAAAATACTATGAGTAAAACCGTTTTAATTATTGAAGGCGATGGCATTGGTGTGGAAATCATCGCCCAGGCAGAAAAAGTCCTGCGCGCCGTTAATGCACAAGACAATTTAGGGCTTGTGTTCGATCACGCCATGCTTGGTGGCCGCGCTTACGACCAGTACGGTCGTCCGTATCCAGAAGAAACCCAAACCAAGGCACGCAGTGCTGATGGCATATTATTCGGCGCTTTGGGCGGCCCACAATGGGATGGCAAAACCGAACGGCACTTGCGCCCCGAGCAGGGCCTGCTCGATATTCGGTCCGATCTGG
>CAYFFE010000151.1:0-6447 GCA_964342265.1 uncultured Cellvibrionaceae bacterium | reverse complement strand
ATCGTCAAGCTTCTATTTAAAACCCCAGATCAGTGATGGTCTGGGGTTTTTTTATGGGGAAAACCTGCTTTTTAAGGGGGCTTGCATTCGCGCCGTCCATGGCAATCGTAGATCATCGTTCGGTTTGGGTTTTTTGTTTGGGGAAGCCCACGCTAGGTAATTTAAAGACTCAGCGCGCAGAAAACTCTTTTATCAAATCACTGCGTTCTTTAAATGCCGCTATATCATTGAAACGTTTACCGTTTTCAGCGGCTTGCTTAGTTAGGGTGGCCAGTTCTTCGCGGTCTTTATTCAATTCAAAAATAGTGTTGGCCAGTTTTTGAATCTCGCCTATTTTCACCAATGAGCCACCACCGTATTTGTTGATTAAGTTTTTCGTATAATCGCTCTCGTAGCCTATGATAGGCGCACCACATACTAATGCTTCAATAAGGCAGCGCGGGGATTCTGGGGTTACATGAGTGAAAAGAAAAATATCTGCTTTTTTAAGTTCCTGCATAAGAAAACCATGATCACTGCAAAATCCTGGAGCCGTTATACAGTCGTCAAGATTGTATTCATTTATTTTTTGTTTTAATGCTTCAAGCTCTTCTCCGTCGCCGTACCAGGTCGCAGTAAATTCTACATTATTATCACTTAGAGCCTTTAAAACTTCTATCCATTGAAGAGGAGCTTTCATCGCGCTTGCTCTACCAAAATAAACTACTTTTAATGGCTTTCTAGCATTTAAATTTTCTGTTTTAAGCTCTAGTTCGGGTTGTGAAATTTGTTGGTCAATGGTGGTATGTATATCGTGGAGTTGGTGTGAGTTTTTATTGAAACGCTTGTAAAAATTAAAGGTTTCACTACCATTAAAAAGGCCGACTGATGCGTTTGTTACTACTTTTTGTTCTTGCATTTCCATCAATTTTAAAAGATAAAAATTTCTAATTTTCTTTTTAAGTGAATCATTATCTGTCTTTCTAATTATTTCTGGTTCAACTCTGTCTGCCCAAACAGAGTAAGGGCGATCGACTTTTTTTGAAAGTATGCAGGCTAAAGCGCCCCAGTCGCCAAAATAACCGCCTATGGCAAATTGAAGGTATTGATGGGTTTCAATGTTTTTGCTTAATAAATCTGCAACATAGCGATAATGTTTAAAATGTTGGACAGGAGAGTAACCCCATGGCAGAGGCAGTATAGTTACTCGATCTGGGTATTTTAATTCACTTATCGGTAGCCAATTGGAATGACCACTGTTTTGGAGATAGGTGGGTAATTCAGGTAGCGCCACCGTGACGGACGAAAAATTTTCTGCGTACATATTCATCCCATGCAGAGACTGAGGCTCTAATCTAATTTCACCGTTAATTACAACGTGAGGTACAGGAACTACTAAGAAAAGAGAGTTGTTGTCTGATTCGTCCATGAAAGGCTCCATATTGCATTTAGATATCTAGTATTCAATGTACATGTTTTTAGCGACATCGAAGTGTATAGGATATACAGGTGATAGAAGTTGTATGGTTAAAAGGATTCGCTACTCCCAACTATATCCGTCAAAATTTAGCAAGCCCAAGTACTATACATTTTGTGTATAAATTTGTCCTCAATACAGCTTTGTCGCTAAACGAACGACACTAAAATTGCTTAGTATCCCAGAAACATTCATTACACCAATTATGACTTCTTAATTGTTCGCAGGGGTCAAGTTCTTTCATTGCAGAGTTTTAAACATAGCTAGCTCTATCAACCCATTATGAGTCAACGCTAAATTACCCGGTGTTAATGAGTTTTTCGTCTAAACTTAAGGCAAAGTTCTGGGAATGCCGTTTTGAACGAGAGCCTTACGCGAAAAATTGATCTCATCAGGCTGTACGAAGACCACAAATGCCTGATTGTGGACGATCTGCCCGAGATGCGCGGTGCCATCAAACGTATGGTGGCCAGCCAGGGCATGGCGCGTATTGATACCGCCCCCAATGCGGTCGAGGCGATCAATCAGTGCAGTGCTCGCAACTACACCATTATTATTTGCGACTACAATCTGGGCCAGAGTCAGGATGGCCAGCAGTTGCTCGAAACCCTGCGTCAGCGGCGTTTGCTGCGGCCTACCAGTTTGTTTGTGATTATCACCGCCGAGACCTCGCGCGAAATGGTGCTCGGTGCCATCGAAAGCCAGCCCGATGACTACATCGCCAAACCTTTTACGCCTAAGCAATTTTGTCGACGCCTAGACCGTTTAATGCTTAAGCATCAAGCGCTGTTGCCCATTAAAAAACTGTTCGCCGAAAAACGTTTTAAAGAAGCGCTGGCAGTGTGCGACGAGATGATCGCCAACAACGCCCGCTACGCGTTTGAGGCCGAGCGCCTGCGCGGCCGGATTTTGTTTTTGTTGGGCGAGTTGCACAAAGCGCGCGAACACTACGAGCAAATTATCGAACAGCGGCCACTGCCGTGGGCTATGCTCGGCTTAGCCGAAACCCTAGTGGAGCTGGGCGCAGACGATCAAGCCGAGAAAATTTTACTGAAGGTACTGGAGCAGGATCACCGCTACGTGGAAGCTTACGATCTGTTGTCGCGGCTGTACAAATCCCGCAACGAGTTCGAGCAGGCACAGCGTTTTACCCAGCTGGCCTGTGAGCTGTCGCCAAAATCGGCACCTCGCCATCGCCGCCTAGCGGAGCTTGCCGAGCTGAACGGCGATACGCAAACCAGTTTAACCTCATACAAACAAGCCATTCGCTGGGCGGCCGATAGCATCTACGAGGACGGCAGCGATCATTTAAATTTTGCCCGCAAAACAGCCGAGCAGGCGCGCTTAACGGGCGGAAAAGAGTCGCGGGAAAAAGGCGAGCAAGCCCTGCGCCAGTTGCGCAAAGCCAAAGAGTCGTACCCCAATCAACCCGACATCAATTTACAGGCCGCGCTGGTCAGTGCCGATGTGAAATTATCCTGTCGAATGGCGGATGCCGCCGATGAGACGGAAAAAGCGCGCAAGTTGTTTGCAACAACCGAGGCCAAAGATACCGAGAGCCAGTTAGATTACGTACGCGTCTTACAAGGCGCGGGCGAGGATGACTTAGCACAACAGCATTTGCAGGCGCTGGCTGCGGAGTTTGCAAACAACCCCGAAATGATGGGTCGTATCGAGCGCTTAAGCTCACAGCCGTTATCGGCCGGTGCCCGCGCCGAGGTGGCCAAGCTCACCAAATCGGGTATAGCCGCTTATCAAAATCGAGATTACACCGAGTCTTGCCAAATTTTTAAGCAGGCATTGAGCATGTTTCCCAATCATGTGGGCTTAAATTTAAATTTGGTGCAAGTGCTGCTGGAACGGCACGATGGTTTGCTGGATGAGAGCGATGTAACGGTGATTAATCGCTGCTTTGATCGCATCCGCAACATGGCCGATTCGGACTCACAATACGAACGCGCTCAATCCTTAAAAGCCCAGTTCGACAATGCGGAGCGAGTGCAGAATCGCGCCAGTTAAACGCACCTTTTTAAATCTCCCTTTTTAAGTCTCCCTTTTTAAACATACCCTTTTAAACATACCTTATAAAACGTAGTTAAAGAATCGATTAAACGGATTTTTGCCAAGCCAGCAATCGATTATTGGCCGGCATAGCGTTGTCTTCCAACAATTTCAAGCCGGCTTGTTCTGCCAATTGATTGACTGCCTCAAAATCGCGAATACCGCTGACGGGATTGCGATCTTTTAACCACAGATCGAACCGGGCGTTGCTTTCACTGGTGAATTCACCGTTGTAATTAAACGGCCCGTACACAACCAGCTTGGCTTTTGGCGCTAAAATGCCGGGTAAGCCAGCAAAAAAGTTTTGCACCGAAGACCAGCCCATAATGTGCAGTGTGTTGGCGGTAAAAACGGCATCCACCGAGATCTCCGGCCAGGTTTCGTCCACGTTAAAGGCAAACGGGCGCTCGATGTTATTGCCGGTGTAGTCATCCAACCACAAATTCATGCCTGCGTGGTGCTCTGGCAAATCCGAGGTGAGCCAGCGCAGATGGGCCAGCCGCTCGGCAAAATACACCGCGTGCTGGCCTGTACCCGAGCCCACTTCTAGCACGGTTTTGGCATCGGCCAATAAACGCTCTAGATGTTCAAAAATCGGCGCTTTGTTGTTTTCGCAGGGTTGTGAAAAAGGTTTTTCGATGGTCATTATTAATCATCCGTTTTTAAGAATTGCCCTGAGTGGCGTTTTTAAAGGGATTGGTCGTTTTATTCTTGACTGTCGCGCGTAAAAACCCAATTTTTTTCGTCACTGAATGCGGCGTTGTATTGATAACCGGCCACATTAAAATCCACCAGACCCTGTACCTCGGTAATGCCGTTACGAATCACCCAGGAGCTCATTAAGCCACGGGCTTTTTTGGCGTAAAAGCTGATAATTTTATACTCGCCATTTTTTAAATCTTTAAACACCGGCGTAATAATTTCGGCGTTTAATTTTTTCTTATTCACCGCCTTAAAGTATTCGTTGGAGGCTAAATTCACCAGCGTATTGGCTTTAACGGATTTTAATTGCGTGTTTAGCGCCTCGGTAATTTGATCGCCCCAAAACTGATACAAATCCTTACCGCGATGGTTGGCGAATTTGGTGCCCATTTCCAATCGGTAGGGTTGCATTAAATCCAGCGGTCGCAGTAATCCGTACAGACCCGATAAAATACGCAAATGCTTTTGAGCAAAACTCCACTCCTTGCGGCCAAAGGTTTCGGCTTCTAACCCTGTGTACACATCGCCCTTAAACGCCAGTGCGGCTTGTTTGGCATTGTCGGCATTAAACGGCAGCGACCACTGCTGAAACCGATCGTAATTGAGCACGCCCAATTGATCGCTGATGCTCATCAGCTCGGAAATATCTTGCGGTGCCAGCGTGCGCAATTGCTCGATTAATTCCTGCGAGTCGGATAAAAAGTCGGGCTCTGTGGCGGTCTTTGTGGTGGGTTTGGTTTCGTAGTCGAGCGTTTTAGCCGGTGAGATCACCATTAACATAAAACTGATTCCTTTTATTCCGGCGCTAAAATGGACTGCCACCAGTTCAGTGGCGTTGTGCCGTCGGCCGGGTCGTAAACATTGCCGTACACCCAGATTGCCTCGGGGTGCTTGGCCAGCGTTTGGTTGAGCAGTTGTTCGATGGCGTTAAATCCGCAGGAGACATGAATGGAATACACCAACAGGTGTTCGTGTTCGACATCCAATTCGCCGCCGAGCTTTTCCCACTCGGGCGTGAGTTGATCGACAATCGTCTCGGTGTTGTCGCGGCTGTAGATACGCACGCACAAATTGCCGGCTCTTTTTACCAGCGAAAATTCGCTGCTGTCGGCTTCTTTAGTGATGGTATCGCCACGCGCTATACCTTGAACAAACGCCGGAGAAGTCACTAATTGAGCGGTGTTATCGTCGTTGACTTTGACCCGCAACTGCTCGACTACCGGCGTACCATCAGGTTTTGTGCCAGCGAACAGTTCTATTACTTGCAAAGATTGCATAATTTATCGCTACGATTGCTTTTAACGGTAATGAATTGATTCAATTGCCGGTATTATACGCACGAATAGCGTAGATTTATCGCCCCGGCCGAGCATCGCTCGCGCAGCTAATCCCAAACCATAAAACCAACTCAAAAGAGGTTTTCGTGAGAGTCTCTCATTTACTCATCAGTTGTTTAATTGTTGCTCTACCCTGGCTTACGGCCTGTACCGTCAATCCGGTTACTGGCGAGCAGCAATTCACCCTAATGACCCCCGCAGAAGAAATCAGCATTGGTGAACAACAATACCCTCCCTCGCTGCAAAGTCAGGGCGGCGTTTATCGCGTTGATCCGGCGCTCAACGATTACGTCAATCGTATTGGTCAAAAGCTCGCCGCCTACAGCGATCGACCGGAATTGCCCTACGAATTTGTGGTACTCAACAACGATGTGCCTAATGCCTGGGCGTTACCCGGTGGCAAAATCGCCATCAACCGCGGCCTGTTGTATCACCTCGAAGACGAATCCCAACTGGCGGCGGTATTGGCCCACGAAATTGTCCACGCTGCGGCGCGTCATGGCGCAACACAGCACACTCGTTCGATTTTACTGGGCGCAGGCGGCCAGTTGATTGCTCAGGTTGGTGAATCTTACGGCGTGGGCGGCATTGCCCAGCAGGGCGCGGCGCTCGGTACTTCATTAATCAGCGCGCGTTACAGCCAATCCCAAGAGTTACAGTCCGACAGCTACGGCATGGATTACATGGCCAAGGCCGGTTACGAGCCCATGGGCGCGGTGGAGTTGCAAGAGGCGTTTGTGAAGTTGTCGGAAGGTCGGCAACAAAGCCCCATCGCCGTTTTCTTTCAAAGCCACCCGCCGTCGCAAACCCGAGTAAAAGCCAATTTGGCCAAAGCACGTGAGTTACCTTCCGGCGTTCGCAACCGGGCCGCTTACCAGCGCGCCACCCAGC
>CAYFFE010000150.1:0-6454 GCA_964342265.1 uncultured Cellvibrionaceae bacterium | reverse complement strand
GCGGATTATTATCATCGTGGCGTTTGCCAAAAAATTTTAATGAGCGGCGGTGTGGGGCGTTTAACCCAGCATCAGTTGCAAACCAGCGAGGCCGAAACCTTTGCGAAAATCGCGAGACAAAAAGCAGTGCCGCAAGCCGCGATTGTGCAGGAAACTCAAGCCACTAACACCGCTCAAAATGTTCGCAACAGCATGGCGATTATCAACAATGATAGTCATTCTGAGACAGATGAAAACAAGAGTAGCGATCAGGCTGATCCCGTTAATTGGCTGTGCCGGAATATTTTTCGGCCCCGAGTGTATGCGGTAATTAAACAGCAGTGGCCGGAATTAAAATTTGGACTGGCCAGCCCAGCGGTTGATTACACACAATACTGCAAGGGCGAGCAAGAACTAGCGCGGCAGATGATGGTGGGCGAAATTGATCGTTTATTGCATTATCCCCAACAGGGTTGGCAAATTGCGATCGAAATTCCCGAGCCGATACGGTCGGCTTATCAGTATTTAAAACAGGCCGGTTATCAACGCTATTTGGTAGCCTAATTGGTATTGCTATATTTAAAAATATTCAACAGTGGATTTTATTGATGATGTTTAATGCACGTTTTAACGTTTTTTTAATGGTTCTGTGTGCAAGTTTGGCGGCATCAACAACAGCCGATCAAATAATTATTAACGGCGATGGCCGGGAAATTTTATTAAAAGACGATGGCAGTTGGCAGTGGGCCTCGGACAATATTTACTTAGACACCAAAGATGGCCGGCGCGTGGTACTCACGCCGGACGGTCAGTGGCAATATGTGGGTTTAGCGCCGGTGGTGCAGGAAGACACCTACCGCGAATTATTGGTGGAAGTTGCGGTATCGGATGCGTTGATTAGCCAGGTGCGCGAAAAAGTCGGTGGCAAAAAAAATACTCGCACCACCTCCACCATGCAGTTTAACTTAACCGTCTCAGTGGCCGATTCCGCCCAGCAACCGCTGGATGTTTCCCAGCTCGACAAACATTTTTTTGCCGTTAGTGATAACCGTGGAAAAACCTATTCGGTAGAAAACGTTAGCGCAGATACCCATAAAATCGCACCGGGCCAAGACGCCAAAATTACTTTGCAGGTTGATGGCGCACCGGGCGGCTTGATAAAACCCAAATTGCTATTGATTGGCATTGCACAGCAGGCATTCGCCACAGAAGATCCCATTCAATTGGAATTGGAATACGATCTAATTCAGCAAGAGCGAGTTAATTTATAGGAACCTCTGATTAACTCATAGCTTCCTCTAAAGCTTTGCGAACCTATATAGCTTTACTACCTTATATGGCTTTACTAAAAAGTGGTTTTACTAAAAAGTAGCTAAAAACAAATGCGATCGCGCCCGCGTTGTTTGGCTTTGTACAAGGCCTCGTCGGCGCGGTGAATAATAGCGTCCAAGTCGTCCAGCAAACGCTCACTTTGGCGGAGTTGGGTGGCACCGCCGGAGACGCTAACCGGCGGTAATTGTTCGCCGGTTTTATTGTTGCGCCAGCGCAAATTTTTTATCGATTTGCGTATTTTATTGGCCACCAGAGTAGCGCCTTTTAAATCGGTGTCGCGCAATACCAGTAAAAATTCCTCACCGCCCCAGCGTACGGCGATATCTACACCGCGAATCAAGTTTTTCATTTCCCGAGCCACTTGCTTAATCACGTTGTCGCCAAACAAGTGGCCAAAGTTATCGTTAACTTGTTTAAAATGATCGATGTCGAGCAGTACCACGCAATTGTTGGCATTTTCTAGCGGGCGTTGTTTGATGATTTTTTTTAAGCCTTGGCGATTAATTAATTGCGACAGGGAATCCGTGGTGGATTCGATTTCCAGTTTGTGCAAATCGGTTTTTAAGCTTTGTACTTCATTTTCGGCGGATTTTAAGCGTTGATAAAGTTTTTTCTGATCGCCGAGAATCAAATTAGTGGTATTGAGCAACGCCTGGATAATTTTTTGCGGATCGTTTTGTTTATTTAACGATTGTTGGTTAACCTCCAAACTTTTTTGGTGTTTAACCGTGGAGTCGGCGGAATTTTTACAGGTGGTGGTTAACCCTTGCAACAGCTCTGTAACTTGGTCCAAAAACCGCTGCTGCTCGTCGTAATTTTCCTCTAGGTAAACAGTAAATAAGTCTTGCGCCACGTAGTTGTCTAAGCCTTTGGTTTGGCTGAGTTCGTCCACTGCCTGCTTAAGGGCTTTGTTTTTACCGCAGGCGATTTCGTAGGCGATGGCGTAGTTGATCGGTGTGGCGGGCAGCTTTTGCTGCGATAAATATTCCGAACATTTTTGGGCCAGAGCATTGGCTAGCTCCAACGAATGTTGATGCTTCATGGCGTTTACAAGGCTTTGGTCTGAGGACTGATGACTAAAGTTTAATGCAGATCCCCTTAGAGGCCAGAAGCAGCCAGCAATAATGGCACTTGAATTGATAAAAGTGTGACGGGCGCTAGTTTTCGAGCCGTTGCACATCCACCGATACCGACAACGACTGAGAGCCGCCGCCTTCGAATATAACGCCCTTTAAAGGTGCCACGTCGGTGTAGTCCCGGCCCCAGGCGGTGGTGATGTGTTGCTTGCCGGGCATGTTGTCGTTGGTGGGATCGTACTCAAACCAGCCCTCGCCTGGGGAGTACACCGAAAACCAAGCGTGGGAGGCATCAGAGCCCACCAGTTTTTTCTGCCCCGGCGGTGGTAGGGTTTCCAAATAACCACTGACATAACGGCTGGCAAAGCCCAGCGAGCGTAGACAGCCAATGGCCAGGTGGGCGAAATCCTGACAAACGCCGCGGCGGTGTTCGAGTACGTCGGCCAGTGGCGTGCTGACGGTGGTAAAGCCGGGGTCGTAGGCGAAGTCGGTGAATATGCGGTGTGTGAGATCGCGTACTGCCGATAATAAGGGGCGGCCCGGTGTGAACGAGGGGCGAGCGTAGTCGGCCAGTGCTTCGCTGGCGCGAATTGCATTGGAGTCGAGTACGTATTCGCGTGCTCTGAGTGAGGTTTCGTCAATGCCGTCGCGGAGGCTCTTTAACGCCGACTCCCAACTGTTGCCGAGCTCTAAATCCATATCGATCAAACGCACATCGGCCACGCGTACAGTGGATTCGATGTCGACTTTTAAGCGCGTGTGGGCTTCTTCCAAGCAGAAGTTAATGCTGTTGTTGCCAAAATAGTCCTTGCGCTGGGCCATGGCCGAGGCCTTGGGGGTGATCTTTAGATGATGATTCAGGCAGGTTTGGTATTCGGTGTTGCGCGGCAGCAGGCAGGCGGTGTTGTAGGCCAGGCTAACCGGCGAGGCGTAGTTGTAACAGGTGATGTGCTTTATGCGATAGAGCATCAGTCGATAATCCAGGGGTTTTGCACCAGTTGTTGTGGGCCGGCGGTGTGGTCGAAGTAAACATCGCTAATGGCCACGGCCATGGATTTCATGGAGTTTTGCAATTTTTTCAGCAGCGTGTCCAGTTGCGCGCGCACTGGGTTGTCGATGGAAACCACCGTCAGTTCGCTTAGGTCGGCCAATTGCAAATCGGCGATGGCCTGAATCAGCGCGCGTTGCTCGCGGGGCGATTCCGGAGCCGATAGCGTATTTTTGGGCAGTGTTTCGAGGTAGCGCTGCAGTTGTTCGAGCAAAAAGATTAGTGAGCGCGGGTTGGATCGGTCAAGCATCAGTGTGGCCAGCACGTTGTACAGGCTGGCATCGTTGCGAAAGCGACGGCGGAAGGTGGTGAGCCCCTCGGTGGTGGCGAGAATGGATTCCACACAGGCGGCTTCCGATTCGTCCATTTCACAGGCGGGCACCAACAGCGAGCGCATCAGCGAAGCCAATTGGTAGACCTTTTCGATGGAGCGACCAATCTCCAAAAAGTGCCAGCTCATGCCCCGGAATAAACTCTCGTTAAACAAACCGGCCAACGCCAGCAGAGCGGTAACCAGTGGGTCTAGCGCCTCCTCGGGGGCCGAGGCCATGCCGGTTTTTAAGTTGATGCGCAATTGCTCGATGCCGTCGTCGATGTCATTCATCACTCGTTGGGTATCGGACGACAGCATCTCGCGCACTTCCGCGGCAGAACGCAGCATGGCGCGCAGGCTGGCGCTGACGCTGCCGATGCGTTTTTCTTCGAGCACCACACTCAGCAGCTCTTTTTCCGGGTCTTTAAACAGGTCGCTGTCGGCCTTGGTAAAGCCCGGGTAGGTCATCGTTAATTGCGTAACGGAGTAGAGCAATTGTCGCTCGGCTTCTTCGGGCAGTTGATTGGCACCGTTGATTTGCAAAAATACCGTGCGCAACAGGCGCAGGGCCATGTCGGCGCGCTCAGTGTAGCGGCCCACCCAAAACAGGTTTTCCACCACCCGGCTGGGCAGGCTAACGTCGACTTTGCGGTTGATTTGCGTGGCCGGTGCCACAGCCGCGCTGGAATCCTCAAAGTCGGAGCTCTCAATCCAGGTATCTTTACTGATGGCACCCAGTTGGTTGGTGATCACTTGATCGCGCGCATTGGCTGCTGCTCGGGTCATGCCGCCGGGCATAACTTGATAGCCCTGATCGTCGGCCACGGCAAATGCTCGCAATGCAAATGGCCGCGGCTGCAGGCCGTGGTTGCGCCAACAGGGGCCCGAGGCCGGTTGAATGTACTCTTGGGCCACGTAATTGTAGGGCGATTGTTCGATGGCGCGCGTCAGCTCTTTTAGCTCGCTCTCGGATAAACTGCTGCCGTACACGGCGTGGCTATCGAATTGCCGCTGAGCCGGCTTGATGCGCAGTTTGCGCAGGTTATCGAGCACATAACGGCGATCGCCTTTGTCGCCACACCAATAAGTGGGCGCGCTGGGCAAGCGCAGGGATTTGCCAAAAAAGTGCTCGCTGATGGCCGGCAGGTATTTCATTAGGGCGCCGGCCTCTAAAATGCCGCTGCCCAAGGGGTTGGCCACCGACACATTGCCGGCGCGCACCGCTTCGAGCAAACCGGGCACGCCGAGGTGAGAATCGCCTTTGAGCTCGACGGGATCGCACCAGGTGTCGTCGACGCGTCTGAGAATCACATCCACGCGCGATAGGCCGTCGAGGGTTTTCATCCACACGTGGCCCTTGCGAACGGTTAAATCCTTGCCCTGTACCAGAGGGTAGCCCAGGTAGTTGGCCAAAAAGGCGTGTTCGAAGAAGGTTTCGTTGTAGGCACCCGGGGTGAGGATGACAATGCGCGGGCCCTCGCCGCTTTTGAGGTTTTTCTTGGGCGCCAGCGCCACCATTTGGTTGCGCAGTGTGTTAAAAAACCCGCGCAACATGCGAATACCGCTCTCGCGGAACAACAGAGGAAACACCCGCTGCATCACCAGCCGGTTTTCCAGGGCGTAGCCGGAGCCGGAGGGCGCTTGAGTGCGATCGCCGAGCACCATAATTTCGCCGTCGGCGGTGCGAATCAAATCGGCGGCGTACAAAATCAACTGGTGTTTGCCGGGCAATTGCGTGTGGTGGCAAGCGCGGATAAAACCCGGATGATTGTAGACCACCTCCGGCGGCACCAGCCCGCGGCGAATAATCTCTTGATTGCCGTACAAATCTTTGAGCACGAAGTCTAAAAGCTGGGCCCGTTCAATCAGGCCCAGCTCAATTTCGCGCCACTGCTCGGCCGAGAGCACAATGGGCAGAGGATCCAGTCCCCAAACCGTACTGCCGCGCGCGGCGTTATAAATCGCACCGTCGTCGCGCAGGATGCGGCGGATTTTGTTGGTGCGGTCGTCGATGCCGCTGCTGCCGATCTCCTCAAAACGCGATAGCACCTGCTGCCATTGGGGCAACAGCTCGCCGGAGGTCGATAGAGCTTCGTCGTGGCCGTTGGGGTTTTGGTAGCGCAGCAACTCAGGGGCCTCTGGCGACGCTGATTGGGACTGGGATTGCTCCTGAGGCATTGGCAAGACTCTGTGAATGGCACTGGCGTTAATTGATATCGCAGCCGGGTAGGTCAGCGGCGGATGCTCCGTGAAGAGCGCGAATTGGGTTGCAATCGTTGAGTTTGGCCAAGATACCAGATTGCCCGGCGGTTGAGTAGGTTGAAACTGTGGGAGGGTTATAAGGATTCTGGCACTAGAATTTGATACCGCTCAATAGAATTCGTTTGCAGGCCGTCGCGCGTTCATGAAACTTTGCTTGCAAATGGCTAAGCGGTTGGTAAGTATACAAATGGCCGTGATTTTGAAAGAAAAAATTAATATGTTAACAAGTTGGATAGTCGAGTTATGGAATCTTTGCTAAGGAAAGTCGTTGCGCTGTGTGTTGTTGTTTTGCCCACTTTTTTACTCGCCGTCACTGCGTCGGCAGCCACCCATCAGTACGGTGGCTTTTCCTATCAAATTGAAGCGCAATTGCCAGATTGGGTCGATCCCCAGAAAAAACAGAGCAGCCGGGGCAAGCCCGAAGGGCAAAATATCGAATACCTA
>CAYFFE010000149.1:0-6558 GCA_964342265.1 uncultured Cellvibrionaceae bacterium | reverse complement strand
CGCTCGCCGATAACGTGGCCAACCTGTGGAAAATAGTCGATGGCCATTTGGCGGATCGCGAATTTATGTTTGGTAACACAGCCACGCTCATTGATTATTTAATTACGGTGTACGTTAGTTGGGGTAATGTGTTCCCCGAACTGGCGATTCCGGTGGGCTCCAACGTATTAGCTTTGGCTGAGCGTATAAAAGCTTTGCCGGAATTTCAAAAGGCGTACGCCAGTGAAGGTGCACAGTACAGTGTGCCCGACAATGCTCTTGCGGCTTAATCGGCATTAGGTATTTTTGATTTAGTTGCAGAGTTACTGTGCAATGATTTGATTGTTATACGTTTAGGCTGGTTTTTTAAATGAGGAACCTCGTGATTGAGGTTCCTTTTTTCTATAGGTTCTTTTTCTCTTGAGGTTCCTTTTTTGAAATTTATCTAAAAAAGGCTGTAGAATGTTAAAAGATAGGTGGCTTAATTATAGGTTGTTTAATTATAGGCGACTTAATTATAGGCTGTTTAATTATAGGTTGTTTGATTAATAGATCGTTTGATTAATCAGAGCATCCAATAGTTAATTGATCGAAACATTACTCTGCTAACTTTTCAACCTTGCCGGTGTAGACAATCCGATCACTCTCCAAGGAACACTGCATGGCGGCACCTTGTTCACTCTCCTGATTTACCTCGTACCAGATATTGTGATCCAGAGGTAAAGCAGCTAAATATCGAAAGAAAGAACCTGTGGCCTGGTCTTCGCCTTTATTGTTAAAGCGAGTGAAGTAGCGAAAATAAACTGCGTTTAACAACTCTTCAATGTACACCACAATGGCCGTATTACACGCAACTGCCGTTTGTGCAGCATCAAACTGAAAATCTTGCACCTGGTCTAAATTATCCACCCAAAAAACCGCAACATCTTGTGGTTTAAAGTAATACACCGATCGAAAGCCTTCGATATCGATGGTTTCGGCGGCTGCCAGTTTGGGTAACATTACTGCCGGTGTTTGCTCTTCTGGGATCAGTGTTAATTCAAAAGGAAAGCTGGTGTGTTTAATAACCAGATCTTCGGTCAGTTGGCCTTGTTGTTTTAAATAATAAGCCAAGCATAAAGCGCCCGCACCACAAAACTCAAACTCATTGCCCTGCTGATAAAAACGCACCGAAAACGGCGGTTGATCCTCGATCAGCGCGTATTCCTCGTCAAAGGCAATATCGTTTGAAAGCGAATGAAATATTCTAAATTGGCTGCCTGAGTAGCGTCCTGTGCCGTCAAAAAATACCCGATACAACACAATTAAACCGCTGCCACTAAACGGAACACGCCAAAATCGCCGCTGTCGTCTTGCCATTGCTTATCGATAACAAGGTCCACTAGCTGACACATCTCTGCCACCGATTGCGGGGAATACTTGTGGGAGTTTTCGGTGTGAATAGACTCTCCGGCGTTAAAATGGAAATCATTACCGGCCACTGTAACCGTTTGCGCTTGTGTGGCAGTTAAGTGCATTTCGATACGTTCTTGGTCGGCGTTGAATACGGCTTGATGTTTAAAACCATCATCAATATCAAAATTGCCATCGAGTTCGTTATTGATGCGGTGTAAAATGTTTTTGTTAAACGCCGCGGTGACACCACGATTATCGTCGTAGGCGGCGATCAGGCGATGTTCCTCTTTGATTAAATCCAAACCAATTAAAATTTCACCCTGTGCGCCCATTAGCTCTTTTAAATTAGCCAAAATTTCGATGGCCTGAGGACGATTAAAATTACCCAGGGTCGAGCCGGGAAAAAATACCAAGCGCTGGGATTCGGTAATTTCGTGGGTCACTCGTTGTACGTCGCGGGGATTGGTAAAGTCACCATGAATAGGGTGTAGATCTAATTGGGGAAATTGCTCTGCCAGGTATTGCCCGGCCATAGCCAGTGCCTCGGTGGATATTTCTAAGGGTATAAATTGTTTGCCACCGCCCAGTGCGTGCAACAAAATGGCGGCTTTTTTTTTCCGGCACCGGCACCAGGCTCAATTAAACACAGGTTTTTGTCAAAATGCTCCACCATCTCGTGGCCATGGTTTTGCAAAATTTTTGATTCTGTGCGCGTTACGTAGTATTCGTCGAGATCACAGATATCTTCAAACAGTTGCGAGCCACGATCATCGTAAAAATATTTGGCCGATAAACATTTTTGCGGCTGCGACAGTCCCGTTAAAACGTCGTCTAAAAATTGATGATCTAAAGAATCTAAGGTTTCGATAATGGTCATGTTAAATCCTCGGCCAAGCGGATGCCGCACAGTTGCCAGCGGTGGTGGGGATAGAAAAAGTTTCGATACGTGGGGCGGCTATGCCCCACGGGTGTAAACGCGCAGCCGCCACGCAAAACGTATTGGCCAACCATAAATTTGCCGTTGTACTCGCCTGCCTCACCGGCAAAGGGTTTAAATCCGGGATAGGGCGCGTAGCTGCTGCTGGTCCACTCCCAGCAATTGCCGAGCATGGCTTGCATGTCAGTGCCTAAACAGGCCTGGGGGTGCAGGCGCTCAAGCTTTAAGTAATTGGGTGATGATTGATCGGCCGCAACAGCCGCTTCCCATTCTTGCTCACTGGGCAGGCGCTTACCGGCCCAGTGAGCGTAGGCGTAGGCCTCGTAAAAGCTGATGTGGCAAACCGGTAGGTTGGGATTCAGTGGCGTTAATCCGTGCAGTGTAAATTCGAACCACTGGTCGTCTCGCTGATGCCAATAGAGTGGATGGCGAATGCCATGCTCTTGAATAAACGCCCAGCCATCGGAGTGCCATAAAAGTGGATTTTGGTAGCCGCCGTCGTTAATAAATTGTTGGTATTCCGCATTGCTAACCGTGCGATGAGCTAAGCGAAAGCCGTGTCGATAAGTCTTGTGGGCGGGGCGTTCGTTATCGTAGCAAAAGGATTCTCCCCCGTTGCCGATCTGCACTACGCCTTCGTCGAAACTCTGCCACTGCAAAGTTGCCACAGCCCGATTGTCGTTACCGAGCTCGCTGTTACTGTAGGCTGGTAATAACGGGTTGCACGAGAACGCGTGTTTTATGTCCATTAACAGCAACTCTTGGTGCTGTTGTTCGTGGTGAATGCCGAGCTCCAAGGTAAACAGAGCCGATTCGTCCAGTGGTTGAGTGTGCAGCAAGTCTTCGATTTCCGTATCCACATGGCAGCGATAGGTGCAGATCTCCGTTAAGTTCGGCCGTGATAAAACGCCACGCTGTGGTCGACTAAACTGGCTGCCCAGAGCGTTGTAATAGGAATTGAACAGATGCTGATAGCTGGCGTTAAACCATTGGTAACGCGGTTTTTGCTTGTGCAGAACCAGTGTTTCAAAAAACCAAGTGGTGTGAGCCAAATGCCATTTGGTGGGACTGGCATCGGTCATGGATTGCACCAGGCAATCTTCTTCCGTTAATGGCTCGGCCAATTGTTGGCTGGTTTTACGAATGTGTTGGTAGTGGCACAGTAGTTGCCGTTGTCGTTTTTCTAAATCCATGATGCCATTAACGTGTCGTGTTTTGTAAGCCGCTGCTAACCCGTTGGGATTAATGGGCGATAGGTTTTGTTGCGTGTGTTGTCGATTGTTAACTCATTTAACCCGGCGTTCAATCAATGCCAACCGTTCAATCAGAGCCAACAGGGCCAAGTGGCGTGATACCGTGAGGCAAAAATATTGCAACAATATGAACGCATTAAAATGTGATAAGACGCAGAGTAATAGAAGCCATTATTGATGAGTACTCTCAAACTTGCAAAAAGTGAGTGCAGAAATGTATAGCCTGTTTGTTGATACTCACGCCAGTTGCCGCGGATGCTAAATAGTGTTGTCTGGGTCACTGCATGTAAGCCGTCTTTCGCGTAAAAGATCGAAGCATCACGGACAATGTATATACCGTCAATATCAGCAAATGGCAGTTCCAGATCACTAGGCGAAAAGCTACGCAAACCACTAAACGGAATACTACGAAAGCCATCGTTGATCAGATTTAAATCAACACGAGAAAATTTAAATGGATGAAAATTTGGCCAAATCCACCGGAGCAAAGCCACATTGTCCACGCTGTTATCAAGCTATTTCGCGTTGGCGCTTCAACAACGTTGTGATGTGTTCACACTGCGGGCAGCAATTTTCGTATAAACAGGAATCAATTAACACCGAATATGGTGGGTTGCTGGCTGGCAATCAGTTCACCCTTATAGTAGTTTTTGTTGGGGTATTTTTTGGCGCCGATCCAATAAAAAACATGTTCAGCGAGGAATTGCTCAATAACGTGGGCTTTAATATTTTTTTAGGGATAACATTCATTGGTTTTTATTTTTCCTTAAAGTTATTGTTGCTGTTTTTCTGGTACATTTTTAAAAATTTTAATAAACCTAAAAAAAGCTTTTACAGCTTTTGTAAAGAGCTGTATCGACCGGCTATGCACTATGTTTGTGCTGCGGTTTCTGACGAGGAATTCGAAAATTCAAAGGCCGACGGTAAAAAAGTCGTGCTTGGCGTGCTACTTACCTTACTGGGATTATTTTTAATTTACCAACTCATGATGCTAGGCTTAAAATATTCTCCTATTGGGCATAAGCTTTAGTGCTCGCTCAAACTGATCCACGCTATCTTTGTCTTTTTACCGTTAGTCGGTGCCTTTACTAGACTGTTTTTATTGTGTGGCAGATAAACTTAGGCGCTCTATTTTTATCGAGTGGGTGTTTTTATGCTTCAAGGTTCGCGCGATTAACCATGTTGTATATACTGTGTAAAACTACTAAGTAGAGCGCACTGATGTCGTGTTTTCTGTAGGGGCTTCTATAAGGTGTTCTCCATAAAAGGCTAATACGCATTGCGCGGTTAACTCTAGTCGATTACGTTATTTAATGGCGAGTTGCTAATTCCTTAAAAGCAGCTATAACCTTACTATGGGTGTACTAATGCAAAATAACTGCGTCGTAAAATCGTTCGCGCTGCTTGGTGGTGCGAACAATGGCTAAGCGGATTTTAATCGTCGAAGACTGCGAGGTTAACGCAGAGTTATTGCGTTGGATTTTAGAGGACGAAGGTTACGAGACCATTTTGGTAGAATCAGGCGAAGACTGCTTGGAATTAGTGCGCACGCAAACCATAAGGTTTGACTTAGTATTAATGGACATTTCGCTGCCCGGCATCGATGGCCGAGAAACCACCCGCCAACTGCGTGAACTCCCCGACTTTACCAACCTGCCCATTGTGGCCTGCACTGCTCAAGGATTGGATAGTGAAATCCGAGCCATTATGGCGGCGGGGCTTGATGGGGTTATTCACAAGCCGTTTGATGAAACGGCCATGTTGCAATACATAGAAGAAGCCATCGACAACAAAATTTAAACGCTGAATACCTGTCTCTTGTCTCTCGCTTATCAACTCCTTATGTTCCTGATCCCACGATCAATACGATATTTCCAAGTATTGTCGGATTTTGCCCGCTAAAAACTCCAGCCCGTCTTTGCCTGCATCCAGTTTTTTAGCCAGTGATAAAAACCCGTGAATCGTTCCGGGTACACAATGGTATTCACTGACAGTGCCGCCGGCCAATAATTTGTCGTGGTAACACTTCGCCTCGTCACGTAATGGATCGAATTCAGCGGTGAGAATTAATGCACGCGGCAAGTCATTGAGGTTTGGGCTAAACAGCGGCGAGACAAATGGATCGGTGGCCTGCTGGGGATCGGTAATGTAACACTCACGAGAGGCCTCAATTTGACTATTTTGCAGTAGGTATTCGCCCTGGCCAAAGTGTAGTCGCGATGGATACTGGGCATCGAGCGATACATCCACCATGGGGTAACACAAAATTTGTGCTTGAATGGGTAAATTGCGCCGCTGTTGATTTAAGCGCGTTAATACCGTGGCGAGATTACCGCCGGCACTGTCGCCCATAACAATTATTTTATGAGTATCGATACCCAATTGCTCGGCATGATCAACAGCCCATTCCAGGGCAGTGTAGCAATCTTCCAAGCCGTGTGGGTAAGGATGCTCCGGTGCCAAGTGATAACCCACACTGGCCACCACAACACCCGCTTGTGCACACAATTGACTGGCTAAGCCGTGATAAGTCGCCAGTTCGCCTTGTACCCAGCCGCCCCCGTGCAAAAATAATAACAGCGGTAAGGGATCTCGGTGATGAGTTGTCGGCCAGTAACATTCCACTGCAAACTGGCCGAGCCTGTTGTCTATTTGAAATTGCTCGCGACGATTAATTTCGGCCATGGGCGGCCCGTACTGCGAAAAAAGCGCATGAACACAAGCTCGGGCTTCCTCTAAGGACTGCGGCGCGGCTTGTTCGCTCAGAAATGGACGCAGCAGCGGGTCCTCCGGATTAAGCAGCAAGCGGCATTGTTCATCAAGAGTTGGAGCACTGGGCATGAGGTCCTCTCTGCGTACGGCTTAAAATGCTATAGGGTCTATTAAAAACGCTGATTAAAAAATGAATCTATTAATAGGATACTCTGGTTAACTCATCCTTGAGTTAATCGCCGTGCGGTAATTGAAAATGTCATTTCCAATTACCTCCCAAAA
>CAYFFE010000148.1:0-6605 GCA_964342265.1 uncultured Cellvibrionaceae bacterium | reverse complement strand
CCACAGGTGATGTAAAGGAGAATCGATGGTGCTTCGCAATCAGGTACAACTTATCGCGTATCCCAACCGACTGGGGCAAAACCTTGCAGATTTAGCGGAATTTTTAGAGACCCATTGCAAAGGCAAAATTGGCGGTTTGCATCTGTTGCCACCGTACCCTTCCAACGCGGACAGCGGATTTTCTCCACTCACTCACAAAGAAATTGATCCGATTTACGGTGATTGGCAAGATTTTGATCGTCTCTCCAGCCAGTTTGATGTGTGCATGGATTTAATGATCAATCACATTTCCGACGAATCCAAAGAATTTAAAGATTTTCTCCAACACGGCCACGCTTCGGAATACTCCGATTTATTTGTGCACGTAGATCAAATGGGCGAGATCTCCCCCGACGACCTAGCCAAAATTCATATTCGTAAAGAAAAAGAACCCTTCCGAGAAATTACCTTTGCCGATGGCACCTCCGAGCGTGTGTGGTGCACATTTACCGAGCACCAAATCGATCTGAATTATAATTCGCCCAAGACCTACGCACTTATCGAAGATTACATCGCCTTTTTAACCGGTCATGGTGTAAATCTATT
Organism: uncultured Cellvibrionaceae bacterium; assembly: GCA_964342265.1. GTDB lineage: Bacteria > Pseudomonadota > Gammaproteobacteria > Pseudomonadales > Cellvibrionaceae > Halioxenophilus. The sequence goes on along the minus strand of CAYFFE010000148.1, from coordinate 6,020 downwards.
TCGCTTAGATGCGTTTGGCTACACCACCAAACAAATTGGCACCAGTTGCTTTTTGGTGGAACCCGATGTTTACGACTTATTAAAATGGGTAGACGATACCGCTCGCGAGCACGGTGCAGAAACCCTGCCGGAAGTTCACGATCACGCTAGCTATCAATACGCTATTGCGCTGCACGGTATGCATCCTTACGGTTTTGCATTAGCGCCTTTATTGTTGTTCTCTTTGTTGGATGGTAACAGTGTGTATTTAAAACAGTGGTTGCGCATGTGCCCGCGCAATCAGGTTACGGTGCTCGACACGCACGACGGTATTTGCATTCCCGATGTGGAGGGCGTTTTACCTGCCGATAAAATACAAGCATTAATTGATAACGTCTCCGAGCGTTCGGCCGATCCTATTTTGCGGCGCTCGGCGGCCAACGTGCACAGCGTGGGCGCAATTTATCAATTAACCTGTACCTACTACGACGCATTAAAACGCAACGACGACGCCTACATTGCCGCGCGGGCCATTCAATTGTTTGCGCCGGGTATTCCTCAGATTTACTACGTGGGTTTGTTGGCTGGCGAAAACGATCACGAATTAATGGATGAAACTGGCGAGTTGCGCGATATAAATCGCCATTTTTACGATAAAGACGAAATCGAAAGCGCGTTAACCAAGCCGGTGGTAAAACGATTATTTAAGCTTATGGAGTTTCGCTCCAATTACCCCGCTTTTGATGGCGTTTTTCATTTGCAATATTCTAACGCAAGCAGTGTTGCCATGTGTTGGCGCACCAACGAATTTACCTGCGAACTGTTTGTTGACTTGCTCTTTAAAAAATCCACCATTCGCTACCTAGACGTAAAATCCAGACGCTGGTTAACCATGAAAGTGTGAGTGGTTTTTTTTATAGAATTGATCAACAAATCAACGGGGGCATCATTTCATCTATGGCAAATCAATACGATTTAGTCATTGTTGGGGCGGGCATTCACGGTGCGGCAGTTGCTCGTCAGGCCGTGGATCTTGGTTTGAATGTTTGCGTGTTGGAGCAATACTCTGGCCCTGCGCGAGCTACGTCCAGTCGATCCTCTAAATTAATACACGGAGGGTTGCGGTATTTAGAAACACTGAGTATTAATTTGGTGCGCGAGTGTCTGCAAGATCGCAAGCGGCTGTTAGAGCACTATCCCGATCTTGTGCATATGCAAAAGTTTTATATTCCCATCTATAAACAAACGTCTCGCTCGCGCTTTGTTATTCGCGCTGGGCTCAGTTTGTACGGCTTGTTGGGAGGGTTAAATAAATACAGTCGCTACCAAGTGGTGCCCCGAAGTCAATGGCCGCACATGGACGGCATTAAACAAGACGACCTTTTGGCCGTTTTTCAATATTGGGATGCACAAACTGACGATGCCAAACTCACCGCGCGTTTGCTGGAGGAGTCGGCCGAGCGCGGGGCGAATATTCGCTACAACGCTCGTTTAAGTAAAATTACCCAAGAGCCAGAGGGCATTACTGCCAGCATTGTTGATACTCAATTAAATTCGCAGAGCAATGCCGATGCCCCAGAAGAATCGATTAAGGGGCGTTATTTAATTAATGCCGCAGGACCCTGGTGCAATAAGGTGCTTGAACAATGTATGCCGCCGCAAACAGGATTGCCAGTGGAATTAGTGCAGGGCACTCACATTGAGTTGCCCGGCCGCTTGCAGCACGGCGTTTATTATTTGGAGTCGCCCAAAGATCGTCGAGCGATTTTTGCCATGCCTTGGTACGACCGTATTTTATTTGGTACCACCGAAACTGTTTATCACGGTGACCCCGCCAATGTAGAGCCCACCGCCGAAGAAATTGATTATTTGCTACAGGTGTACAATCATTATTTTACACAGGCTCCGCTTACGCGCGACGACATCATCGACGCTTGGGCCGGCTTGCGTGTATTGCCCAAAAGCGAAGACGATCCGTTTTCTCGATCGCGCGATACAATTTTTCTCTGCGATAACGAAGAACAGCCTAAAATTGTATCGATTTTTGGTGGCAAACTCACCAGCCATTTTTCTACGGCTAAAAAACTACTAAAAAAATTAAATAATAATTATGGCTAATTCAACTTACCTTTTATCAATCGATCAAGGCACCACATCCAGTCGAGCCATTGTGTTTGATACAACGGGCCAAGTAATTTTTACTGCACAGCAAGAATTTCCGCAAATATACCCACAGGACGGCTGGGTAGAGCACGACCCGGAACAGATTTGGTCGACAACTGTGTCGGTTGTCAAACAGGCGTTAGCCGAGATGGCTAAACGCGGCGAGACAATATCGGCCATTGGTATTACCAATCAACGCGAAACAACCCTTGTGTGGGACAAACAAACCGGTGAGCCGATATACAATGCCATTGTTTGGCAAGATCGCCGCACTGCTGATGCGTGCGATGCATTAAAAAGCTCCGTTGATGAACAGTGGCTGCAAAATCAATCCGGGTTGTTGCTCGATCCGTATTTTTCTGCCACAAAAATTGCCTGGATTTTAGATAACGTACCCGGCGCGCGCGCACGAGCAAATCGCGGAGAACTGGCGTTTGGTACCGTGGATACTTTTTTAATTTGGCGGCTAACCGAAGGACAGCAGTTCGTTACCGATATTACCAACGCTTGCCGTACTAATTTATTGAATATTCACAGTAAAACCTGGGATGAAACGCTGTTAAATTTATTTAACGTACCCTCGGCCATATTGCCTGAAATAAAAGAATGCGCAGCGGATTTTGGTGTTACCAGTAAAAATGTGTTGGGCGAGACCATTCCCATTTTAGGAGTGGCGGGCGACCAGCAGGCTGCCACCATTGGTCAGTGTTGTTTTCAACCGGGTACCATTAAAAGCACCTACGGCACAGGCTGTTTTATGGTAATTAACACCGGTGATCAGCCGGTTGTTTCAAAAAATCGCCTACTCACAACGATCGCCTACACCATCCACGGCAAAACTCACTACGCAATAGAAGGTTCTATTTTTGTTGCAGGGGCGGCCGTGCAATGGCTGCGCGATAGTTTGGGCATTATCGATAACGCCAGCGATACCGAAGCGTTGGCTCGCAGCGAGCCCACAAACGATGGCATATATTTTGTACCGGCCTTAACGGGATTGGGGGCGCCCCATTGGCGACCAGACGCGCGCGGGGCAATTATTGGGATAACTCGGGCAACAACACCTGCGCATTTTGCTCGCGCTGCATTGGAGTCGGTGTGCTATCAAACGCTGGATATTGTTACCGCGTTACATAAGGATGGTATTACTGCCGAGCGTATTCGCGTAGACGGCGGTATGGTTGCTAACGATTGGTTAATGCAATTTTTAGCCGATATCATTGATGTGGTTGTGGATCGGCCAAAGGTGTTGGAAACCACCGCTCTGGGGGTGGCATATTTGGCCGGATTGCAACTGGGCGTTTACGCTAGCTTGTCGGATTTGACTAACAACTGGCAACAGGATAAATTGTTTAAGCCAACGATGAACGATACCACGCGTAACAATAATATTGCAGGTTGGCAGCAGGCGATTAATCGAGTTTTACTGTAATGGCTTGTTAGATTTTAACAGGCCATTACAGATGTACGGTTATTTGTTTAAAAACAAGCAAAAAGTAAAAGTAATAAGCAAATCTCAGAAAACAAATTGTAAAACCTATAATACTTATTTTTAGACAACCAAAAAACGAAAGTAGTTAGCCATTTAAACCCTGAATTGTTTTTTGAAACCAAGCCAAATAGGCGGCATTTATAGAATTTAAAATAGCACCTTGTTCACCCAAATCGCTTTGCAGTTTTTCGTAGCCGTCGATACTGGCATTAATCATATTGGCCAAGTTTTTCTGAGGCGATTGCTCGGCACTGGTAGATGAACTGGTTTGTTTAAATTCTTGCAAACTGTCTTGCAGGATTTTTTTCTGTACTTCCGATAGTTTTTCCATGCTAGCTTTTTGCACTTCCATCAATTCGCTCATCGACGACTGATAAACCGCGAGGTCGATACTGGGTTTGAAAGCATTAAGCCAGTTAATCGATGACAACAAATTAGTTACTTGATTGCTAACTTCCATAAAGTTCTGGATGGGATTAAACGCATTCTTTAATAGGTCTAGTTCGGTAAAAGAGCTTTGAAAAACATCCGCTGCGCGGGTCATTGCTTGTTGTAAATCAGAATCGACTGAAAAATCGATGGGGGCGATAGTATTCATACTTATACCTTTGTAGAAATAAATTTTCTATTGATACGGTGTGTGAACTCTGTGTAATTAAAAGCTTAGTGCTAGAAGTTAGTGTTTGTTAGCGTTTAGAAGCCTGTAAGTTTACAGGTTGCGCCAGTTGATCAATCATAGCTCTTACCGCTTTTATTTGCGGTGCATCTTTACTAAAGAAATCCGGATTGCTGGCGTGAGGCTCAGAGTATCCCCAAAAATCCCAACAGCCCTGTGGATTAAACGGTTTGTTTGTTGAAGGTTGTGCTTGTGGGTATAAAACAACAATGTTGTTAGCATCGGCAACGGCATTGTAGCCGGTTGTGGTGTAATACAAATCGCCAATAACTTCGTAGCCTTGCAAGCAGCCATGATAGGCCACATGTAATCGGCAACCACCTTTCTTACAAGCTTTGGGCACATACAAAAAACCACTGTCGCTCATGCTGGTATAAGGACTATCAATAAAGTCCTTTTGGCTGAACTCCATAATGTTGCCGTTTGGCTTGTCGCTGGGGGGCGCTAAATCCGAGTATAAATGGTTGAGAATATCTTCTGCCTGATCTATATCGCAGTAATTAATAAACGGCGACTGGGTTACGGCACATTGTGAATCGTCTTTATCGTTAGTAATTAATGCATGACCAGCATCCACGCTGGTGATGTATTGTATGTTGTCTTCTTTAACGCCTAAATCAACAAAATATTGGTAAGTTTGATTCATGACTGTGGTAGTAACTGTATGGTCAGCTTGGCCGCTGAACAAATACAGCCGATCATCTACCAAATTTGTGGGGTCATCAATTGCGCCAGATTTGCTCAACTGCCGAGTGAGATCAATGAGGTGCGGAGTATTCGGTCCGGAAGCGGGGGTCAGTGGCGTCATGCAGGCGGTCGTGGCATTGGTGAGGTAACTGGAGTAATCCCAGGACTTTGCACACAAATAGGGGCCGCCAGCAACGATACCCGCGCCGGACATAATATCGGAATTTACCATATACATTTGTACCGTCATAAACGCACCGGACGATAAACCCGATACGGTAACCTGAGAAGTATCCACTTCCAGAGCCGGTAATGTTTCGGTGGCAAAAGACAGCGAAGCAGTCAGTGCCAGTAAGGACGTACTCACAGAAACCATGGTGTTTTTGATCATAAACGTACCTGTTAGCGACAATTATTGAGAAGAAATTTATAAGAGGAAGGCGTAATTTAGTATACGACAGTGTTGCTAATTTACCATTTTTTAAACAATTTTGACGCTTAAATCGTTATTATGGAAGCCGATGTTCTATAGCGCCTCATTGATAGTGATAGCCTCGTGTTAACAAGTGATTACAATTAAGAATTGGCGCACTAAAAGATCCTATTAAGCGCAATTTATCGAGGCGGTTGCGAATTGAGCGGTGAGACGATTGGTGACACGATTAAAGTCATAGAGGCTCTGAGCTGCTAAAAACCTTGTTGTGTGGGGGCCGGGCGATACGCAAAATTACTGTCAGTTTTGTATGCTAGAGTGCACCAAAATCGTTTGGGACAGGTAATCTTGGCTAAACACCCAAAAATGCAACTGAATGAGTGTTCACTACGTACCTCTTAGTGAAAGGGCAGTGCAAGGGGCTGAAGGGGCTGAACGTAATAAGAGTGATGGAGTTCGTAATGAAAATAATACAGATCAGTGCTTGGGACTAGCCCTGGAATGACATACCGTGGCAAGACAAGCGGCGCAAAGACAAGCAGTGGAAAGAAAAGCAGTGGAAAGAAAAGCAGTGGAAAGAAAAGCAGTGG
>CAYFFE010000147.1:0-6950 GCA_964342265.1 uncultured Cellvibrionaceae bacterium | reverse complement strand
GATTAACTCAGGGATGAGTTAATCAGAGTATCCTTTAGAATAAAAACCTACCAATCGGTTCTAGTCTATTAAACGCGACACTAACTTGCGCCAAACATTTCCATTAGTTTTTCCGTTGTAAATCATCTCCCACTGGTATAGAACCTGCTTTATCCAAGAGTAGGTACCATGCACGTCAAAAATATAACTATTGGAGAATACAATGGCCGATGCCGAGGGTCAGGAACCGCAAAGCAATCTCGTTGACTTCGAGCGTGCGGTTTACGCTGAGGACTTTGAAAAAGCCACTAAATTATTAATCCATGCTTTAGTCGGATTTGAACAAAAAACCTGGGATTTGGTCACGGTGTCTGAAAATGGCATCATTCGTAATCGCAAAAAGAATTCGGCCAAGTTGCTATTAACTCGGTTTTGTGCCGCCACCACGGCGTTATTTTGCAACAGCAATATGCGTTTGAGCCGTGCAGGTTTTGAATATTTATTGCTCTATAAACGTTATTTAGTGACAGTCTTTGCGGCCACAGATTTCGTGAATATGAATCACTTTTTGGATTTCATTGGCGAACATCAGGGTAATTCTAAGGTTACTTACACTAATGAATCGGATTTTTTTAAAATTATTTTGTCGTCAACTGCCAGCTCTGGTAGAGAGTTAATCCACGATTTACTCAGTAAGTTACCTCTGGATCTGGCATTTATGTTTTGGTTAAGCCTACTCGACAACGAAATGGTGCTTACCAACGAGGCCGATCAAACTCGCAATGAAGTTTTGAGTTTTTGCAATAATTTTAGTCAAGTTATAGCGGCTGAAACGACTATTTTTCGAGTTGTAAACACTTGGATGTTTTTAAGTTACATCAACAATTCTAATAAGCACAAAGCTAAAATACCATTAAATAAAATCATCAAAAGTTTTTGTCAAAAACAGGGTGCCAAACAGCCTTTTATTAGTCAATCCAGAGCTTTAGTAAACAAACCCAAATTGTTGGTGGCATGCGAACGCTTTACCTCCGATCATGCCATGTTTCGCTGTTACGGGCGGGCCATTAGTAGTTTAAAAGAGCATTTTCAGTTAATTTTTTTAGGAGCCGAGAAGCGGGTAGATAGCAACAGTGTGGCACTGTTTGACGATTCTATCATTTTGCCTAAAAAAACGAGTATCAAAGATATAAAGTCTATTATCGGTAAGGTGGTAGCGCTAGCGCCAGATATTATTTATTACCCGAGTTTGGGTATGGAATCCTGGAGTGTGGGTATGGCTCAATACCGGTTGGCGCCAATACAAATGATGACCATGGGCCACCCAGCAACCAGTTACTGCCAACACATGGATTATCTTTTTGCCGAACAAAGCACCCTCGGAGATGCGAATTGCGTAAACGAAACGGTATTGCATGTGCGCGACGGTACTTTTGCGTTAAGTATGGGGTCGCTTACGGCGAAAATTGGCCCAATTATTCGGCAAAATCCCGAGACCGTTCGAATTGCCGTTCCCAGTATTGCTTATAAACTCAATCCTGCCGTGTTATCGGCCTGTCAGCAGATAAAATCTCAAGCCAAAAACCCGGTGGAGTTTCATTTCTTTCCCAACATGAGCAGTGTTAATCATCTTGCGATTCAACTAAGGATGGATGACATAATGCCCTGCGTTGTGCACGAGAATATGCACTACAACAATTACATGGCTACGTTAAATCAATGCGATATCGTGTTGAGCCCATTCCCATTTGGTAACACTAACGGTTTTATCGACAGCGCTCGGTTAGCGTTACCCGTAGTGTGTTTGGATGGACGGGAAGCGCACAGTCACACCGATATTGCTTTTAGTGAGCGCGTTAATTTACCCGAGTTTTGCCGAACCCATAGTCTGGAAGAATACATCGCCGCAGCCATTAAGCTGGTGGATGATCATAGCTTAAGGGTCTCCATTAGCGAACAATTGCTAGCTTTGGATGTGGATAAGCTATTTTTCGGTGAGCCGGATCAAATGGCCCGATTGGATATGGTTAATTTATTCAAATGGGTATACAACCATCACGAAACAATTCAAGCGACCGAGCAACATTTATGGACGGTGGAAGATCGAAACAACTTTTTGGCGACCAGTTCAGATAGTGTAAAAGTCTTGGGTGGCTAGCATGAATGATCAGTTTACACCGGCTTATGCGTTTGGATGTAACGAGCTAACCGCTTCGCTCGCAAAATTTTATCCGTTACTGGCCATTATCGACGATTTTACCGAGCAAGAAATCTTACTCGATTTACCCGTTGTACGTTTACATTCTGTAGACAAAAACGCAGTAATAATTAATTGCGTTTACAACTCCAGAGCGTATTTTGCTCAAGAAAAACTACTGCGCCTAGGTTTTAATAAAATTCAGTTTATCGGATCTTTAATTGCGCTATTTCCGGAAAAATTTTTGGGTACCATGCTGGGTGATGCCTATAAGGGAATACAGAGCAATTTACTGTCTCAAAAGCATCTTTTCAACGATGCACAGTCCAGGCAAGAATTCGAAGCAATACTGAATTTTCGACATACATTAGATATTCGCTATTTGGCTTCATTCGAGGTAAAAATTTACGAACAGTATTTTGAAAGCTTTGTAGAGCAACAATCTTATCAATGCCTCATTGACGGTGGTGCTTATGATGGCAGTGATAGTAAAAAATTTGCTCAAATTTTTCCCAATTACCGCTCGATAAGCGTTATAGAACCCTCAAAAGACAATCGTCAACTGATAAACGAGAAGCTCACCGGGCTTAGAAGCACAGAAATTATTGCCGCCTGCTTGGGTAAAGAGGCAGGTGTCGTGTATTTCGAAGGTCAGGGCACCGATGCAAAGATTGTTACCAGCGGTGGTGTACCGGTTGATGTTATTACTATTGACGAACTCGTGGGCGAGGCAAAGACTTTAGTTAAACTGGATATCGAAGGTGCCGAAATGGCGGCATTGGCTGGAGCCGAGCGCGCGCTAGAAAATCCAAACGTGGGCTTTGCTATATCGGCTTATCATTTACCGCACGATTTAATGGATATTTTGCAGTGGTTAAATGCTTCCTCTGTTAAGCGAGAATTGTATTTTCGCCATTATTCTAATGGCATTGCGGAATCCATTATTTTTGCACTGTAAATTCATGGAGAAACTATGATCATTCATCATAAAAAGCCATTGATTATCTACGGCAATGGTGCCATGGCCAGTGTCTACGCGTCGTACTTGTCCTCTGTGTATGAAATCGTGGCTTTTTCAGTGGAGCAATCTTTTTGCCAAACCAAATACTTTGAAGAAAAACCCTTAATTCCGTTTGAATCCATTGAACAAGCTTTTGATCCTGGGGATTATCACTTTGTTGTAGCGGTGGGTTACGCAGAAATGAACCAGGTGCGAGCGCGCATTAGCGCTTTTATTAAAAACAAAGGCTATTCGATGGTGCAATTTGTTTCCCCCGATCTTTGGCGTCATGCCGGAGTGTCAATTGGCGAAAATACGGTTATTCTGGATCATTGCTCTCTACATTGTAGGAGCTTAGTGGGCAACAATGTATTTATCGCTAGTGGTGTTCAGATGGGGCACGATTGCCAGATAAGCGATAATGTTTGGATTAATTCCGGTGTTGTATTAGCGGGCGGTGTTTCGATCGGCGAAGGCTGTTTTTTGGGTATCAATGCTTCCGTGGCTCATGGGGTTAGTTTGGCAGCCGGTACCTTTGTTGGTGCTAATACACTCTTAACAAAAAATACCAAGCCAAATCAAGTGGTGGTCAGTCATTATGGCGAAGTGTATCCGGTAGACAGCCACGTGTATCTATCCCTTTTGGAAGGTCAGCGTGTTAGTTGAAGCCATCACCAGAGCTTATAAGGGACGAGAAAATAAAGTTGCCTTAAAAATCGACCATAGACAATGGTCTTTTAAGCAACTCTATCAAGCAGTTTGTGATCAAGAACAACGGTTTATACAAGCTGGATTGCAATCTGGTGATACACTTGTAGCCGTGTTGCCCAATGGCTGGCACAGCGTGTTGGTGTTACTAACCGCAGCAAAAATGCAGTTAACCATAGCGCCATTGCCTATGTCGTGCACTGCGCAGGCATTTAAAACGGCTTGCCAACGAATCTCTGCCACTGCTGCTGTTTTGTGGCGGCCGTTGAAGGGCGAATTGGTTGCAGACGGTAACGAGTTGTTTTATTTGTACGCCTATTCAGACGACGAGTCAATAAATCAGGCAATTACAAGCATCGCACCGGTGTTACTAGCGCGTGAGCAAATTAATCAATCTGATTTAATTTCAGAAGATGCGCCATTTATTTTAACCATGACCTCAGGCTCCACTGGTGATCCAAAACCTATTGCTTTGAGTCAACGAACTAAGTACTTAAGAGCCTGGTCTGCTATTAACCTATACGGGGTTACTGAAAACGATACAACCCTAATCGCAACACCTCTTTACCATTCATTGGCGCAACGTTTATTGCTGGTCTCTCTATTAAGTGCAGGTACTTTGGTTTTATTGCCAAAATACACTCAAGAGCAATGGTTGCGTACTATAGGGCAGGAGCGGGTAACGTTTACCATTGCCGTATCTTCGCAATTAAAGCCGCTCATTAACACCCAGTACTCTAAGAGTGAGCTAGCGAATAAACTCGCAAGTTTACGTGTTTTGGTTTCGTCTTCCGCACTCATCGAACAATCTGTAAAACAACAATTATTAAACGTCTTGCAGTGCGAATTTCATGAATGCTACGGAGCGTCTGAAGTGGCGGTTGTTACCAATATTAAGTTTTCCAAGCAATCGCCGGTGGGTTCGGTGGGTAAGCCCATTGATGGGGTTACTGTAAAAGTTTGTGACGATACGGGTAATTCAGTGGCTGCTAACACCGTTGGTGAGATTTGCGTTAAATCGCCGTTGGTGTTTAGCGGTTATTATCAATTGCCCGATAAAACGCAAGCGTCATTTAAGAATAATTACTTTAAAACTGGTGACTTAGGCTACTTCGACGAACAGGGTTATCTATATTTTAGTGGTCGCAAAAAGGAAATTATTATCACCGGTGGTATTAATGTTTATCCCGAGGATGTTGAGCAAGCCATTAACGGCTTGGATAGTGTGATCGAGGCGGCGGCTTTTCCAATGCCCGATGAGCAATTAGGAGAGATCGTAGCCGTTGCGGTGGTGCTAACATCCGGCGAGGCCGCGAATTCAACGGCGTTGTCGATGGCATTGATAGACCAGTTGGCCGATTTTCAACTTCCACGACAATGGTTCTTTGTTGATGAATTGCCAAAAAGTGCCTTAGGTAAACTGCAACGCTATCGATTAGCTGAATATTATTTGACTAAACAGCAGGATAATATTAATCAATTTAAAAACTCTAATTTAGGCGACCAGAATAATCGTAATATTGTTAAACAGGTAAGCAATGACGGATAATCGATTAAAACCATTGCGGTTAGCGTTTGTTGGCGGTGGCTGTAATTCTGCCGTTGGCTATGCACACTATTGTGCCAGTCAACTAGACGGTTATTGGCAATTGGTCGCAGGGGCTTTCAGTCGTGACCGGTCAATTAACCTTCAAACTGGCCAACGCTACGGTATTAAAGCTGAAAATGTATTTTCCGATTGGCAAAAACTATTGGAACATCAGCATCTGTACGATGCCATAGTAGTTTTAACGCCCACACCGTCGCACGAGACTATTATTTGTAAAGCACTGCAACGCAATATAACGGTTATTTGCGAGAAGTCATTGAGTCATACCTTGAAATCGGCGCTGAAAATTGCCGAGTGCCAAGCGCAAACGCAAAGCCCTTTATTGGTTACCTACAACTACAGCGCTTATCCTATGGTGCGGGAAGTGAGAGACCGAATTCAATCTGGGCAATTGGGTGAGATACAGCATATCCAAATCGAAATGCCGCAAGAAGGATTTGCACGATTGCTGGAGGATGGCAAAAAACCAAATCCGCAAGCTTGGCGATTGCACGATGGAGAGATTCCCACATTACACTTGGATCTTACCACGCACTTACATCATTTAATTTACTATATGACCGGCGACAGGCCATTGTCGGTTATGGCAAATCATAACCAATTTGGTTGGTTTAACGGCGTAATAGACGATGCAACGGCAGTTGTCACTTATCAATCGGGCATGCAAGCTAATTATTGGGCAAGTAAGTCGGCATTGGGGTACAAAAACGGATTAAAATTTAGAATTATGGGCTCTAATGCCTCTGTACATTGGTTACAAGCTCGACCAGAATATTTATCAATCAGTTATGTCGATGGCCGTTGCGAAATCATCGAGCGGGGTAGCCCTGGGTTTGTTATCAACCAACCAGAATACAATCGTTTTAAGGCCGGTCATCCAGCTGGGTTTATCGAGGGATTTGCTAACTTGTATCGTGATTTTGCATTGGCTATAAATAATGTTAGTGAAGCAAGTAGCACATGGCAGGATTATGGAATTAACCCCGCTTTAGAGGGGCTCAGTTTAATGAGTGCGATGACTCAATCTCATCGTAATCAGCAATGGGTTAATGTTATTAATCAAAACGCTGTGACAGATAAAGACAACAGCGCCAAAAAAAACCGAGATAAAAGCGATGTCGTTGGATTGTGACGTGGTAAGGCAATGGTTGTGGAGGGAACTGGAAAAATACGGCGAATTACCCGAAGTCCGCAATGATCAATGGCAACCCCTGGCCAGTGGGGTGCTCGATTCTATTAACGTATTAAAGTTTATTGTGCGCATTCAACAACACTTTAAAATTGCACTAGATTTACAGTTGTTGGTGGATGGCAGTCTACAAACTGTTGGTGATTTTGTCGAGTATATCTGTAACTCCAAACGTGTTTAAAATAGTCTTGGTTTTATTGGTTGAAAAATAACAATAGGAACCTCTGATTAACCCAGAGGTTCCTCCTGCACAAGGATGTGCAGGCAA
>CAYFFE010000146.1:0-7021 GCA_964342265.1 uncultured Cellvibrionaceae bacterium | reverse complement strand
GGATCTGAACTATTGGCAAGCTCTACCGAGTCGAGCAGGCCATCGCCGTCGCTATCGAGAAACTCATCCTGGGCAAACGCCTGCGAACTGCCCAGCGCAATCATTACCGCGAGCGTAGACGCAGTTCTTGTTATTGTTAAACCGCTTCGTTTTTTGTTAAGCATTGTAAACTCCGTGTTAAAAAATCTAACAACAATTAGCCCGATTAAAATTTCGCCAGCTAAAAGGTCGCTTGGGAAGTTGCAACAATTCCCGATCAAGTGGACATACTGGAGTTGTTACAAAAAGGTTGCAGGTAAATGAAAAAAATAAAACTATTCACAACGGTCTATTTTTCGCGCCACCTAGGGCTGTGATTCCGGCTGTGCGTGGAAAGAGACTGGGGCACGGACAGAAGCAGAAGCAGAGGCAAAGGCAGAGTCAAGAATAAGGACAACGACAAGGGCAGAATTAGAGCAGAACCGAAGCAGGCACGATTTTGTGTAATTCTACGCCAACCCAATGTGTTACCGCATGGATTAGTCACGGAGCAGATCTTCTTGTTCACTGGGTTTTAAATTCTAGAACACGGCTTACGGCTAGATTTTTGGTATGCTTTATTGGAGCGAATTAGCGCGCAATATTTTACGGGCTCAAGCGGTAGTTAATACTCCGCCTTTAATTAAAAACTAAATTTGAATTCCAAAATAATTAAAAACTTTCTTAAGTAAATTTATTCGGTGATTGATTAAAACTCCGCATTCATTAATTTCGATGACTAACCGATTTTAAACAACTGCCCACTATTGCATAAACATCAATACAGAATTACCGAATTACCGAATTACCCATGAAACGTAGCCGTATTGTTTACCAACAAAACAAACACTAAACTGTCAACAATAAAAACAACCAGTGGATACAACAATGAAAGATATAAACGGAAAAATAGCATTAATTACCGGCGGTGCGGAAGGTATTGGTTTTCATACCGCGAAAGTTTTAGGCCAACAAGGTATGAAGTTGATACTGGTAGATATCAACGACGATAAATTGCAAGAGGCCGTTAACGCGCTAACCAACGAAGCCATTGAAGCCGAAGGCGTAGTGATGGATGTCTCTGTTAGGGCCGAGTGGGATACACTTGCCGAAAAAATCAAAAATAGCTACGGCAAACTGCACTTTCTAATGAGCAACGCTGGAGTCTCGATAATCGGTTCGCAAAGAAATATGTCTGAATCCGATTGGCGCTGGTTGATTGACGTTAACCTTATGGGCGTGGTGTACGGTTGCCAAATGGCAGCTCCGCTAATGAAAGCGCAAGAAGAAGGTGGCCATATTATGAACGTAGCCTCTATCGCGGGTTTGCATGGCGTCTCATACTCCGGCCCTTACTGTGCAACCAAAGCAGCGGTAGTCAGCCTGTCCGAAACCTGGCGCACCGAACTCGCCAAAGATGGCATAGAGGTTTCTGTGCTTTGCCCGGGCTTTGTTAAATCGCGTATTTACGATAGCGGCAGAATCCGGCAAGACCGTTATGGAGGGCAAGTACATTTTGAAGAATTGGTTAAACAAAAACCTGGACTCAATGGCAATAAAGACGTTGTAGTAAATGGCATCGATACCGAAATCGCAGCGGCCCGGGTTTTGGAAGGTTTAATGAATAACGACGCCTACATCTTTACCCATCCGCACTTTAAGCAATCGCAAATTGAGCGCGGCGAAGCCATTAAAGCAGCGTTTGAGCGAGCCGAACAAAGTCCTGCACTTAAAGATGTGCCTCACTCTGGAGATGTTTTCCGATAATTTTTAATGTCTAAACTTAATTGACAGATCAGTAATGCTGCACCTGCGAACGCACTAACGTTTATTTAAACGTCTTTGTCTGTGCAAATCGCAGTCTCTGCACATTGCTGATCAATTAACACACAAAATGCAATCAACCCCTCCTCCACAGCCGCGATTTACCATCTGGAATCCTTCAAAGTACTTGACGTTTTTGGGCCTAAACGCTTGATCAGGCCAATGTTTATAAGTCAACCGGTCTGCTTTGAGTATTGAGAAAAATGTCACATTACTCAGTTAAACAGGGACGAATTATGAAAGCGCCTAGGTATTTGGTCGGATAGCCTTACTATCGCTTTCGCACAATAAGATTCATCAAAAGCGCGATGCAGAACGACGATTCAATATAGAGTGATAAAAACAGGTCTATCAAGGCCAAAATATAAAATTTCGAGCTTAAAAATTAAAAAGGTGAAAAATATGACTCAGTTTCTAAAGCGGTCAGCTGCTATTTTCGCAACTTTCTTTGTTGCCGGTGCCTACGCCACTGGCGGCGGTGGTACATCCAGTACAACTAAACTAATTGTTGGTGATTCCATTTTTGCTTTGTCTGGCGATATTCGTGAGTTTTTGGAAGACGATTTGAACGAAACTATTCGTTCCGAAGCTCGCTCTGGTTGTGAGGTTCTTGGCGGCAGCTTGCTATGTCCTTCCAGCTCTTCTATTCCTAACCAATACGACGACGCTAACATTAACGGTATCGATACTGTAATTATGAACGGTGGCGGTAACGACTTTTTGTTGGGTGAAGGTTCAAGCTGTTTTACTCAGTCTTGTACTCTAGAAGTACTCAACGCAATTGAGCAAGAATTGGCCGCCATGTTTGCTCAAATGCACGCCGATGGTATGGAGCAAATTATTTTCCTTGGCTACTACAACACTCCAGCCGATCCTGATAACGTAGCGGTTAATACCATTTCTGTTCAATATAAGTTGGATAACTACCCTGCCCTGGGCGTAGATTACATTGACTCTCGTCCTGCGTTTGATGGCAACGAACGGGCTTATATTACTTCCGACGATATTCACCCAACTGCTGCTGGTTCTCGTGTGTTGGCTGACCTGATTCTAGATACTCTAAACTAATTAGATATTTAGTTTTAAAACGCCGTGATTTTTCGCGGCGTTTTTATTCATTAAATTAATGCTCTCAAAAAACCATGCCCTATAGATTTCTGTCTATCAAGTATTCCATTTTTCTTTTTATTCTAATCGCCACCGGCATCGGCGATGTGACACAAAGCGCGCAAGAAGACGTGAATAAAGTACGCAATTTTTTGGGTATGGAATTTGTAGAAATTAAAGCCGGCAGTTTTATAATGGGCAGCCCGGAGTCAGAATCGGGTCGAGATTTAGACGAATTACAACACAAAGTCACCTTAAGCCAGGATTTCTACATACAAACCACAGAAGTTACCCGTCAGCAGTGGAAAGATATCATGGTGGGTGATCCCTCGGCGTTTCCAGAGTGTGGCGATGACTGCCCGGTAAGCCGCGTTAAGTGGGAATGGATACAATTATTTTTGCAAAAATTAAACACGCAAGATCCCAACCATACCTATCGTTTACCCACCGAAGCCGAATGGGAATACGTAGCTCGCGCCGGGACTTCCAGTCCATTTTATACCGGTAACTGCTTAGCGCAGTCACACGCCAATATTCGTGCAGACCAACCTTATAGCATTTGTAAAACCGGGCAACGCAGTTCGTCACCCAAACCCGTGGCCAGTTACCCAGCTAACGCCTGGGGTGTTTACGATATGCACGGCAACGCTTGGGAGATTTGCTCCGATTGGTATGGCGATTACTCAGCCGAAGCAGTCATTGATCCAACTGGGCCCGAAAACGGTCAATACCGTGTTATGCGCGGCGGCAGTTGGTTTTACACATCCGACTACGCACGCTCGGCAAATCGATTTAAAAATATTCGCGATATTGGCGGTTTTCGAGTGGTGGCGATTCCCTCGGAGCAGTAAAACAGTCAATAATCGAGACTAATTTTGGGGCTGGTAATATTCAGCCTTAGCCAGCTCTTCATCGGTAAAATATTTTTGCGCGAGCGCTTTTAACTGTGCAATTTTATCGGATTCGACGAGCCCCGCTTTTAAAATAAACTCGCGCTCGCGATTAAACTGATTAACGCGATTTTGAAAATCTCGTTGTTGAATTGGATCATGTATCGCCTGCTGTGCCGCGATTAGAGTAACGCTTTGACTGTATACCTGGTCAATGAAGGCTTCACTGGCACCCTGGCGGCTTAAGTTTTCGATATCGTTTTTAAGTCCATCAATACTTTTATTGTCGGCTCCATCAATGTGAAGATAACCAGAGCTTAAATCGCGCTTGAGACTATTAATTTTCTCGCTTTTTTGATCAGCATTTAACGAATCGTTTGCACGAACACTTTGGCTTGCAACGAGAAAGCGATGTAGCGCCTCTTCATTGCCGTAAAGCTTGTTGGCAACCTCGTCTCCCAGGTGTTCCCTACGCAGGGAAACTAGGTTATCAAATTGTGCTTCATCGGATAATTCGGGGGGGTGCGTGCGCGCCTGTTGTTGCTCGGCCAGTTTAAATTGATAAAAGTCGCGAAGAATATCACCTGCCTTTGCGCCATAAGGTTCAGGCAAGGATTCCACTAATAGGGCGTCGATTTCGGCTAAGTCGGACTCGGTTAAATGCGGCCCCAGTTGATCCACGGCATTTTCGAGGAGGTATTTGGCTCGTTGATCGACCACCAACCCTTCGCCGTCGATTTCTATTTCGCCAATGGCTTGATATATTTCCAGTACGCTCATACCAAAGCTCGTTTGAGCTTGATCGACTGGCGTGTTTGACACTCGTTGCTTTTCCGCCTCGTGCAGGGCTTCTGCCAATTGTTTTTTATCCCAGCGAGCGCCAAGAGTAGGTTTTGAGCCTTGCTCAGCCCCCTCTTGCGGGACAGTGTGTGGTGATGGGTTTTCGGGTCTTGAACTTTCGTTATCAGTCAACAAAACCACACCAATTGTAACAACCAATGCACCGAAAATTGCTAAAGGAACAGTTTGTCGGATTTGCATAGCTCTAGCTCCCAACTTGGGTTTATGCTGCACACCCTAAAAGCACGATATTAATCGTTTTATGGTAACCTAGTTTGTTAATTAGCCCAACAATTGTAGTTCTAAATAACTGACACACACGAGTTTGAATCATGGGTTTATTGGTAAAACGCTCACCGTTGGCGTTGTTATCTGCCGCTTTACTAGGTGCAATCACTCTTTTAATTGTTTGTGCCAATGGCCTATCTTTGTTTAGCAAAAAAAATGCTCACGGTTACGAAAAGTTTTTAGGGCCCGAGATTACTGAGCCGCTATTAGCTATTGATTTTGGCGAAATTGAAGCCTTATTGCTTGAAATCACCTTTGATCAATACGGCGATTTAGTTGCCAATGGCAATACCGAATCTTTATTACGGCAAGCTATGGAGCACCTGCCTAGTGAGTCGAACAGCGATGTGGACTCACACTTGCGCATGTTAATCAACAAAGGCTGGAAACCCAACAAGGCTCAACAAATCAACCAGATGATTAGCCAATACCGCCGATATTACGAAGCAGAACAGTCTTTAAAATCGACATTCAACAATGAACGGGCTGAACTAACCGAAAACAAAAATGAAGCCGATTTAGAACAGTTTTTAAGCATCAAAACACTGCGACGACAATATTTTCTACCACATACCGCAAAAGAACTCTTCAGCGAACAGGAACTGTTGAAGGAATTTTTAATTCGCCGTCGATTAATCAAAGAGGACCAGTCGCTCAGTATTGAAGCCAAGCGTGCAGCGATACAACACCTTGAGCGAACTCTATTAAATCCATAACCGTAAAACGATATATGAACAAACGCGGCATTGTACTCGCAGCTCTGTCTGGCCTATTACTGGCAACCGCTTATCGCCAAGCCGATTGGTTTGCTTTAACCTGGATCGCCTTCGTACCCCTATTAATGGCATTAGATACCGTACAACGTGTTCGCACGGCGTATTTATTTGGCTTAGTCATGGGCATTGTTTTTTATACAACCGCTGCGTACTGGTTTGTTAATTTTGCCCAATTACTCAAGGGTTATCCACTGCCGCAGGCAACCGCACTATCCTTTTTATTTTGGCTGTATTGCGCGCAGTTGCCCGCACTGCTCTCCGCTGTTTATATTTGGGTAAGAAAACACAGCGGACTCAACGAGATTTTAGTATTCCCGGTTTTTGCGGTCGTCGCCTACGCACTGTTTCCCATGCTATTTCCAGTTCAATTGGGCGAAAGTCAAAGTCGTTTTTTATTGGCCACTCAAGCTACGGATATAACGGGTGTTCATGGATTGGATTTTATCCTGGTACTGTTCAATACAATAATTTTTCTCATTGTAAAAAATTCGCGCGACGCACTACAGTCTCGCTTAGTTTTTGTAGGTCTTGCAATCATTGCCGGCTGGTTTAGTTACGGAGCCGTAAGCCTTAGTAACTGGAACAATAAAATTGTTAACTGGCCAACCCATACCATCGGCATAGTACAACCCAACCAAGCTCCTGATCGCCACATACCGCCCCCTGAGCCCGGTTATACGCGCACCTATCCTTTTGAAATGGCCATTACTGAAAAGCTCGCCGATGCGGGTGCCGAATTGGTTATTTGGCCAGAAACCCGCTTTAAGGGTTATTACAAAGAAACGACTGTAAACGAAGCGTATCGCCAACAAGCTAAAAATCTTGCCACACCGTTTATTTTCCATGACCTCGAAACCCAAGGCAGCGGAAAAGATCTAAAGTCCTATCACACGCTCGTCGGTCTGGATGAGAAAGGCACCAGTGTTATTAATTATCGCAAAACAAAATTGATTGCTTACGCGGAGTCGATACCATTTTTGAAGAATAGCTCCACTCTAAAAAAATTGATGGGCGCCTACGGCGAGGGTTTTTTTAAAGAAGTTACTCCCGGGGAAGGACCAACTATTGTTAATATTGGTGGGGTTTGGTTAGCACCGGTGATTTGTTACGAAGTCATGTTTTCTGACTACAGCGCCCAAGCAGTTGCAGCTCACCCAAAAGGCGCCGTACTTGCAGCCGTATCCAATAATTCCTGGTTTGGCAATTCAATCCAACCCCTACAACATTTAAATTCTTCCATTTTACGTGCAGTAGAAAATCGCGTACCGCTAATTCACG
>CAYFFE010000145.1:0-7147 GCA_964342265.1 uncultured Cellvibrionaceae bacterium | reverse complement strand
CTACTTGGACTCCAAACGATCACTTTTTCCACGCTTTTTCTTCATCTCTGACGAGCCAAGGGATTTCAGATTCACGATGGTTCCAGTTTCTTCCAAGAAACTGCATCATTTGAAAATTTATTCCAATTCAAATAATCGGATTACGATATTGCTATGACAGGAACATACGATCTTACATTGGTTTTTGCCTCTTATTGTGTAGCCGTAGTGGCTGCGTACACGGCCATTTATTTTGGCACTAAAGTATTTGAATTAGAGGGAGGCAGTCGTAAGTTTTGGCTGGGCACCGGCGCGGTGTGCATGGGCTCGGGGATTTGGTCTATGCATTTTGTGGGAATGAGCGCGTACCAAATGCCCATGGACATGCAAATGAGTTTTGATGCGGCCCTTACCCTGGTGTCGTGGATCCCGGCAGTCATGGCCTCGGCTTTGGCGCTGTACGTAATTACTCAACCCACAGTCGCCACTCGCAGTATTGTTATTAGCGCGTTTTTAATGGGCATGGGTATTTTTAGTATGCACTACACCGGTATGTACGCCATGAAAATGGACCCACCCATTCAGTACGATCCACTAATGGTATTTTTATCGGGCGTTGTGGCCGTTGGTGCGTCGGGGGCGGCACTGGTAATTTGTCGTAAAATACGCCTCGTGTCGGACAAGTATGTACTATTGGTAAAAATTGCTGCAGCGCTGATTATGGGCGTAGCGATTGCCGGTATGCACTACATCGGCATGTTTGCTGCCAGCTTCCCCATGGACGCCAGTATGGCACCGTCGAACAGTTTACGCGGCAACTGGATGGGCACTCCCACGGCGGTAGTCTCTTGTATTTTTCTAATTATTGCCGGTTATATTGCCTACTTGGATTTTCGAGAGATCGAACGCGCTCGCAAAGCCGAAAAGAAAGCTCTAGAAGATGCCAAATTTACCGCGTTTACCGACAAACACACCCACCTACCCAATCGCTCAGCATTCGAAACGGCAGTATTGGAAAAAATGGCCGTAAAAAACAACAAGCAACAACCGCAACCGTTTTTGTTGCTGTATTTTGAGCTGACCAATTACCGCACATTTGGTCAGGCAGCTGGAGAAGAATTTGCGCAACAATTGGCCAAAATTTTTGCCGAAAAACTCTCTTTTCATTTATCGACGGCGGAAATTATCGCCCGCTACAACAGCAGCGGCTTTATTGCGCTCATTCCCAAGCGCGACGATTTAACCTTACGCACGCTACTGGAACCCATCCAACAAGAATTTATCTCGCCCATTAACGTAGGCGGCGAATTTGTACCCTGTAAATGGGGCGTGGGCATGAGTGAATACCCCGCCTCCGGCACCAACAGCCGCAATTTAATTCGTGCAGCCCAGCAAATTCGCTCCACCTACTCACCGCAAAAAAACCGTCGCCCTGCGCCAGTGGCGGAAGTTTAAAAAACCGTTGGAAAGCCACTTAATTGGCAGACCACCGAATTAGAAAGCTTCCGAATTAAAAAGCCACCTAAAAAGAACCTCGGATTTCTCGGAGGTTCTTTTTATTACTCAGAGCCAGCCAAACATTTACCGCCATTGAGCCAGATGGCACTTAACCCATCGGGTACATAATTTCTTTACTAACCTGATCAATCAACTGCAAGGTTTCTTTACTTAGGGTAACATCGGCGGCGGCGAGAATTTCATCCATTTGATCAACGCGCGAGGCACCAACAATAGTGGAGGCCACAAAATCGTGTTGTTTGCTCCAAGCTACCGCCATGGTCACGGGCGATAAATCGATACCTTGAGCAATTTCTGCAAATCGCGCCGTGGACGCCAGGGTTTTATCGTTAACAAACCGCGCCGCCATGGCTTGCTGACGTTTACCGTTTTTAAAATACTTGGTAAAACGCACATCTTCCGGCGGGTTGGAGTTGTATTTACCACTCAACACACCACCGGCAATGGGCGAGTAAGGAATTAAACTCACCTGCTCTTGGCGACAAACTTGCGCCAGCTCGTCTTCAAATCGGCGATTGTTTAAACTGAAATTATTTTGAATCGTCTCGTAACGAGCCAATCCATGCGCGTCGGATTGCCACAAACTTTTGCCCAGCCCCCACGCGGTTTCGTTGGAGCAACCAATAATGCGCACTTTGCCCTCGCACACTAACTCGTCCAGGGCTCGCAAGGTCTCCTCATAAGGAATACCCGCATCAGGCCAATGGGTTTGGTACAAATCGATGTAATCGGTTTGCAGGCGCGTAAGGCTGTCTTCCACGGCACGCATAATGTGGTGGCGATCTAGCGAGGTTTTACCGCCGCGAATGGGCGGTGTAATCCACACATGGCCGGGGCCGGCCACTTTGCTGGCCAAAATAATCGAATCGCGATCTTTGGTTTTTAACCATTTACCGACAATTTCCTCGGTTCGACCCACCCATTTGACATCGGGCGGCACCGGGTACATTTCGGCGGTGTCGTAAAAGTCGATACCGGCGTCATAGGCGCGATCCAAAATTGAAAACGACATAGCTTCGTCGGTTTGACTGCCAAACGTCATGGTGCCCATGCAAATGTCCGACACCACAATACCACTGCGACCCAAGCGGTTTCTCTTCATGTTGATTCCCCGTATTTTTTAGCGTATAGCCCTTGTTTACGAAAACGTATCGCAAGCAAGGCACACGTTATTTTTAGTTAACCCAAGGATTGTACAACCGATAGCCGTAGGAAAAAAACCGGCGCGCTTAAAGGAATTAAGCATCTTGATTGGGGAACAACAGCAATTGCTCTTCTTGTGGTGTTGAGGGTTGTTCGTCGCTTGAGCGAAAGCGCACGCCTACGCCCAATAGGCGCACCGGCAAGGGTTTGCGAAGTACCGCCTCTTGAATGAGGCTCTGGTAGTCGGCCATACGCGGCTGCGTACCAACTCTCTCTAAGGTAGTGGAGGAAAAATCCGAATACTTAACTTTGACAAACGCCTTGGTAACCCAATAGTCGCCACTGATTTTGGATAAACGCTGGGTCAATTCTGTGTAAAGCTCGGGCAAACGCTGCAGGCAGGCGTTGATATTGGGTAAATCCTGTGGGTAGGTGTGCTCCACACTCAAGGACTTTCGAGTGCGCGTTGGCGTTACCGGGCGGTTGTCGATGCCGCGAGCAAACTCGTACAATCGCTGACCAAAACTGCCAAAATAACGATTTAATTCCTCTAAATTTTTTTGCTGAAGATCGCCACAGGTAACAATACCCAACTGCTGAAGTTTGGCGGTGGTGACTTTACCCACACCGTGTATTTTGGCTACCGGCAGTTGGTGCACAAACTGACTTACCTGATCGGGTTTAATCACAAATAAGCCGTCGGGCTTTTGCCAATCGCTGGCAATTTTAGCCAAAAACTTGGAGTTAGAAACACCGGCAGACACCGTAATATTAACCGCGCTTTTTATCTTTGCACGAATTTCCTCGGCCATATGCGTGGCACTGCCATCGCATAAATCCACTCCGCTCACATCGAGATAGGCCTCATCCAACGACAAAGGCTCCACCAGGTCGGTGTACTGATGAAAAATATCGCGCATTAATTCAGAGGCTTGCCGGTACTGCTCGAAACGATGCGGCATAATGATGAGATCGGGGCACAGCTTTTTTGCCAAGCCAGACGCCATGGCCGAACGCACCCCAAAGCGACGGGCAATGTAATTACAGGTAGAAATTACACCGCGGCGCTGTTCGCTACCGCCCACCGCGATAGGTTTATCACGCAAATAGGGGTTGTCGCGCATCTCGATCGCGGCGTAAAAACAATCGGCATCGCAGTGAATGATTTTTCGTTCCACTCGCCAAGCACCATACTGTATACAAAAACAGTATTATAATGCATTTACCGCAACTGTTAACGACTACTTGACGATAAATTGAACTCCGTATATCAAAAGCTTTGCGCTAAAAGTTGTCTTAGCGGCCGTTGAGCACCTGTGCGGGCAGTCGGTGCGATCGCATTAACTCCGATAATTCCTCAGCGGGCATGGGCTGACCGAGAAAATAACCCTGACCTTCATCACATTGCATGGATTGCAGTATTTTCATTTGTTCCAGGGTTTCTATGCCTTCGGCAATCACGCGAATGCCCAAACTGTGCCCCATGGTAATAATCGCCTCGGCAATGGCCCGGTCGTCTTGATCTCGATCCAAATCGCGCACAAACGACTGGTCTATTTTTAAGCGATCAATGGGAAAACGTTTTAAATAAGAAAGACTGGAATAACCCGTACCGAAATCATCCACCGAAATATAAATACCGCGTTCTTTTAATTGGTTTAATACTCGATAGGTGTAGTCCATGTCTTGAGCCAACAAACTTTCGGTGATTTCTATCTCTAGCAACTCGCCGGGCAGTCCGGTTTCGTCCAGCACGCGCACCACATGCTCTTCCACCGAGCGCGCTGCAAACTGGCGAGCGGAAAAGTTAATGGCGACTTTAATGGGCCTAGAAAAGGTATCTAACCAAAGTTTTGCCTGCCGGCAGGCTTCCTGCAAAACCCACTGGCCAATTTCAATAATCAATCCTGTATCTTCAGCCACTGGGATAAATTGCCCGGGCGAAATCATACCCCTATCGGGTTGCTGCCAGCGTAATAATGCCTCCACCCCCACTAACTCTAAAGAGTCGATGGCAAACTTGGGTTGGTAGTGCAGCAAAAATTCCTTTTTGTCGATGGCCTTGCGTAAACGGCTTTCCAACATCATTCGTTCGAAGACAACGTCGTTCATTTCGGGGGTGAAGAAACGAAAACCGTTGCGACCTTCGTCTTTAGCTCGATACATAGCCGTATCGGCTTTTTTTAATAATTCGTCGTAATCGGCACCATCGCGAGGATACATTGCCACACCAATGCTCGGCGTAACCGACAGCGAGTGATCATCCAACTCACAGGGAGCGATGCATTCCTCAATAATTTTTTGAGCCACATGGGCGGCGGCATCGACACAACTCTCGGGTAATAACAATAGAAATTCATCGCCGCCAAGCCGGCCGACAGTATCGGATTTGCGAACCGAGCGCTGTAAACGGCGTGATATTTCTTGCAGTAATCGATCACCAAACGCATGCCCCAGGGAATCGTTAATATTTTTAAAATGATCTAAATCTAAAAATAGCAACGCCAACTCGTGCTTTTCTCGATCGGCATTAACGATAGCCTGTTCAACGCGATCGCGCAGCAGCGTTCGATTAGGCAAACTTGTAAGCTCGTCGTGGTATGCCAGTGCACTGATTTTTCGTTCGGCTTCCATGCGTTCGGAAATATCAATCTCTTGTATAACCATGTGATAGGAGCGGTCGTTAGCATCATTAACCCGCGATATAATAGCCATGGCGGGATACTCTTGGCCGTTTTGTCGTCTTCGCCACCACTCGCCCTGCCAAGCGCCGTGGTTTTGTAGAGCGTATTTAATCTCGGAATAAAATTCATTACTGTGGCGGTTCGAACGTAAAATTTCGGAATTCTGACTGAGCACCTGATCTTGTTGATAGCCGTAATTCTCGCAAAAGGCCTGATTAACCATCAGAATATGTTCACGAGCATCCAAAATTAAAATCGACTCGCGGCTGTTCGAAAAAACCGTGGCTGCCAGCTTGTTGCGAGACTCTTGTTTTTTCTTTTCAGTAATATCAGAGAGAAACCCCAGCAAGCGAACAGGTCTAGAGTCTTGTGTTCGCTCAGCCGTTACAGCCCCAAACATTTTTAACCAGCGAATACTGTTTTGTTTTCCCACTTCGCCCATGGGTATATCAAAATTAATAGTGCTGCAACAGTCTATAACCAGTTTTTTTTCATCAAATACTAATTCAAGCATTACCCAGGCATCGTGAGGCAAAAACGTTTTAACTTCGTCGATGGCGTATTCGCGACGGGCATTATCCAGTTTAAATAATCGAATACAAGTTTCATCCAGGAGAACTTTGTGGGTAACGTAATTTATCTCCAACATGCCGGTGTGCGTGGCGGTAAGCCCTAAGCGCAATCGTTCTTCATTGCGTACTAAGGCCAGTTCGGCCTGTCGTTTTTGTTCGGCGCTCTCCAGCTTGGTGAGTGCAAAAGACACCACATCGCCAATTTCGTCCAACAGCTCTACAATATTCGGACTAAACAATCCCTTACTGCGCGACAAAATTAAAATCACGCCGGTCATTTCATCGCCAACGTACACGGGGGTTAATGTACTGGAATGAAAACCAGTGGACTTCGCCAACTTGCGCCACCGTAAAGGAAGACAGTCATCACCCGGAGCATTATTAATAACCTTCGACTGGCCTTCGCCATTGTCCCCTAAAATGAGTTCTTGTGCGGATAATTCGGCGCGGTCTACCGA
Organism: uncultured Cellvibrionaceae bacterium; assembly: GCA_964342265.1. Classification (GTDB taxonomy): domain Bacteria; phylum Pseudomonadota; class Gammaproteobacteria; order Pseudomonadales; family Cellvibrionaceae; genus Halioxenophilus. The sequence continues at coordinate 793 of CAYFFE010000145.1, read as the reverse complement.
GTGCAGTAATTGATCGTCGAAATCCTCCACACCTTGGCGAGCCATTTGTTCGAGCGAATACTGTTGGTCTTGGTTGTTAACCCGGTAGTAGGCCACGTAATCGAAATTGGCCACATCGGCAATGGTTTCGCACATTTGCGATACCAGCGTGTGTTCGTTGGCCGTTTTAATCACCAAATAATTAATTCGGCTCAACGTGGCGTACATCGTGGAAAGAATTTGTATCTGCTGTAAATGATGACGCTCGGCAGTAACATCCACCACGCCCCCAACTAAGCCGTTGTATCGACCCTTATCATCGTAAGTGGGCGTGAAGCGCATCTTTGCCCAAATGACGGAGCCATCGGTGTGCAAATACCGATAGTAATCGGTGGTGGAGGTGGTGTTTTTCTCAACAGCTTTTCGAATAAATTTATCGAGAGCGGCAAAGTCATCCGGATGAATGGTTTTTTGAATGTCCTGTAACGACAGAACCTTATTGTCCGCATCCACGCCAATTAATCGTGTTAACTCACTGTTTTTATAAATCGTATTGTTTTCACTGTCGAAAACAATAATGCCCACCGGAAGCGTTTTAACCAACGTTGCATAACGTTGTTCGCTTTCGCGCAGCGCTTTTTGAATATGGTATTCATCGCTCTGATCGCGAAATACCAAAACTGCACCTTCCAGCGTGTCGTCATTGGTGCTTCTTATCGGTGCACCAACATTGGATATAGGCACTCGTTTGCCGTCACTAGCAACCAGTGCGCAGGTTTTTTCTAGGCTGATAACATCTTCGTGTTTTAATACC
>CAYFFE010000144.1:0-7252 GCA_964342265.1 uncultured Cellvibrionaceae bacterium | reverse complement strand
CGACCTCGTTAGACCTTAAGGTTGAACCTCTAGATCTTAATATTTTAATTTGTTTTTAGGTTTACATTGCAGATAGTTATGATATTAACTGGCTCTAAATTACTGCATTATTCCTAAACCAGGATTACCGAGAAAAAGACAAAATCAAGAAACTGCCCATTAATTTTTTCGCCAAGACTTTGCCAAACGAGCATTTACCTCAACAACCCATACCATCGTATTCTCATTGATTTCTTACTCCAATTACCTCTGCGCTATTAGTATCGAGGCCAAATAATACGAAAAATAGTTATACAATTTTAAATGCTCGAACAATATAAAATTTTATATCTCTAAAAAAATCCATCTCTTTAAGTTAATTTTCGAGCCGCCACTTCGTTTCACGCTCAACCTCCCCTACCAACGTCTGGGTATATTCTTACAGGTTACGCAAGTAATGGTTGAGTATTAACTTACTAAAATCTTAAGAATTTAATAAAGCACTAAAATCACTTTTAATAATCGGCATTCATCAAGTAGGTCGATTCCCCATTTGACGAGGCTTGTACTATAGTGACACAAGGTTGCGAACAATTCTAATAATGAAGATTTGGAATATGCAAAAATCCCTAACGGCCACTTTACGCATAACAGCTGTCTACGCTGTGTTTTCAGGGCTTCGGATTTTGTGTTCAGATCGGGCGGTGGAATTTATGTTCTCTGATCCCGAGGTTATTACACGAGTTCAAACCTTTAAAGGGTTAGCCTTTATTCTCACTACGGCTTTACTATTGTTTATCTTGGTATTGCGTAATTATCAAAAGGTTGAACGAGCTTTCCAGCTTGACGGATTAACCGGTTTGCTCAACCATCATATGTTTAAAATACAATTAGACCGCCAAATCGCCCAGCTTAAAAAGAACCAAAAATTAATCGTTAGTTACTTAGATATTAATAAATTTAAAGAGCTCAACCAAACCATCGGTTTTGATCGAGCCGATCACCTCCTGCTCAACCTAGCCAAAGACATAGAAGCCTACACCCAACAGAGCTCAACGATCGGCCGCCTACCACCTGATCAGTTTGCAATCGCCCGGCAATTTTACAGTCGCAGCGATATCGATAATAGTATTCGCGGTTTGCACGCTGCGTTTAATCAAACCGCGCGAAAAATGGGCGTGGAGGCCTCTTGCTCAATTGGCGTTGCCATCTATCCTGACGACGGTAACACAGCAAAAACACTAATGAACGCTGCCTCAGCGGCCTTATACACAGCCAAACGCAACGGTAATGCGGTGCAATATCATGACAAAGCACTCACCCATCAAGCCGCTCAACGCCGAGAAATGCTTGAAGACCTTAAGGCCGCCATCGACAGTAAAGCCTTTACTCTTGTGTACCAACCTAAATACGTTTTCGATAACTATCAAGCACATGGCTTAGAAGTGTTAATTCGCTGGCATCATCCCGTAAAAGGTTTTATTTCTCCGGCGGAATTTATTCCCATCGCCGAAGAGTTTGGTTTATCCCATGCCATTACACGTATAGTAATTGAACGCGCCGCCGAAGAATTAAAACAGAGCCAGTTGTTGGGCAAACCCATTCAACACGTGTCTATTAACGTTTCGGCCACCGAGTTTAACGATTTTACTGTTATGGAAGGGTTGCTTGAGTTTATTAAAAACCAACCAATCCTGTTACCCTATTTATTAATAGAAATTACCGAAACCGCCACCCTCAACGACATTCAACAAAGTAGCGCTATCATTAATCAATTGCGAGAAGCCGGCATTGGTATTTCGGTGGACGATTTTGGCACAGGTTACACGTCGCTGGCCATGCTTAAAGACTTTACCATCGATGAAATAAAAATTGATCGCAGCTTTGTATCCGAACTGGAAAACGACGGGCGCTCCAAAACCATTATTGCTGCGGTTATTGCCATGGCGCGCTCGTTCAACATTAGCGTTGTCGCCGAAGGCGTAGAAACCCAAGAACAACTGCAACAATTAAAATCTATGGGCTGTCATCAAGCACAAGGATTTTACCTCGGCATTCCAATGACGATCGGCGCACTGCAGGAACATCTCTCGCCGGCCCATCTATCGCCAAAAAATCCAGAGATTTTTTCGGGTTAACTCCGCAGCTTTAAGCAGAACGATAAAATTCTATAAATTGTAGATGTACATTAAAAACACACGACGCTCGTCGGAATAATTGTCATCGTTGGTCGTAAAGTCGGCTACGCGCAGCAACAGCGTACTGTTGCGACTGAACGTTACAGAAAAATCAATATCCAACTCTTCGCCCAGATGATTATGGGTATTATCGGCGTGAAAAAAATGATAGCGGGCATCGATTTGCCAGGGGCTTTTGCGCCAAATATATTGCACAGAATAGTCGCGCAAACCTCTGTTAGGGGTAATTAAAAATTGATCGGCCCAACCGTTTTGATCGTGCAGAGAAGCCAGTGGTGTAATAAAGGCCGTTCCATCGTCCTCTCCCAACCGCTCGTAATTAACAGAAATTTCACTAGAGCCCAAACCCAGTCCAGCGCCAATATCGTAGTAGCTCAACAATGCATCTTGATTGACTTCTGACCGCTCTTGAACGGCCAACTCGGCGTGGGCAGCCGCTCGAAAATCGCCTATTCGGCCCTTGTAATCGTAACGTGTGCCCAAGGTTTGATTGGATACGGCCAAGGCGTCTTTGATATCCATATCGAAATAATAAGCTTGCACGCGGGAGTAATCCCACTCTTTAATTTGGGCAAAAATTAAATGCGATTGATGGTCGTGGTCGCCTAAAAATTGTGGCGGCCGTTGGCCGTTAGTTTGTTGAAAGTTGGAATCGTTGGGGCTTAAGCGTGCACCGGCATTGTCGCCGTTAATACGATTTACGTTATCCACGTAGCGATAACTTACAGACGAGGCCGTGCCAAAACGGTATTTAATTCCGGCGTTGTCTAGAGTTTGCTGGTTTTGCCAAAAACTGTTGGTGCCCACAAAGCGCTGATTGGCCAATTCTACTGCTTCGCGACCCAAAGTAAATTCCAAGGTATTGGTTGGCGAATAGCGCAGCCACGCTTGGTTGAGATCGGTACCGGCCACATCGGGAATAACCGGTTTATTATCGTTAAAGTTTTCGCCATTGCTGAAGTCGTTTTCCCAACCCAGCTCGACATGATCAACCTCAATTAAGGTCGTAAACTGCCGGCTCCATTCGCTCTCTGCACGTAAACGCAGCAATAGCGAGGCTGCACGCGCGTCTTCGCCTCGGTCGCGCTCCACCACGGCCAGCCGAGGACGAAAACCAAAATCAAATTGGTGCTTATCCCACTCGTACTCAAACGCAAGCGCCGGGTTAGACGTTACCAGGCTGGCAAGCAACCCCAGCAGCGTGACTTTGATTGAGCAATTACCAATCTTCGGCGTTGCCGTCGTGCAGAAAAGTAATGCCCCGCATTTGATCCATCTCATCGTAGAGTTCATCGGGCATTGGGTTTTCTCGACAGTCCATGTAGTGCAATGCGGGTAAATCATAGATATTAATCGTTTCTAATTGATTGTTAAAAATATAAATCTTTTTAAGCTCAGGGGTATTGGCGTAACTAAACCGTTCCAATTGGTTATTGTTCGCTTTTAATATTTGTAAGCTTTTTAGATTGGCAATGTGAAACTCTGTCAATCGATTGGCAAACATGTAAACGGATTGTAAATGTGCAAGCCCGGCAATCGTTAACTGCTCTAAATTATTGCGTGCCAAATTAAGTTTTTTTAATTGCGGCAATTTGTTTAGGTCAAAATCGATGGATTGCAGTTGATTGTTGTACAACGACAAGCTTTGTACATTGTAAAAAAGCTCTAACCCCGCCAACGACTCGATTCCACCGCTGTGGCATTTTATCTCGATAAATTGCTCGGGCTTTTGCCATTGCTTTTGCTTGGCGATGTTTTCCAGGCATTGTTGCAACTTGTGATCTTGCACAACAAAATCCACCGCAAGGGATTTGTCGGCGACCAGCAATGCAATCAATAAGGCACTGCCAATAAAGCCGTTGGCAAATAATTTTTTCATCTAGAAACGTCTCACCGACCTAGTCGCTATTTACCCGCTATTAAGGTATTTTGCGTTTAGTGATTTTAAATCGTCTAAGCACTGTTGCCAGTGGTTTCTAAACGCACACAAACACCTTTGGCAATAATCTGCTCACTGGGCTCATCCAGTGGCGAGCCACCCACTTCCTCTTTGGTAATAATCAAGTGCGAGGAATCTTTAATTAATCGCCAGGTCGCTTGATCCAGTTGAATTTCTTTTTGCTCAACATTATTGAACACCACCAAAGGCCGAATTTCGCCGTCGCGCCGGGATTGCGACCACAATTGCAAACTGTGACCTTCGGGCATTTGCCAATCTTCCCACTGTAACCACAGTTTGCTGCCGTCGCTGGCAGTGAGCGCGGTTAATACTGGCTGATCGCTTTCGTCCACCAAAACGGCCACGTAATCGGCGTTGGGCGCGCGGTTCAGGGCTCCTTGTTGCAGTGCGCTGTTAAACAATAACGCACTGACCACCAGCAACAGGGCAAATGCCATGGTGGTGGCCATTTTCCACGGCATGATTTTTTCCCAAAAACCGAGCGATTTTTCCGGCTCTTGGGCATGTCGTTGGTTAATTTGAGCGTGTATCTTTTTAAAGGTATCGGGCTTAGGCGCCAATTGCGGCAGATATTCTGGCTCGGGCATGAGAGCATGCTCCCAATACCGCACTTCCTCGGCCAGTTCGTCGTCCTCACGCATCTCGGCCGCGAAAGCTTGTCGCTCGTTGGAGGGCAATGTGCCCAGCACATATTCAAAGGCCCGAGCTTTTTTATCGAGGGAATCACTCATGGGGCACCCCCTTCAAGCTCTTCGCCTAACTCGCTCTCTAAGCACTCTTTTAATTTCGCGCCGCCGCGCTTTAGCCAGGACTTAATCGTATTGACGTTGGAACCCAGCGCCTCGGCGAGTTCGTCGCGCGAGTAGCCGTAAAGATAGGCCAGCTCCAGGCTGCGTCGGAAGTTATCGTTCATCGCCTCCAGGCATTGCTTTAGCTTGCGATTGAGCTGAAAGCGATACTGAGCATCTTCCTGTGTTTCGCCACTGGGTATGCTCAGGAGAATATCGTCTTCTTCCTCCTGGGAGGGACGATTTTGATGCCGATTGTCTTGGCGGGCTTTGTCTATGGCTCGGTAACGCACAATGCTGCTCATCCAGGTTAGGGGATTGGCCTTACCCGGCGTATAGCTGGAGGCGTTATCCCATATTTGCACAAAGGCCTCCTGCAATACATCATTGCTGCTGTCACTGGAGCCCAAAATGCGATAGGCCACCGCATTGAGGTACGACGCCGTCTTCTGATAGAGCCGCTCTAGTGCCTTTTGGTCCCGCAATGCGCAGCGGGCCAACAAATCCATTAACTCTTCGTTATCCAATGGGCCTTGTCCTTAATAAGCCTTACGTTCGGCAACACAAAGAGTTGCACCTAAATCGTTTATTGTACAAGTCAATTCGAGGATGAAAAGCGATCTACCCCACCCTTTTGATACCAGCCTGCCGGCTTTAACTTAATTAGACAAAAATCATACAATCTATCCATGACTGAGTCGTGACGAATAATTACCGGACCCAAATCACCAAGGAACCGCAAAGCCATAAACACATCCAAGGCTCTTAACCTCAGTTAACTGACACCCCAATTGGCACCTTAGCCCAACACCTACTTGAGGTTTATTTTCTCTTACGCATACAACAGGAGCACACTGTGAGAATTCTTTTGGTGGTTTTATTCCTAACCGCAAGCAACAGCGTATTGTCCGCCGATTGGTCGGGAACCGTTACCTATATTAAATCGAGCACGGTTTCTAACGCCGTTTTATTTGGCCTCTCGGGAGAACTGGAAGACCCGGTTCGATGCAATGAATCCAAGCTCTATTCCATCGACTTAAGCGCGCCCGGCGGCGAAACCATTTTTGAGCTGATTAAATACGCTTATGTGAATAAACTGTCCGTTAAGGCCAACAGTTTGCGAACCTGTGTGGATTATTGGAAAGCAGAAGGCGTAAAAGAAGTGGTTTTACAACAATAGCCAAGGAATACCTCATGAACACTTTAAGCTGCCGAGTTGCGCTGTTGCTTTTAATGGCTTTTTCAACATCTTGTTTGAGCGATGCAAACTCCACTGAAGACGTTTACAGATTGCGATTATTCTTCGGACTTTCTCTTCCCGAGGGCGGCGCTGTCTCGCTGGAGCAATGGCAAAATTTTCAGAACAATGAAATCGCCACTGCGTTTGAAGGTTTTAATGTAGTGGATTCGGTGGGCTACTACCAAGGCAAGCCTGAACGCTCAAAAATTGTCACGCTGATTGTTAAACAGCCAGATATTAATAAAGCAAAATCACTGGCCTCGCGTTACGCAAAAAAATTTGGGCAAGACTCCGTAATGATGGTAACGGTGCCTGTTTTGGAATGGGAATTTATCGGCCCTAACGATTAACAATAGCGCTGCATCGTTTAAGAGAAAATATCATGGCCCTTCATTTTATTTTAAGACCAGAAACACCCGCAGATATACCCGCCATTTGCGAAGTAACTCAAGCAGCGTTTAAAACTCTGGAAATCAGCAATCAAACCGAACACCTCGTGGTTAACGCCCTGCGAGACGCAGGCTGCTTAACGCTCTCATTGGTGGCAGACCAAAATGGACGTGTTATTGGTCATATCGCCTTTTCGCCCATTACTATTTCTGATGGGACTCAAAACTGGTTTGGCTTAGGCCCGGTTTCGGTATTGCCAGCATATCAGCGCCAAGGTGTGGGTAAAGCATTAATCAACGAAGGTTTAACACAACTGAAAAATATCGGCGCACAGGGTTGCTGTTTAGTGGGCCACCCAGAATATTACACACAATTTGGCTTTAAAAATAGCACTCAAATATTTTACCCGGGCGTACCTAGCGAAGCCTTTTTCTGCCTCGCATTTAACGAGAGAAATCCCCACGGCGAGGTGAGTTTTCACGATGCCTTTAAAGTTACGGAATAGTTTTATAGGAACCTCTGATTAACCCAGAGGTTCCTCCTGCACAAGGGCAGGCTATCGCTCCTGTAAAGCCAGCATACACGCCATCCCTGGCGATAACGTGCAGGCAAAATCAACATACGTAAGTAGTTGATTTTGTGAGGTAATTGAATAAAAGTGCCGGGAGCACTTTTAGAATGCTTGGCAGCTCGAAGA
>CAYFFE010000143.1:0-7265 GCA_964342265.1 uncultured Cellvibrionaceae bacterium | reverse complement strand
CGATATATTCTGCTGGACCTTCTTCACCGGCGTGGGCAACACATTTTAAGCCCGCCGCTTTGGCCTCGGCAAATACTCGCTGAAACAATTTGGGGGGAAAGCCTTTTTCGGAAGAGTCTAAGCCTACGCCGGCAATACAATGTAACCAAGGTTGCGCTTGTTGCCAGGTTTTTAAGGCTTCCTCCTCGGGTAAATGCCGTAAAAAACACATGATCAACAAACTGCTAATACCCAACTCAGTTTTTGCCTGCATTAGCGCCCGATGAATGCCGTTAATAACATCAGCGAAGGCCACGCCGCGATCGGTATGACTTTGTGGATCAAAAAATATCTCCACATGAACTACATTTTATTCGGCGCACTTTTGCAAATACGCCCAAGTTAGATCATAAAAATCTTGCTCTTTACGCAATACATCCGTGGCTTGGTAATACAAGTCTAAAAAGGATTGTAAATTCTCAAAATCGTATAAAGCTGCTAGTTCTTCGGCATTTTGGTACGGCAAGGTAATATTATTGCGCACAGCCAAAGCCATAACCATGTTGGGCTCTAAGGTGCCCTCAATGTGTAAATGCAGTTCTGTTTTCGGTAACTGTTGTACCAGTGATTTAAATGCTTGCACTGATTCTCTCAATAATCGATAAGTTAATAACCGTACACGGAGGTAGCTAGGTTTTTATAGGAGGCACTGCCAGGTTTTTATAGGTAACCCCCAACAGATCATTGTGATCTGTTGGGGGATGTAATTAATAGAAACCGTTAATTACGCCGTGCTCTATTTTGCTTGGTACGGCAAGGTATTTTTGTACACCGACCAATTATTGGTAATTTCTTCCACCACCGTATTACCCACAGTGTAAGCACTCTCTAGAGCCAAGCCCAAACCCGCGTAATCTTCGCCCTCAGAGGTTAAGCTGTGTGCCGCAGATTCGCCTTCAATAACTGGCATAGTAAAGTTGCTGGCTGTGCGCAATACCATTAAACGATCGTAATCGGCGTAGCCTGCGCGATCCAAATAAAATAAAGACTGGGCCGTACCGGTATCTTCCATGGCCGAGGAAACAAACTCACCCTCGCCGCCCGACCAGTAATCCACCCATTTATTGGCCCAATCATTTAAAATTTCGCCATGCCAAAACGTCATCGCGGCCAGGTTATCGCCCTTTAATACAAACGGTGGTTTTTGAGCATTGGGGAACGCCGTGTAATTTTGGCGGGCTTCAGCAATGCTGTTGTCGTCGGGCAGTTCGATATCTTTGGTTAATTGAAAAGCCCAGTCGGCCAACTCGCTGTTAATTTTAAACATTTCGCCTTGGTTGGGCGGCAATGGTTTGGCGTAAGGCTCTTTCGAGAACAACGGCAAATACCCGGTTTCCCAGTCTTCAGGTTTTTCGCGGGCATCGATTTGGTGGCCCAAGTCACCATCCACCAAATATTCTGCCCAGGCCGCCGAGCCGATAGAGGCATCGGCGGGATCGAAGCCAGAAATACCTGCTACTAGCCAATAGGCGTTGGTTAAATCAAAGCGCGGATCTAACCCCAGCGCCATTACCGCCGAGGTGGACTTTGCCGTGCCCATACCCGTAACCATGCCAAGAACACCGGTTTGTTCATTAAAGTGGAGATCGTGAAACGATTGGGGAAAATCAAATTGAGTGTCGAGATTGGCGCGCTCCTTCCACAATTGAAACTCACCCGCTTTATCGCCGGTGTCCTCGCCTATTTCGAACATGGTAACCACCACCACTTTCACTTCGATGGGTTCAGGCTCAGGTGTTGATTGTGTTTGAGGCTCTTTGTCTGAACCACAGGCCATTAAAAACGCACTGCAAGCGCTTAGCATCGCCCATTTAAGGCCGTGACGAACAATTTTCACTGAAATTTCCCCTGTTTTTAATGGTATTTTTGATGTGTTTTAAGTTTGTTGTTGTCGATTGATTGGCTAATTTGGTTGCCTATATCGACACTATTTCAAGCGATAGATAAGCAGGCATAATGCCAAATCTGTCTAATTGGTCAATTTTTTGAATGGCGTTACTATAACCGCAATCAACCCAGTAAAGTAGGTTATTGTGCGCACCAGGGTAAAGCAAGCCAAGCCTGTTAGGCTTAAACAAGCACCAATTTATTCCCTGGCCATTAACCAACAGCCCCAAGCGACGGGATTAACCTTATGAGCGCCTCTTCACGTGATTTTATCGGCTATGGAGAACACTCGCCCAACCCTCATTGGCCAAACGGTGCCCGGCTAGCCGTACAATTTGTCATCAATTATGAAGAAGGCGGCGAAAACTGTATTCTCGACGGCGACCCCGCTTCGGAGCAGTTTTTATCAGAAATTGTTGGGGCTGAGGCCTATCTAGGCCAGCGCCACATGAGCATGGAGTCGATTTACGAATACGGCAGCCGGGCAGGATTTTGGCGTTTATACCGGCTGTTTACCGAGCGTCAACTGCCCGTTACGGTATTTGCCGTTGCCCAAGCGCTGCAAAAAAACCCTGCGGCCATCGAGGCCATGCACAAAGCCAACTGGGAGATTGCCAGCCACGGCTTAAAATGGATTCACTACCAATCCATGCCCATTGAGCAAGAGCGACAAATGATGGCAAAAGCCATAGCCATTCACACTCAAGTAACCGGCTCAAGGCCACTGGGCTGGTACACTGGCCGCGACAGCCCCAACACCCGCGCCCTGGTGGCAGAATCAGGCGGCTTTCGCTACCACGCCGATTCCTACGCCGACGACCTACCCTACTGGGACTATCAATTCGATAAACCGCTGTTAATTGTTCCCTACACGCTGGATGCCAACGACATGCGTTTTGCTACACCACAAGGGTTTAACAGTGGTGAACAATTTTATCGCTACCTTAAAGACAGTTTTGATTTTTTATACCACGAGGGTGAAAAAACGCCCAAAATGTTGAGTATTGGTTTGCACTGCAGGCTAGCCGGCCGACCCGGTAGAGCCATGGCCGTGCAACAATTTTTGGATTATGTGCTCACTAAAAACGATGTGTGGGTTGCAACCCGCTTGGCCATTGCCGAGCATTGGCAAAAAACGCACCCACCGATTTTACCTTGATATTTAACTCAAACATTGACTCTTTGAGTTACCCTTAACCTCAATCCGGGTTATTTAAAGCAATATTTTGAGGCGGAGAACCTCGCACTGTGCGCCCAGAAAAAATGCGGATGAATAACGTTTGGGGAATTTTGTATACTGGCCCTTCATTTTAAAAGCTGAATATTTTTTATGTCGATTTCTGTTGAGCAATTAATTCAAAGCTTAAAACTGGAGCCTCATGTTGAAGGGGGTTATTTTAAGCGCATTTACGAAGCCAACCATCGCCCCGCGATTACCACCGAGCGGGGATCGCGCCTTTTGTTGAGTTGTATTCACTACTTGCTCACCAAACAATCCCCCACCGGCCACTGGCATCTTAACCAATCTGATATTGTTCATTTTTTCCAGTTGGGTGATCCCATTGATTATTATTTAATTCATCCGTCTGGCGAACTGGAAACAGTCACTTTAGGCCCCAATCCAACTCTGGACCATCATTTGCAGCTCACGGTAAAAGGCGGCATTTGGAAAGCGTCGCACTTAGCCGGCGGCCATTACGGATTAATCAGCGAGGCGGTGAGTCCAGGGTTTGACTACGCCGATATGACTTTGGCCACACGGCAAGAACTTATCGATCAATTTCCACAGCACCAAGCCGTAATTACACGCTTTACTCGTTAGTTTCATTAAAGCCTAAACGACAAACCCTAAACGACTGATTGGAATTTTACGTGAAAAGTTTTTATGCCTATGGCCGCGCAGCAATTTTGTTGCTAGCAACACTACTATGCAGCGCAACCTCGAGCGCGACCAAAGAAGCCATCGACCTTATTGTAATGGGTGATTATGTAGTCACCATGAATGAACATTCGGAGGTTTTCCGCCAGGGCGCCGTGGCCGTGCACGACGGTAAAATTATCGCTGTAGACACAGCCCAATCAATTACCAAACGCTACCAAGCAACCACGCAAATTGCTGGCGACGGAAAAATTCTACTGCCAGGATTAATTAACGGCCACACCCATACCGCGATGACGTTGTTTCGCGGCGTGGCCGACGATTTACCGCTTATGGAATGGTTAACGCAGTATATTTTTCCGCTAGAAGCCGAATTTGTAACACCAGAATTTGTAGAAGTTGGAGCCAAGCTCGCTTGCTATGAAATGATTCGCACCGGCACCACCACATTTGTGGATATGTATTTCTACCCCGAGGTCATTGCAGAGGTGACTGTTAATTGCGGATTGCGCGCGATTATCGCCTCGCCCATGATCGACTACCCTAGCCCCGGCTTTAAGGGTTGGCAGGATTCTCACACAGCCGGTGTTGAGTTTGTTAAATCTTGGCAGAACAAACATCCGCGCATTACGCCGGCGTTGGCTCCGCACGCCCCCTACACGGTGGCACCGGACAACTTAAAAGAGGTCGGTAACAGTGCCCGGGAACTGAACGCGCCCATATCCATCCATTTGGCCGAAACCGATACTGAAACGCAGCAAATAGCCAAGCAGTATGACAACACGCCGGTTAATCACGCGTTACAACAACTGGGAGACAATCGAATCATTGGCGCACACGTGGTGCACCCGCAACCTCAAGATTACCCGGCAATGCAAAATCAGCGCTTTGGAGCCATACACAACCCAAGCTCCAACGCCAAATTAGCCTCCGGCATTGCGCCGGTTACCGAACTCATCGAGGCGGGCATTGCTGTCGGTTTGGGCACTGACGGCGCGGCCAGTAATAACGATTTAAATATGTTTGAAGAGATTCATTTGGCCGCACTGCTGCACAAACTGCAACAGAAAACGCCCGAAGCCATTCCCGCGGTAACCGCGTTATCACTTGCCACCCGCTCGGGTGCACAAGCCATTGGAATGGAATCAACCGTTGGTCAACTCATACCGGGCTTGGCCGCCGATATGATTCAGGTACAAACGCAACAACTGGCCGCCCAACCCGTTTACGATGTAATTTCGCATTTGGTGTACGTGCTCGATGGCAGTGATGTGGTTACCACCATCGTTGACGGCACCGTTTTAATGCAGGATCAAAAAGTGCTCACTATTAATGCCGAAAGACTGAAACAAGAGGTCGATCAGCTCTCGGCAAAAATCGAAACCTTCTTTCAAAAAGCAAGCGACCGATAAACAAGCTTCCGCAAACCGCTTAGGGCAGCTGCGGTAAATTACTGTGCCGAGCCGGTGTGAGAATTTTTGTCTGTGGTGTTTTCTGCTGCTGTTTTTTCAATGTCTTTGCGAATATGAGAAATCATGTATTTACTGGCGTAGATAACGACAGCGGCAGTTAAAATAACCACAATCACACCAGAAATAATTACGCTATCAATATACATGTGAAGAAGCCTCACGCTCAGTTATAAACGATTGAGCACCAGCCTAATTTCGAGGCCGCGCCGCCGGTTTTAGGAAACACCGTCTCGGTTTCCACGACTGTCAATCTACGCTTAACGGTTTGCCCGAGCTTGATACAAATCAACCGATGACGCGCTCAAAACTTTAGAGTAGCTTGGCAGTTGATCTAAGACAGAAATGCAACCGGTTGCTTAAAAACTCATTTGCTAAATGGGCGAAGCTATCTAGATAATTACTCCCACAATTGTTAAAAAATAATTGCGAAAGACAGAGGCGATAAAGCCTGCTTTTTATTTTTACTTCTGACAGGAAAGTACGTTCATGGCAACGTTTACACCGCCGACAACCGAGCAGTGGAAGACTTTATACGATTTGCCGGATCTACAAGAAACGCCCAGTGCAATGCAAACCTTGTCCGGCTTCGCCCTGGATGAGCAGCAACTGCGCCAACACATCGCCGACAGTCGCAACTTGTCAGTTTATGTTCACGTGCCCTTTTGCCGACAACTGTGCAGCTTTTGCAATTGCAGCATTGTTGTAACCCGCCAGTACGGTTTAGCCTCGCAATACGTCGATATGCTGAATCGAGAAATTCGCTGGTTTGGTGAAGCGCTCTGCAACACACCTGCCCTGGAGTCACCATTAGAGAAACTGTACATCGGAGGCGGCACTCCAACTTTTTTAATGTCGGACGACCTTCAGAAAATTAGCGCGAGCCTGGCAAATTATTTCGGACAATCTCACTCGAGTGAGCGCGACTACTGCATAGAAATCGACCCACGACTTTTCGATGCCGACACCGCCGAGCTACTCGCTCAACTGGGTTTCAATCGCGTGCACTTTGGCCTCGAAGACTTTAATACCCAAGTGCAGCAGGCGGTTAATCGCAAGTACACCGTTGAGCGAATACAGCAATCGGTTACGCTGGCGCGCAACGCCGGTCTTAAACAGGTTAGCATCGACCTGCTCTACGGCCTCCCGGAGCAAACCCTAGCAACCTTTAACGCCACCTTAAAACAAGTGGCTCGCATGCAGCCCTCGCGAGTGTTTTTGCGCCAATTTAAATACCAACCTTGCCTGTATCCGGCCCAAAAAACCCTGGATGCCACGCAACTGCCCAATCGAATGACGCTACTCGACCAACAGGCGTCAGCCATTAACTTTTGGCAAACCCAAGGCTACGCGTTAATGGGTACCGATGGCTTTGTGAGAAAAGGCGACCCACTGCACCGTGCAGCGCAAACCAATCAACTGCATTACAACCACCGCGACTACTGCGCCCATCGCTACGACAGCCAATTGGGCTTGGGCATGGCCGCTGTTAGCCACACCCCCAATGCCATCTGGCAAAACCAGAGCAACCTGCGCGATTACATCAAGCAAGTTTTAAAACTCCAGCAGGCCGCTCAACGCGGATTGCCGCTTAACCAAGATGATCAAATACGCCGCGAGTTAACAGAAAAACTGCTGAGTAATCAATTACTTAAAAAAACCAACTTCAAAGATCGCTACAGTACCGAATTTGATGATTACTTTAGAGACGAATTGACGGCTATAGATAAAATTGGAATGAATGATTTAATCGACAATACGACTGATTACTTTTGCCTTTCCGAAATGGGCCGTTGGTACGCCCGACAGATTGCCGCCCTCTTTGATAGCGCCCACCTTTAAAGCACCTTCTTGGTTGCCCTTAACAATAACCTTGGTAAAGACCTTGCAGTAATCAATCTCGTGAGGCATTGCTGCTATTTGTGGGTTTTGCTGCTACTAAAAAAACACGTTCTGGCACTTGCTCATTAGACAAATGCGATTTACCCTTT
>CAYFFE010000142.1:0-7462 GCA_964342265.1 uncultured Cellvibrionaceae bacterium | reverse complement strand
CGAAAAACTTTTGCGGATGAAATGGCCGACGAGCAGTGTAAGTGAAACTGCCGATTCCATACTCTTCGGTTTCGGGCACATGCTCGCCACGCATTTCTTTTAGCCAACCCGGTGCTAGTTGTGCTCGCTCAAAACTAAACCTACTCGTACCCAATACTCGATCGATATCCACTTGTCCTTGTCGAATGGGGATTATTTCTGCATCGGTATTTAGGGTTTTCAACACAGCAATTAATCGATTCAACGTGGCTTCGTCGATCAAATCCGTTTTACTGATAAGCAATACATCGGCGAATTCCACCTGATCCACCAGCAAATCCGCAACGCTGCGCTCGTCGTCTTCGCCTAAATGCTCACCGGTTTCTTGCAAATATTTTGCTTCGTCATAGTCGGCGAGAAAATTAACCGCATCCACCACAGTTAGCATTGTGTCGAGCTTGGCCACGTCCGATAAGCTCACGCCCTGCTCATCGGCAAAGGTAAAGGTTTCTGCCACAGGTAACGGCTCGGATATGCCAGTGGACTCTATGAGCAGATAATCAAAGCGTCCTTCATCGGCCAGGCGGCGAACTTCTTGCAGAAGATCTTCACGCAACGTGCAGCAAATACAGCCGTTGCTCATCTCCACCAATTTTTCTTCGCTGCGGTTGAGCTGAACCTCATTTTGGACTGCATTCGCATCGATATTGATTTCACTCATATCGTTAACAATTACCGCCACCCTGCGTTGCTGTCGATTGTTTAAAACATGACTCAACACGGTGGTTTTGCCCGCACCGAGGAAGCCGGAAAGCACGGTGACTGGCAACTTATTGGCAGTTTCGTTCATAGTATTTTAGTTCTCAATAGTGTTAGGCCCGCTTAACTAAATCTATCTATATCGAAGGGCTATTGGTCTATCGCTCTGGTTACTGCGTTAGGGCCAAACCGGGGCTAATGTTCTAATCCAAGTGTTGTAAACCCAAGTGTTTTAACCCAAGAGCACTAACCCGAGCGGTGCTTAGGGTTAACAGGACAGCGGGGTTTACAGCCCACAATAATGATATGTTGTATCATATCTACCAGAATCTGACAATACTGCCGACAATCCGCCCAGCTCGAGCCATGGGCGATCCAAATCGCTGCCCTGTATTTGGCAATCAATGCAAAAACGAGTATTTTTATTACCCAGTAATTGGCTTTAAATTCTTAAACCTTGCTTTAATTTAACTCTGAATTACCGGATTCCCGCAAAGTTAGTACGTCTTTTAAGGAATTGTCGTTTAAATAAATGTCGGATGTCGCAAGAGTGAAAGCTGTATGAGTGATAACGATAGAAATAATGGCAGTGCTCTCGGTGATGGAGACTGGCCCAACGCGCTGCTAAATCCCGCGCTCTACCCACACCCGGTGGATAAACTGCAACTGATCGAAACTCACATTTCCTGGGTAATATTAACGGGACCTTTTGCCTACAAAGTAAAAAAGCCGCTTGATTTGGGGTTTTTGGATTTCACCACTGCGGCGGATCGAGAATATTATTGTTACCGAGAGTTAGAGCTTAATCGCCGGTTTTCGCCCGATATTTATCTGGATGTTGTGCCCATCAGTGGCACACCACAAACGCCCGATCTCGCCGGCCAAGGGCAGGCCTTCGATTTCGCTGTTAAAATGCGCC
Organism: uncultured Cellvibrionaceae bacterium; assembly: GCA_964342265.1. Lineage (GTDB taxonomy): Bacteria > Pseudomonadota > Gammaproteobacteria > Pseudomonadales > Cellvibrionaceae > Halioxenophilus. The sequence goes on along the minus strand of CAYFFE010000142.1, from coordinate 5,805 downwards.
AATTCGACAACCAACAACTGGCCGATCACCTAGCCCAGAAAGGTTTATTAACCGACGATTTGGCCCGACAGCTAGCCAAAACTTTGGCTCGGGTGCATCAAGAGTTGCCATCAATCAGCGAAGATTGCGAATACGGTTACGCCGATGACTTTTTTAGCGCGGCTATGGAAAATTTCACCCAAATTCGCGCCTATTCGCTCTCTGAGGAAATATTAACCTCGCTTACCAAACTGCAAGACTGGATGCGAGAAACTTATCAATATTGCAAACCGTTGCTCGACAGTCGTCGACAAGAAGGCTACGTAAAAGATTGCCACGGCGATTGTCACCTGGGCAACATAGTGCTGATCGACGATAAAATAACCCTGTTCGACTGTATTGAATTTAACGACAGCTTCCGGATAAACGACACTGTGGCAGAAGCCGCTTTTTTGAGCATGGACTTATGCGCCCGCGAACTTGCCCAGCAATCCCAGCGCTTTATAAACACCTACTTGGAATACACGGGCGACTACCACGCTCTACCGGTATTAAATTTATTCCGCTGCTACGATGCGTTAGTTAGAGCAAAAGTAAATCTATTGCGCCTACCTAAAGGTTATGATTCAACCATTACACGCGAGTCCCAATCAGACTTTTACCGCTATGTGCAGTTGGCTGAACGCTTTACGGTAAATCAATCCGTCCAGTTGATTCTTATGCACGGTCTATCGGGATCGGGAAAATCCTATTTAGCCGAAAAAATAGCCTCACAACGCAACGCCATTCGAATTCGTTCCGATGTGGAACGAAAACGTTTGTTTCACTTAGAGCCCCATCAGTCTGGTACACAAGTAACCAATCTTTACAGCGAAGAAACCACGCGCACTACGTTTGAGCGTTTATTAATTTTGAGTTCAACGGTCATCGACGCAGGTTTTAACTGTATAGTCGATGCCACGTTTTTAACCCAGTCATCGCGACAACCGTTTTTGCAATGGGCAATTAGCCAAAAAATCCCTGTAATCATAGCCCACTGCGTCGCAAGCGAATCGGTGATTTTGCAACGCCTTCAACAACGAACACAGGAAGCTAACGATCCCTCTGATGCCGATAGCGAAATTTATCAGCAGCAAAAAGAACAAGCAGAGCCTTTTGCCGAACAAGAGCACCCTTATGTAATAACCATTGATACCGAGCAGCAAAACTGCGACGAATTAATCATTACTCAGTTAACAAACTAATGTAAATTCGTTTCAGCTTTTAACATTCTGAAATAAACCATTAATCATTAGTTTAAATCTTGCAGTCGAGCTTGGGTTAATTCTCGACCTACACTGAAAAATCGTTTTCGCAAGTCGATAACTTCCTGCTGAGTAGCGCCCTGCTCCAATAACTGATCACGCTCTTGGGTATAAGCGAGGTATTTACTGTTAAAATCGCGCTGTTGCTGCCTAAAGGCAATAACGCTGTCGATGTGTTCTCGACTGTAAGATTGCTCGGTTAAGGTTTGTGCAACAGCCTCATCGGAGGCTTGGGAGTTTACCGCAGCCAGTACCGTGTTAGAGGTATTTACATCTTTAGCAACGCGGTATTCGGTATTGCGGATTGTGCTCGGCAAAAAACTGCGTCTGTATTCAATTAATTGCTCTTTAGCTTGAGCGTCTAGATTTTCATCCATATTAATCCGCATGGTATCGAGCGTAAACTGGCCATAGGCCTCTTCTAAGCTGAAAAACGCTTTTACCGCGTGTTCACTCATTAAGTCTCTGCGCAAGAGTTTTAGCTCATTGAACGTGGTCTCTAGTGTATACAAATAGTACTCGGGTGATTGTGTGTTTGCTTGCAATAGCGGCTGAGCCGATAATAAAGTAACCGCACTTTTGTACTCTATGTACTCGTTTAGCAATGTTAACGCTTGTTCGGCGGCGTGATCTTCTAGAGATTGATGAATTAAGTCTGTTAAAACCCCCGTTGCTTGATCAAACCCAACTTCGCCGGCCGTATTTAAAAAATAATCAAAGAAATCGCGAGCCGCTAAATCTATTATTAAGTTACCATCGTCATCCGTTCGTAACTGCCCATCAATCTCGGTTCCCTCGAGGGATTCAGCAAAGAAGTAGTTACCCAAGGATGTTGGCGTAGATAGATTGGCGCCCAATGCTTGGGTCTTAGTTTGCTGTATGTTGTTGTCTTGTCTCTTGTTTTTTTGAATGGTCCAATCCTGTTTTGGTACTCCATTTTGGTTAACGACCGTTGAATTTTCCAGTAATTGCAAAGAAGGTTTTCCTTCCGTTTCGTTACTACTATTAGAGTAATAAATGATCACGACAAATGACAGGAATGCAACTGGGAAGATTAGCCTCATCACCGATTTAATACGATAGCTCTCTGCATTTTGTGAATTGTTATGGAAAGTCATAATTATTACGAAATTGCGTTAAAAATAAACGGCCCCACTCAAGGTTACCGACGGGGGCCCATGAGTTTAATAAAGCAAAAAGTTACAACTTTGTGCCATTGGCGTATTAAAGCCCTCTATTTTTAAGGCGATTGGCCTGACTGCGATAGAGCGATACAGGATTCGTCCAAATAGAGCGTGAGCCAAATAAATGGTTTATCGCATCGACATGATTCATTTGGTAGGAAGTACTGATTACTTTGCCCATCTTAGTGGCACAAGTCGCTACTAAACCATCGTTTTGCTCAAAAAGCGAAAATGCCGCCGACGTAGTTAACAAGAATGGGTCGGTAATATCCAACACATTGGTTAATATTCTATCGCCAGTCCAGGAGAACATTTTGATATTGTACCCGTTGATGTTGACGTTCTCGGTTGATCCTTCGCAATAGGTTGGATTAACACCTTTCCAATCAAGCGCTTCGTTTAATGCAATGGTGCCGTCAGTAGTAAGCGTTTCTAACGCACCAAGACCGCTTTGTGGATTATTATTATCAGAAAGTACATTAATTAACCCACCCAGTGCGTTAGCAATGGCATTTGCACCACCTTCCACAAACGAGCCCGGCTCAAGCACACCGCGTACAACATCAGCAACTCGAGAACCGTAATTCACTCCATCAATGGATGTAATTGAGGCAATTTTTTCAGGAATAATGGCAGCGGCTACCCGGGAAGTTGGAGCGCCCTGACTGTGGGCCATGATATTAAATTTAGATTCTGGCAAGCTGGATAAATACGTTGCCAATTGCATTCCACGTTCTTCGCTCGTGTTAAAAGCCGATACACTGGGTGTATAGACTTTAGCGCCAGATCGCTCTAAATTGTAGGGCACCGTGTGGAAATAATTAATCACGCCCCCAACAGTGTCGAATCCAGTAACACCATGTACAAGCACGATGGGATATTGGGTTTGAGTATAATTTGCATGAACACACAGTGACAACACACAAGACATTATTACCACAACAATATTGCGAGTACTCATAAGAGCTCCTAATTATTTTTATACATCGGGTTATTTTTAGATATCTGGCAATTTTTGGGGCTAATGCAAACACAGAGCACATCATTTAACTCAGCGACTGAACGACGAGCACACAGGACGCCATCCGATTAAACTGCGTTAAAAGAATAACCAACGGCAAAAAGAATCAGAAAAATGTACTTTTTATTTTTACACCAACCACACATTTTTTATTTTTATCGTTAAATTTGCACAGCCGCGCGAAGTATAACAAACATTAATATAGCAACAATCGACACATCAACACCCCAAAACAAAACAAACCCGCCCAATATTATACATTATCGAACAAATGCAAGATAAAAACAGCATCTTTGGTTCAGGCAAAATATTCCTGCTTTTCAACAACTTATAAATCACTCCCCAATTAAAGGGATTTTTGGTTAACAATCAGAAGGCTCAACCAACGCCATCGGTCAACATATAACCCACGAAACTACAGAAAAATTCTTCACACCAAAAACATTTTATTTGTTTTTAATAACTAGCCAAAGCCAACAGAATATTGATAATTTCAATTTATTCTTAAATAAACTGCACTCATTTTTTTAAAAATACCTTTCATTATTGGAGTGATCACCCCAACAGGTTATAAACACTCAAAAGACTTAACATAACCCTTAAAATTGGCCGACATCAAAGCTGCTTTATTTTTTAAAACCATAATGAATAGTTTAATTTCAGGCCAAAAACACCAACACAAGCACCAATAAAATTGCGCATGTACCGAAAAATACAAAAACAAAGAAAGAGGAATATGTAAAGCTTAAAAATCAAGCTATTTTTATTAATGCGGAGTAAATGGAGAACGAGGTGTTAACAATTCAACTTGTTGCTGAACCTTTCCGCTGGCCCAATAGTCAGCCATAATGGATTCCACTCGATCTTTAATCGACTGATGCTTAACGTTTAAGTGGTGATAAAGCACAACGCTAAGCATGGGTGTTTCATGCATTTTTAAATGACTAAAACGCGGGTGTTTGTCTACGTATCGATAGGCCTCTCGGCGCAACACTAGCGCGACGTCTAAACGGCCTTTTGCAATCATGCTAAACAACAAATTCATCGACGGAATGGGTTCAGCGTTCAAATTGTGCAGCATCGAACCGGTCGTCGCATAGCCGAGCACATAGCCAACGCGATATTGTTTAAGGTCTTCAATCGATTTTATATCCGACTTGGTGGATAGCGATATTGCCATCATATCGGCGGTTGCCATTGGCACGTTTATGCGCAACAGATTGAAAGCGTGGTTTTCGATAATGGTTGGAGAAAGCATTACCCCATCGATTGTCCCACGATTGGCTTCCAGCACAACACGTCTTGCCGGTGCTGAGCGAATCTCCAGCGTGTAGCCAAGCTTTTTATAAACCTCGGCCAACCCCTCACCGTAAACGTACACAATGGACGAACCATGACTAGGAACCCCCACGGTAAAGATCTCGTTATTTGAATGTTCCGCAATTGATTGGTTTACATACAAAATAGGCAACACCAGGAGCAAAATTATTATTGGAATTTTTAACATGCCACCAAATCAACCGCTTTTATTATAAAAACCTATTTTAGAGCGCTCTGTTACAACTGTTCTTAAGTAGCGCTTATCAAGCTTAGGATTGGATTATTGCGCGTACAAATAATCAAAACGTATTTAACAGAACCACTTGGTTATAACATACATTTTTAAACGCTAAGCATTTTTCACTAGTAGCACCGACTACAAGAACAGATTTGACTAAAGAGGCTTGCCTTATTCGACTACTTACTACTATAGTTGATTTTCGTGCCACCACTATTATGCAATTTAGCTGGAGATAATATAAATGGGGCAAGTAATCAATCTAGACCAAGTACGGCAGGACCAGTACGGTAAGCGCGCCAAAATTTCGGTAAGCTTAAAACGCCTTGCGCGGGAGAACCGCAAGCAACTGGTCAACTCTTACCCTTATATAAAATTCTGGCTAACAGATATTTCTTTGCAGCACTACCAGTATTTTTTGAAACAACAATTGGCGATACGAAACCTGCTAGAAAGTCGCATACTCGCAACCGGTGAACAATTTAACGTTACCAATCAATTTACCAACCATCATAAGCATTTTAAGGTGGTTGACTATTTGCCGAGTATTTTTCAAAAATCCAATTTAATAAAAAACGATTTAACAGCCCTGGGGGTTAATCTAGAAGATACCCTTTTCGAACATAAATTTTCAGCCAGTGAGGCAGAATTGCCTTTGTTCAAATATATTGAACGCACTGCTGAAGTATACTCGGTGGCGTTGTTAGGGCCTGTTAACACTAATAAGCCTGTCAGCAATCAGTGAAAAGTTGATAAAGA
>CAYFFE010000141.1:0-7533 GCA_964342265.1 uncultured Cellvibrionaceae bacterium | reverse complement strand
GCCAGCTTACGTTCGCGGTCGGCCGGTTGTTGTGCCTGATCCTCGGTGGCCGGAGTTAATCGATAACCAATGGCCGCCACCGCCGCCATAATCGAGCTTAACGCAACAAGCTCGGGCCGCCACTGCAGCGTTAATCGGCCGGTGGTGGCATTAACTCGCACGCGCGCTACGCCCTCAATGGCCGTTACGTGGTGTTCAATCAACCAAACGCAAGCCGCGCAGGTAATGCCTTCTACCAAAAATTGCGCCTGTTTTATCGGGCCGGCAGACTCGTCGCTTACCGGCACACTGGCCACGAATTCGGCCTGCAGTTGCGGCAGGTCGTAAGCTTGATAATTCTCTTTGAGGGTTTCCAGATCGGGGCGCTGATTGGATTGGGAGCGAAAATGATAAAAGCTGGCTAAGCCCGAGTTGTGAATCGTCTCGGCAACGGCCAAACAACCCGGACAACAAAAGTGCCGCGTATTGTCATCCAGGTGGGTTGAGTAATTGGCCCCAGAGGGAATATCGAGTCCGCAATGGTAGCACCCCTCAGCGGAGGTTGAACTCATGGCGCTTGCAGAACCACCGAACGATTATAGCTAAAGTCGATTTCGCCGTTTAAACGCCATTGATCTGCATCGTTTGCCAAGTCTTCGGCAGCGCCATCGTTTTGTGATTGATCGCCTGGCAGCAAGCGCAGATACCAGCGATTGGCCAAACGATGATCCAAATCGGCTCGAAAATTACCGGGGGCAAATTGTTTTAACACCAACACTTCATCGAGATCGGCGCTGACCGGATGGTCGAGAAATAAAGTCAGCTGCTGACTGTCGGCAGGAATTTTATCGGCAGCCAACACCAGGGTTACATCTCCCAAATCAAGATCGAAATTAATTTCCGCCGCCAAGCCCAAATCCCCAGCGCGCTCGACCTGTTCCAGGCTCTGATTGATCATCCGACCTTTTTTGTAATAGTCGTCGGTAATTTCATCATCGCCGTAGCGCACGGCAGTAACGACCATAATGGTTGATAAAATTACGGTGGCGATCAACGGGGCCAAAATAAACCACGCCCAAAACTCGCGATACCAGGGTTTGCTGACTTGCTCTTCTGTCACTCGTTACTCCAAATTTTAAGCCGCACATTCAGCCAGGTTTTCAGCCATTCGGGCCGGGAAAAAGCGCTCTATTACAATACAAACATCGAGCAATCTCAATAACAGAGCGACCGATGGACAAGTATTGAAAGGCAGCAAAGACCCCGCACCGATTTATATTTCCGGTGCGGGGCAGTTTACGTCGATCACTATTGGGAAAACGACTCCAGGGATTTAAACACTACTCTGGCGACGGGCCGATAAACGAGGTTTTTTGTTCGGCAGTGATTTTGTCGTCGTCTTTGGCCGTTACCGTAATGAACACCTCACTTTTTTCGGAAGTAATTTCCGAGCGAGGAATTTTTATACGAATGGGCACGGTAAAGATTTCACCTTCTTCCAAATACACCGGTCGATAGGAAATTTCGTAGTCGCCTTCGCCGCGCACATCCACATCGTAACGATGGTCTTGTCGATCCATATTGTTAATTTTAACGGTGTACACGTTAACGATATCATCGCCACTCACTCGGTACATACGCGCACCGCGATCACGCACCACATCCACCGATAAAGGTTCGCGCCCGGTAATGGCATAGGTAAAAGCCGATAACATGGCAATTACGGCAAAGCAGTAGCCGTATAACCGCGGCCGGAAAAACCGAGTGTGGCCGGTTTCTAGAGCATCTTGCGAAGTAAAACGAATCAGGCCTCGCTCGTAGCCCATTTTGTCCATTACGCTGTTACAGGCATCCACACACAAACCGCAGTTGATGCACTCGTATTGCAGGCCATCGCGAATATCGATATCTACCGGACAAACCTGCACACACCAGGAGCAATCGATGCAATCGCCCTTGCCGTTGGCTTTGTAGTCTTCATTAACTTTGCGCGGGCCGCGCGCTTCGCCTCTGGCACTGTCGTAATGCACCGCCAGGGTTTCCTTATCGTACATAACCGACTGAAAACGCGCATAAGGGCACATAAACTTACACACTTGCTCGCGCATCCATCCGGCATTTAAATAGGTCATACCGGCAAAGAAAAACGTCCAGAAAGCGGCTGTAGGATTAATATTCCAATGCACAAAACCGTCTTCGCCAATAACCGGCACAAAGCCCATTAACAATTCGCGAATAGGCATGAAATAACCGATAAACGTTACGCCAGTAACGAAAGCGATCAATAGCCAAGTACTGTGTTTACCGGTTTTACGCAGCAGTTTTTCGGTATTCCAAGGTTGTTTATCAAGCTTGATACGTTTGTTGCGATCACCTTCGAAAATGCGCTCAGCCCAAATGTACATAAGCGTCCATACGGTTTGCGGGCAGGTAAACCCACACCAAACTCGCCCCACTAAAACCGTAACGGTAAACAGCGTAAAGGCAGCAATAATTAACAACCAGGCCAGGAGCATGCCGTCCTGCGGCCAGAAGGTGGTCCATAAAATATGAAATTTGCGCTCGGGTAAATCGAATAACATGGCCGGGCGGCCTTCGATGGTAAACCAGGGCAACAATACAAAGCCGAGTAATAAGGGAATACCGGTATAGCGGCGAATGTTTTGAAAAAAACCGTCGGTTTTGCGTACGTAAATTTTATTGGCGGCCTGATACAGGTTAGTGTGTACCACACCGTCTTTTTCGGTTTCTTCTGTAACTGGAATTTTGTCTACCACGGCAAATTACCTTCTTCCAAGACAGGCGCTGGCGTCCTTATTTTGCCTTCAACGGGAGTCCCTGCATTAGCCTGCTGATGATTTCATTGTAGTTGGCGCTATTAATTCGCAATATTCTAAAGTAAGAAATCAGCAAACTATTTAGCCTAGCTCAAGCAGCGCGCAGTTTTGGCCCAAAATAAGAGCCAAAAAAAGGGCCACAGCTATCGGTAGCTGCAGCCCTTTATTATTTTTATAGGCAATAAGCTGCGACGTAATTACTGGAAGTCTTGCGACAAGCCGTAAACGTACGCCGTTAAGATATGGATTTTGTCTTCACGAATTTTATCGCTCTGGGCCGGCATTACCCCGGCACGGCCATTGCGAAGCGTTTGTCGAATACCGGCCGCATCGCGCCCGTAAAGCCAGATATCATCGGTCAGGTTGGGCGCGCCGGTGGCGTGCATGCCTTTACCATCCGCGCCGTGGCAGGCCGCGCAATTTTGTGCGTAGATGGGTGCCCCGGCCTCGGCTGCTGCCTGATCTTCAGCATTGCCCGACAAACTCAACACATATTGAGCAACTTGAGCGATTTTTTCCTCACCCAAAATATCCTTCCAGGCCGGCATAGCGGCGACTCGACCGTTGGCAATTGACGCTTTAATGGCCTCGGGAGTGCCGCCGTACAGCCAGTCGTTATCGGTTAGATTGGGGAAACCAAAGTTACCGCCGGCATCTGCACCGTGGCACACCGCACAGTTGTTGGCAAACAAGCGTGTGCCCATTTTGTAGGCCTTGGGATCTTGAGCCAATTCCTCGATGGACATTTTGCTGAACACACCAAACGATTCCTTATAGGACTCCTGTGCTTTGGCTTGTTCACGCTCCAATTGATTGACCGACGTCCAGCCCAAAAAGCCCTTAAAAGAACCTAAACCGGGATACAACGCTAAGTAAATTATCGCAAAAATAAACGTGCCGATGAACATCTGAAACCACCACTTGGGCAGTGGGTTATCGTACTCTTCAATGCCATCGTAGCTGTGACCGGTGGTTTTGTTCTCTGGTTCGGCATCGTCGCGCGCCGCCACTTTGCGGTTTGCCATTAACACCCATAAAACCAGTGCTAGGTTGATCACCGTTAATCCGATGATCCAAACATTCCAGAAAATACTCATGATTTTTCTTGCCCCTTATCTCCGGTATCAGGCTCACCGGTATTGTTCAAAGCGTTATGCGGTTGACGCTGGGAATCGTTGGGTTTTAGTTGGTCATCATCGGAAAATGGCAAGTTGGCCGCTTCATCAAACTTGGCTTTTCGGCTGGGCGAAAACGCCCACCAACAGATACCAGCGAACGCAATCATCACCAAAATCGTGGAAAAGCTGCGCAGGTTATTCAGTAATTCCGATTCCATAATCCAAACCCCTCCAGCGAGAGTTGATTAACGTTTTTGCTGCAACAAAGTACCCAACTGTTGAAGGTAGGCCACCAATGCATCGATTTCAGTTACACCTTCAACGGCCTCTTTGGCACCGGCAATATCTTCGTCGGTATAGGGCACACCCACTGTGCGCAGAGCTTTCATTTTTGCCGCAGTATGCTTGCCGTCGAGCTCTTTATCGAACAACCAGGGGAAAGCTGGCATATTGGATTCCGGAACCACGTTGCGCGGGTTGTACATGTGAGCTTTGTGCCAGTCATCGGAGTAACGACCACCGACTCGCGCCAAGTCGGGACCCGTGCGCTTAGAACCCCACAGGAATGGATGCTCGTAAACCGACTCACCCGCCACCGAGTAGTGACCGTAACGCTCCACTTCAGCGCGCAACGGCCGAACCATCTGCGTGTGGCACACATGGCAACCTTCGCGGATGTATATATCGCGGCCTTCCAACTCAACGGCCGGTAAAGGTTTTAAACCCGCCACAGGCTCGGTGGTTTCTTTTAAAAAGAACTGCGGCACGATTTCTACTAGGCCACCAAAGCTGATGGCAACCACCACCAGCACAATCATCAGGACGATATTCTTTTCTACTATGTCATGATTTTTCACAGGGCATTCTCCTCAATCAAGCCGTTTGGGTTTCGCCCGCGGGCTCGGACTCTTGCTGATCCGCTTCGCGCTCCGCCGCAGAAATGGTGCGGAACATGTTGTAGGTCATCAGCAACATACCCACCAGGAATAGCGCACCACCAATAACACGTACGATATAACCTGGGTAACTGGCTTCTACGGATTCAACAAAGTTGTAGGTCAGTGTTCCGTCGGCATTAAAGGCGCGCCACATTAGGCCCTGAGTAATACCGTTCACCCACATTGACGCGATGTACAGTACCGTGCCCACCGTCGCCAACCAGAAGTGGGTATTGATTAACTTAACACTCCACATTTCTTTGCGGTTAAACAGCACCGGTAACAGGTGATAAATGGCACCAATGGAAATCATCGCCACCCAACCCAAAGCGCCGGAGTGCACGTGACCAATGGTCCAGTCCGTATCGTGGGAAAGCGCGTTAACCGTTTTGATGGACATCATTGGCCCTTCGAAGGTGGACATGCCATAGAACGACAAAGACACCACCAAGAAGCGCAAAGTTGGATCGGTACGCAATTTATGCCAAGCACCGGATAAGGTCATGATGCCGTTGATCATACCGCCCCAGGAAGGCGCCAATAGAATAAGAGACATCACCATACCCAAGCTCTGCGCCCAATCGGGCAACGCGGAGTAATGCAAATGGTGAGCACCGGCCCAAATGTAGATGGAAATCAAAGCCCAGAAGTGAACGATGGAAAGCTGGTAAGAGTAAACCGGGCGACCGGCTTGCTTGGGAACGAAGTAATACATCATGCCCAAAAAGCCTGCGGTTAAGAAGAAGCCTACCGCATTGTGGCCGTACCACCACTGCACCATGGCATCCATGGCACCGGAGTAGGCCGAATAAGATTTGGTTAAACTCACCGGCACAAACGCACTGTTAACAATGTGCAAAATGGCGATGGTGATAATAAATGCGCCGTAGAACCAGTTAGCAACATAAATATGCGATGTTTTACGTTTGGCAATAGTGCCAAAAAAGACGATGGCGTAAGACACCCAAACCAAAGCAATTAAGATATCGATGGGCCATTCCAACTCGGCGTATTCTTTGGCCGAGGTCATGCCCTGCGGTAGCGTGATGGCAGCCAACACAATAACCGCCTGCCAACCCCAAAACGTAAAAGGTACTAGGGGCCCACCAAACAACTTAGCCTGACAGGTTCGCTGCACCACGTAATACGATGTGGCAAACAATGCACAGCCACCAAAGGCAAAAATTACGGCATTGGTATGCAGCGGTCGCAATCGGCCAAAGTGGGAATACGGCTGCAAGAGATTGTTGAGCTCTGGCCAAACCAACTGTGCGGCAATGAGCACGCCAACGGCCATGCCGACCACACCCCAAATCACGGTCATAACGGAGAACTGGCGAACGACTTTTAAATCGTATGCTGGCTGTTCCCCTGCTACAGGATGACTACTCATAAGTAATGTCCCAAAAGTTTTTAAGAATTGCAGAAACCAGGAAGGCGGAAATCCAATGTTAATCGCCAGCAAGTGGAATTTTAGCAACTACTGGTTATAAAGCTAAACGCGGGCGATGTTAATCAATGGGGAGTTATTCCGCTTGACTCTAATCAAGGGCCTATAGGTTACCTTTGTTTTCAAGGGATTGGCACACCTGTATAAACCCTATTAATTTTAACTATGGAGCAATACAGCACTTGGCACATCGCCAAGTGCTGCTGTATTTATAGCATTGATCGACCTTTACTGGCGGCAATACGCATACGCAAGGCATTGAGTTTAATAAAGCCTTCGGCGTCTTTTTGATCGTAGGCACCGGCATCGTCTTCGAACGTGGCGATTTTTTCGTCGAAGAGACTGTCGGCTGAGCGACGTCCCACCACTTCTACCAAACCTTTGTACAATTTAACGCGCACATCGCCGTTAACCACTTGCTGAGATTCGTCGATGGCCACTTGTAACATTTTGCGCTCGGGGCTCCACCAGTAACCGTTGTAAATAATCTCGGCGTATTTCGGCATTAATTCATCTTTTAAGTGCGCCACTTCGCGATCAAGGGTAATGGATTCGATAGCACGGTGCGCTTTTAATAAAATATTGCCGCCCGGGGTTTCGTAACAGCCACGGGATTTCATGCCCACGTAGCGGTTTTCGACGATATCCAAGCGACCGATACCATTGTCGCCGCCCAATTTATTGAGCTTGGCCAATACTTCGGCGGGTGATAGGCGCTCGCCGTCAATAGCAACCACATCGCCTTTTTCGTAGGTTAGCTCAATATAAGTGGGTTTATCCGGAGCTTGCTCGGGTGCCACCGACCAGCGCCACATATCGGCTTCGGCTTCGAGCCAAGGGTCTTCCAACATGCCGCCTTCGTACGAAATGTGCAGCAGGTTGGCGTCCATGGAGTAAGGGGATTTCTTTTTATTGGTGGCAAAGTCCACAGGAATATTATGAGATTCGCAGTACGCCATGAGTTTTTCACGCGAGGTCAAATCCCACTCGCGCCAAGGGGCAATCACTTTAACGCCAGGCTTAAGAGCGTAGGCACCCAGCTCAAAGCGCACCTGATCATTGCCTTTACCCGTGGCTCCGTGGGCTACGGCATCGGCTCCGGTTTCGTTGGCGATTTCGATCATGCGCTTAGTAATGAGCGGTCGAGCGATGGAGGTGCCCAACAGGTACTCGCCTTCGTAAATGGTGTTCGCGCGAAACATCGGAAACAC
>CAYFFE010000140.1:0-7589 GCA_964342265.1 uncultured Cellvibrionaceae bacterium | reverse complement strand
TAAAAGGATCTCTCTACCACAAATAAAAAACGCCCAGCTTTTGGGCGTTTTTTAATTGTAGATTCCGCTCACCCCTGAGTTAATCATCCGCTCACCCCTGTGTTAATCAAAGGTTCCTATACTTTCTTTAGTATTTATTAACTTAGCTGCCTAGTTGCTGTTCCCGCTTCTGTTTTAACACCGCCAATTGCTTTTGCACCACATCAGCTACGTCGTCTGGGCGAAATTTGGATAAGAAAGCGTCGCAGCCTACTTTATTAACCAGCGCTTGGTTAAACGTTCCACTTAATGATGTGTGCATAATAATGTACAACTCGGCCAGCTCTGGAATATTTCGCACTTCGTGAGTAAGTCGATACCCGTCCATTTCAGGCATTTCTGCGTCGGTTATCATCAGCATTATGGAGTCTTGAATGGGCCCTTTTTCCGCAAACTCGCGCAATAATTTAAGACCTTCGGCCCCATTTCGAGCTTGCACACAGTGCACGCCTACTTTTGCTAAGGTGCTCATCAATTGCTGGCGCGCGGTGGATGAGTCATCGACAATCAGTACATTAATCTTATTGGCCTGAGCCCAGTCACGTAGGTCTTGGTCGAGCACATCGGCGGATACATCGGTGCTGTAGGGAATGATTTCAGCCAGTACTTTTTCTACATCGATTATCTGTACCAATTGATCGTCCAATTCGGTAATCGCTGTTAAAAAGTTATTGGCACCGCTGGTAATGGGGGGAGGAGAAATGGCTTCCCAGGTGAGGTTCACAATGCGATCTACTTCACCCACTAAAAACCCCTGAATGGAATTGTTGTATTCACAAATAATTAAGTTGGTGATTTTATCGGTTCCATACAACGGCCTGCGACCGAGAGCCGCTCGCAAATCTATAACCGAAAAACTGTAACCGCGCAGATGGGCTACACCACACACCACCGGATGGCGATTGGGTATGGCGGTAAGCTGCGGCATTTGCACCACTTCGCGCACTTTAAACACGTTGATGGCATAGTTTTGCGCACCGCCCAGGTTAAACAGCAAGAGTTCTAGCCGGTTTTCACCGACAAGTTTGGTACGGCTGTCGACCGATTGCAGCAACTTGGACATACTCAATCCACACCTAAATCCAATCGTAATTTTTGCCCAGCGAGCCCGCGCTCCTGGCTACTACTGTCTCGAAGCCGAGTTAATCAACAACGTTTTTACAGCTTTTGATTAAATCAGCTTATTCGCGGGCTATCGGCCGAGCACAGGCAAACTTTAAGCATTACAGTCTCGGCAATAATTTGCTGACAAAGGCTTTCGTAGTCAGTTTAATGACCCTACGAAAAGTGTAGCAGTTGCTGAGAAATCAGCGCCTATGGCCTGAATTGGTGAGAGTTTTAGTGCTATGAGTGAATATTGGAGAGCCAGTAATCAACTTCTTGCATAGAAAATGGCCAAGCTAGGTAATGTGTACTGACTATGGGCTGGCGAATATTCTCAAAGGTAATGACAGGAATTTTTACTGCGAACGCTTCGAATAAACGTGGGTGATCGATGATGTCAATCTCTTGCAAGCTTAATTGATACTGCGTTAACAACGGCCAGAGGGTTTCTTTGGCTTTATTACACAAAGAACACCCCTCAGTCGTTAATAAATACAACGTCCTTGCACTCAAGCAACACCGCTCCGTTTTTCGTGAATATCAGCTTACAAGATTAAACCAACCACTACAGCCACCACTACCGCAGCGGCAACAGCACCCAAAATGAGTGGCATATTAGAGCTCGAGGACTTATCTACGGCTTCTGCACTGGCTTGATTTTGATTGGCGCGTTTTTCCAACGCGGGTTTTGGCTTAGACTTCTGAGCCTTGGCCGTGGCTAAATCCATTTGATCGGCCAACTCTTCGGTCGTCATAGGGCGAACCATGGTTTTGTCCATATCGTCCTGCGGACCAGTTACCTTAAACGACAAGGTATCGAACCTTACTTCATCGCCGTGGCTCAATATGGTGTTGGTGATTTGTTTGCCGTTTACAAAGGTGCCATTGGAGGAGTTGAGATCGGTTATCTCCAGCCGATTGTTGCCAACGATATTAAATTGCGCATGGCGGCGTGAGAGGTGCGCCAACAAAATAACAATGTCGCAATCTTTGGCCCGACCAATAACCATTCCATCTTTTATATCGTACGTATTACGAGCCAAACCGGTTTGAGCCGCGGTAAGTTGCCATTGCTGTTGCTTAGGTTTAATGGCTGTGGGCTGCTCTGGCTCGGAAGCTTGGCGCTTGGCGCGCTCTGCTTTTGGATCGATAACTTCTAGTTTGGTGGTGCCCACCACAATTTCATCGCCTACGGCAATGCGTGCCTTAACACCCAGCTTTTTGCCGTTCACCAACGTATTGGCGTCGGAGCGCCGATGAATAATCAGTTCTTCGCCTTTAACGAATATTTCGATGTGCACGTCATCGACGTTTGGATCATCAACAACTAAATTGTTGGCGCTTGCACTACCCACCGAAATTTTAGGTTCTACCAGCCAAACACCCTCTTTGGCATTCCCATAAACCTTAAGCTTAAGCATCTCAAATCCTTTCCATAGTCATGCTGGCTATACTTAATTTACCGCAACCGCACCACGGATACCAGAAATCGCAACCGCCAGTCAAAAAATGTTAAACAACAGGTTGCAAAACCAGCTACAACTATTTAATTTATAATGATTTTTTATACTTACGTGAGTTCAGCTTGTATCTGACTCATACCTGGACACACAATCTGGACCTATTATGCCAGTTAATTTCGCGGCAAAGACTAGCCCAGGAGCCGTAAGAACCAATAACGAGGACTCCTACTCCGCCGACGATCAACTGGGATTGTTTATGGTCGCCGATGGTATGGGTGGCCACAAAGCCGGGGAAGTCGCTTCGGCCATTGCCATTCATCAAACCCACGTTTACGTCGCCCAGGGAGTCTCTCTGCCCGAGGCACTGCGCAAAACCCATCTCGATATTCTAAATGCTGCCGAGACAAAAAATAATGGTATGGGCTCAACCGGCGTCGCAATTTTGCAAAATGGTCACGATTATGAGGTAAATTGGGTAGGAGACAGTCGCGCCTATCGTTATTCTTTTGGTCCAGGCGAGAATAAATTAGAACGTATTACCCAAGATCACTCTTTTGTTCAAAAGTTGATCGACAACGGCAATATTACCGAAGAGGAAGCCCGCCACCATCCGCAGCGCAATGTTATTACTCAGTGTTTGGGCAATAAAATGCAAAGCGAAGTGAAAGTGGGCGAATTAAAAGACAGCTGGAAGGCCAACCAGTGGTTAATACTGTGCAGCGACGGTCTAACCGGTGAACTCACCGACGAGCAAATTAATAACATTTTGGTAACCTGCACCAAACCTCAAGAGGCCGTGGAAAAACTCATGCGACAGGCAATGGAATTCGGCGGATCAGACAACATCACTATCTTAATTTTGGAATCCCCCAAAGCTTCAAATCTAGGCACAGGTCTTTTCGCCCGAATTAAATCGCTGTTATTGCCCTTCACCAATTCATAACACGGCCCTCACGGCATGCGGCTTCCCGGCTACAAAATCGTACGCAAAATCAACCAGGGCGGCATGTCCACGGTCTATTTGGCGGTTCAAACCAGTCTTAATCGCTTGGTTGCCCTTAAAGTCATGGCCCCGGCATTAAATGCCGATCCTGTGTTCAGCGAGCGTTTTCAGCGCGAGGCAAAAATCGTTGGTCGACTCTCTCACCCCAATATTATTGCCATTCACGATGTGGGCGTATCCGATACCACTAACTACATCGCCATGGATTACCATGAGCAGGGCTCCATTGCCGGCAAAATTCAACAAGGCATGTTGGCCCGAGAGTGTCTAAAAATTGCCCAAAACATCGCGCTGGCACTCGATCACGCCCACACCCAGGGCTATATTCACCGCGACATTAAACCTGAGAACATTTTATTGCGTTCGGATGGCACTGCCGTGCTTTCCGATTTTGGTGTGGCACGCTCTGTTTCCAATAATACTCAGATGACTAACGCCGGCACGGTGTTGGGCACGCCCAATTACATGAGCCCAGAACAAGCGCGTGGTAAGGAGTTGGATGGCCGCTCGGATATTTACAGTTTGGGTATTGTGTTGTTCGAAATGCTCACCGGTAAGCCGCCTTATCAAGGCGAAGAGGCCGTAGCCATTGCCATTCAACACCTCACGGCCCCCACGCCTACCCTGCCCCCCAAATACGCCAGCTTGCAGGGGTTGCTCGATAAAATGGTCGCCAAAAGTGCCCAGGATCGATTTCAAACAGGGGCCGAATTAGCGGATGCCATCGATCAAATTTTGGAACAATTACAGGGTAAAGATACCAGCCAATTTAAAGACCAAGAACTCTCGTTTAACCAATCGTCGTCTAACCAATCCAGATGGAACAGACTCGCTAAACTGTTGCCGTTTCTCAAAGCCAGTAAAGCTAAAAGCCAGCAGTCCTCCAACGATGAACAGGCGCTTTACACCGACGATCAAGATTTGTTCGCGGAACAATCGCGACCACAGGGCACTCGCTTATGGCTAATTTTACCCATTCTTTTGCTTGCCAGCGCGGCCACAGCCTATTGGTACTGGCAATCGTACGATTGGCGGCCACAAGATTCGCCCGCAGCCAATTCTTCCTCTGGCAACAATGTAAACCTCGCGGCCACTGAGGCCGACCCACCAACCGAATCGTTGGCTCAAACTCCGCAACAACCGCTGTCCGACCAACAACCGGCCATCGAACAACCCCCAAAAGCTCAAAAACCCGAAACGCCACGCGCCAAACTGACCGTCACCGCCACGCCCAGCGATGCCAACATTCGCATTATGAACATCAAGGACAAATACCGTCCCGGTATTGCCCTTGAGAAAGGTCGCTATCTTTTGGAAGTTCAGGCACCCGGGTTTTATGTTTACGAGCAATGGCACGCAGTTGAAAACGACAATCCCCGCCTGCCCATTAACTTAACCAAGGCACATTTACCCGGTGATCGCATTCGCCACCAAATTTTGGACAATCACTTTGGCCCCGCCGTTGTGGTTATGCCACCGGGAGAATTTATCATGGGCAGCTTGCGTTACCGCGACAGCCAACCCCGGCACGAGGTATTATTTGAAAAGCCCTTTGCTATTGGCGAAACGGAAGTTACCTTCGCGCAGTATGATCTCTTTTTAAAAGATCAACAGCGGCCCCTTAATCACGATCAGAATTGGGGTCGACAACAGCGTCCGGTCATAAACGTAACCTGGAACGACGCCCAGGCCTACACGCAATGGTTGGCAGAACAAACCGATAAACCTTATCGCTTACCCACTGAAGCCGAATGGGAATACGCCGCCAGCAATTTTGGAACTCAAGAATACCCCTGGTCGGGCGATGCCAAAGAAGGTCGCGAACAGGCCAATTGTCGACGCGGTTGTAGCAGCCCTTTTGTTACCATTTTTGGTGGCAAAACGGCGCCAGTTAAGAGCTTCGCGAGCAACGATTTACGTTTACATGATTTGGCGGGCAACGTGGCGGAATGGGTAAACACTTGTTACAGCAGTAACTACAACCAATCAGAAACCAACACATCGTGCCAACGCACCGTGCGTGGTGGCAGTTTTCTGGATACCATCGATGAGTTAAACGTCTTCCGGCGCGATCACTACGCACCAGAATTCAGCGATAAATTCATCGGTTTTCGCGTACTGCTGGAACTGCCACGTTACTCAGAAAATACCCTACCCTAGGCCTGTTAACACGCTTTAGGGTTAACAGGCCTAGTACGGCAATGGCTCGCCTTAATCACCTTAAAGCGTTTTTTTGAGTTGCTGAATTTTGTCGCGGTATTGCGCCGCTAACTCAAACTCCAAATCGGTGGCAGCCTGCATCATTTTTTGTTCTAACTCGGCCACCACTTTCCAGCCATCTTTACCCACGGGCACTTCAATATCGATGGCCGACTTTTTACCGCGCTTGCCGGATTTAGAACCACCCACCGCCGAGAAGTGAGCGCCTTCCATGATATCGGCCACCCGTTTTTTGATGCCTTTGGGGGTAATATTGTGCTCTTGGTTATGCGCCAATTGTTTTTCCCGACGGCGATTGGTTTCGTCGATGGCGCGCTGCATGGAGCCGGTGATTTTTTCTGCGTATAAAATCGCGCGACCGTTAACATTTCGAGCGGCGCGGCCAATGGTTTGAATTAATGAGCGATCGGAGCGCAAAAAGCCTTCTTTATCGGCATCCAAAATAGCCACTAGCGACACTTCTGGCATATCCAAACCTTCCCGCAACAGGTTGATACCTACCAGCACATCGAATTCACCCATGCGCAAATCGCGGATAATTTCCACGCGCTCGACAGTATCGATATCGGAGTGCAAATAGCGCACACGCACGCCGTGATCCTGTAAATACTCGGTTAAATCCTCGGCCATGCGTTTGGTTAAGGTGGTGATCAGTACCCGCTCGTCGACCTCTACGCGTTTATGAATTTCGCTTAAACAATCATCCACCTGGCTGCTGGCCGGGCGAATTTCGATTTCTGGATCGACCAAACCTGTGGGCCGTACCACCTGCTCCACCACTTGGCCTGCGTGTTCGTTTTCGTAAGGGCCGGGCGTTGCCGAAACAAAAATCATCTGCGGAGCCAATCGCTCCCATTCATCAAACCGCAGCGGTCGGTTATCCAGTGCTGAAGGCAGGCGAAACCCGTATTCCACCAGAGTCTCTTTGCGCGAGCGATCGCCCCGGTACATGCCACCGATTTGCGGCACGGTTACATGAGATTCGTCCAGCACCAAGAGCGCATCGGGCGGTAAATAATCGAATAAGGTTGGTGGCGGCTCGCCGGGATTGCGGCCCGATAAATACCGTGAGTAGTTTTCGATGCCTGTGCAATAGCCCAGCTCTTGCATCATTTCTAGATCGTACTTGGTACGCTGCTCTATCCGTTGTAATTCCACCAATTTATCGGCATCGCGCAATTGCTCGGCGCGAATTTTTAGCTCGTCTTTAATGTGATCGATGGCTTCGAGAATTCGGTTGCGTGGCGTTACATAGTGAGATTTTGGATAAACCGTAACGCGCGGCATACGGGCCAATATTTCGCCGGTAAGCGGGTCAAAAGCCGAAATATTATCCACTTCGTCATCGAACAACTCCACTCGCACCGCTTCACGATCGGAATCCGCAGGGTAAATATCGATTACTTCGCCGCGCACGCGGTAAGTGGCGCGATGAAAATCGGTATCGTTGCGCGTGTACTGCAGCTCTGCCAAACGGCGCAAAATATCCCGCTGACTGATGTGATCACCGCGCACCAAATGCAGCACCATTTTTAAATAGGCGTCTGGGTCGCCCAAACCGTAAATAGCCGACACGGTTGCAACGATAATGGCATCTTTGCGTTCCATCAGCGCTTTGGTGGCCGACAAACGCATTTGCTCGATGTGCTCGTTAATGGAGGCGTCTTTTTCGATGAACGTATCGGAGGATGGCACATAGGCTTCGGGTTGATAGTAGTCGTGGTAGGAGGCGAAATACTCAACCGCGTTGTTGGGGAAGA
>CAYFFE010000139.1:0-7916 GCA_964342265.1 uncultured Cellvibrionaceae bacterium | reverse complement strand
GGCTTTAGCGTCCCAGCGGGCGAGCAATTCTTTTCCAAGCTCTTGTGCTAATTGATGTTTTTGGCGAATAACGGGCAGTAGAGGAGAAAATTGATGGGATTGGCGAGAAGCGTACAGGTTATCGCTAATGTCTGCCAAGCGAGGGCGTAGCGCGTGGCTGAGTTTATAGATTTTTATTTGCTGTTTTAATGCCAGATCTCGAAATACTTTTTTTGCTTGACTGCGATTTAGTCGCTCACCCGTGGGGTTTTTTCCGGATAAAATGATAATTTGATGTAATGCGTCGTCGCCTAATTCGCTGACTAGCGCGCTAAGTTCAGAACTTTCTACAAATAAATCTCCCTTCAAACCTTCGCGCTTGAGCACTAGCCAAAAAGACGCTTGAAAGCTTGGCTTGGCGAACAGGTAACAGTGGCGAAAAGTTTGAAAGCCCACAACTTGATCTTGCACCTGTGGCGGTATGGCAATTCTTGAAACTGGGAAGAAAGAGGAAATAATTTCCATGCGAAATCCGTGCGCTATGACATTAAAAGTTGTGTGGCTGGCTAATGATTTAAAAGATGCTCAGTGAAAGCCTTGACGTTAGATCGTTAACGAAAACGTGTGAGTGTTAACACCCGCTTAATGTAATAATCGATTTATCGTTCACTCTATAAAAATCATTGTAAAAACCTGAAAGTACCGGCGAATAGGGGATAAATCTGCGTTGAACGCCAAGCTCACCGGCAGATACTGCAGAGAGCGTTTTGTGCAATAATGGCGCGTAGATACATGCACAAAACGAGTGTAGCAGTATGGGTCAGTTGGTGCCGATTGTTAAAACCAATCTATTTTAATTCCCAGAACCATATTTCTTTGCTCTGAAAGTAACATGCAGAATTACACACGGCCACCTTATTCTGGATACCAATTAAATCTATATGACCACCACCGTAGCCGGTAATTTTCCAGAAAAGAACAACGCCTTTTCTACTTCCAACCTTAGATAAAAATTCTGAAGGTTTGAACAACTCGGGATGACCAAAGACATTCGGCCTCATAAGCTGGTCTGCTAAAAGTTTTGCCCCAGTCTCTACTTTCTTTCCTTTATAGGGGCCTGCTTTAACTGGGAGGCGACCAGTAAATGGTATACCTGTTTTTAGTAGAGCAAGGCTTAACCGCGTAGCGCATGTATTCACGTACCCAGAGTTCTGCTTTATCAAATCTGCTTGTTTGTATCCTATTTCCGAATATAGATCTTCGCCGTCCACATATGCTGTAGAATTTATATTTGATGAATAGTAATTATCGCTCAAGGCTTTGAATGCTGGTTTCATTTTGATTTCTTACATGGAAGTATATTTGACATTATATTGCTAATGGTGTTGGAGGCCCTGTCATCCATCATTTCTTTCGAGGCGTTTTTAAAGCCTATGTGAATTTGATCTAAAACCGAATGCGGAAGAGCAATTTTATAGCTACACCATTTTTCGCCCTCCGTACTATCGAGAGCACCTATTAGATACATCTCAGCTAGACGTCGTTTAAGAACATCATCGCTTCGGTATGCCTGCCAGAAATCCTTGGCAACTAAGTTTAAATTTTCAATCGCAAGGCTCTGCTGGTCTGAATTGGTGATTTTAATATCTTCCTCTCCAGCTTGAGTCCATCCAGGTAATCCGATAGTCAGCACTAATAGCACTCGCAAAAAAATAATCTTCAAAAATAGTCTCCTTTAGGGGGGCTAACTAGCAAACTTTGCGCAAGTTAGTTAAGCGTGACTTTGCTGCCATTAATCACAATTTGACTTGAACTGATTTCAATTTTTCCACCACTCATCTTTATGGTGCTGCCGCCTACTTTTAATACTAATTCGCTGCCGGCATCTATTTGGCCTTTTTTACCAATGTCGAGTGCGTAATTTTTGCCAACATTAAAGTTGGAGTTTTCGCCAGTTTGGTAATCGTGGTTTTTAGCGACCTCTGTAGAATAATTGTTTTTAACATTAACGGCTTTATCGTTGCCGACCTCTAGCTTTTGGTTATTTTGTATAATTATTGTCTCGTCATTTTTTACCAGTTGATTGAGATCTTTTTCGGCTTGTAAAAAGACTTCTTCTTGATCTTTTTCATCGTGAAAGTAGAGTTCGTTACAGTTATCGCTGGAGCCGCCTTTGGTTGAGCGGGTGCGTAAACCGGAGCGCATGCCATTGAAATCGGCGTAGGGTGGTGGGTTTTCTGGATTGTAGAGCGAGCCCATAACAAAGGGGCGATCTGGGTTGCCGTTTTCGAAAGCGACAACCACTTCGTCGCCAACTCGGGGAGTAAAGTGCGCGCCAAATCCACCGCTGGCAAAGGATTGCATCACGCGCAGAAAGCACGTGTTTTGCCCGTCGGTTGCGCCGGATCTATCCCAATGAAAGAGTACTTTTATCCGACCTAGGTCATCGGTTTGTATCTCTTCACCACTTTTGCCCACCACGATGGCGGTTTGTAATCCGTAAACAAACGGTTTGTCCGCACTGGGGTAAATCAAGCCGCCACTTTCGATAGCGGTAACGCTAGTGGATATGTTACCGCTGGTATCGTTGGCCTCTATATTGACATGAGTTGCGGTAAATTTTTTGCCGTCATCGGGATGTGGTTTGTTGTCTGCCCGTGCTATGGAGAAATTTTTACCTGTAAAAATTTGCCGGTGATCGCCTTGGCCTAACCACGCCTGCATCTGGCTGCTTTCGCTGTGCGTAACAGTGGTTAACAGGGCTTTACCTTCTTCGTTGGCGGTAAAGTTCTCACTGTATTGAAAAGAGCTAATCGATTTAGCGTTGGGTATATTGGCAGCCTCACCATCAACCAACTGTTCAACGGCTAATTTATCTTTGGGTTTAATGTAGTTGTAGGAACTTTGCTCAAATTTTCCTGTTACAAATTTTGCTGTACGACGCCACACCTGGAAACAATCTTTCGCAATAGTGCCCGGATGAATTTCTATGGTCGGCACTTCGTTGTCTGTAATTAGCGATGAAGAGTCGATAATACTTAAGGAATGCGAGCCGTTTTCGTGCTCGAAAAAACTGGTAAAGCCGGCCATCGCCATTAGGCGATCTATAAAATTGGAGTCAGACTCATTGTATTGAACCAGATAACGCCAAGGCTCGTAAGTGCGGGTTTCTTTTAGTGTGTGCTTGGCGGTATCGCCGTAGTCTTTTAAAACGGCTTCGATAACTTCTGGGATGGTTTTGTCTTGAAAAATTCGATAATTCTTGCGCCGGGTGAGGAATAACTGCTGCCATGACACCAGCGATAAATTATAAGGGGTATAATTGTTTTTGGTGGTTGAGGGGGCGGTGTTAAAGGATTGAATATAACCGTTAATGTAGCGAAATTCTCCACTCTCAAGAACAATAACCGCAGTGGCTTGCGTGCCCACTAAATCGCTGGCGGATAAATTGTGTTTTTTCTCAGAGAAGGTGGCCAAATCGAGTGTAAACCCTTGGCCCATACTTTCGTCGTATGTCAGAGAGATGGGTATTAATACTCCGTCGCCAAGGGTAGTAGAAAGTCTTATAAGGCGCTTATCTTGAGTTGCAAAGCCGTCTGCCATTTAAGTTCCCTTTTGGCGGTAAATTGATTGACGTTGTTAAAATATTAAAAAGTTTGCGTAAATAAAAAGGCGGCGCATACGCGCCGCCGGAAGTGCTCTAGCGTTTGGTGTTGGAAGCAGTATCGAAGCCTTTGGCGATAGAGGCTTCTGCATTGCCGTCTTCGTCGAAAGGCGTGTACTTCACTTCTACGTCTACGAAAGAAACGGTGATGGTTTCAGTAGGACGAGAGGTCGATTGAGAGTTGGCGTCTACGCTGTAGTTGCTGATTAAAGCATTTTTTAGCGTGTATTCCATGTAAACATCTGAGCCAGAACCGGTGCCGGTTTTAGAAAGATGAATTTTAACAGTTTTACCAGTGCCACAGCACGACTCGATGAAAATGCTTGGCGTAGCGCTATCCATCAAACGAACGATTTGCAAATCGCTGATTACGGCGTTTGAAGATTCACGGTCACCGGCGGTAGAAGTGTTAGAAGTAATTTGACGACCAACGCCCCAAGTTACAGATTCTACATCCATCCAGCCTTTGTGGCCGCTGTCGGAAGATTCGCCAGTAATACCTTCGTAGTTTACAAAAATAGACATGTTTATTCCCTATTAAATTAAGATTTTTCTTGGTTGTGAAAAATCTTTGCTGAAAGCAAAGACAAAAAAATACTAAACAAAAAATGTTTGAATAAAAGTTAAAAATTAGAAAAATGCCAAACAGTTTGCGAAAATTTTATTTTTTTACTTTGGGTATTGTTTTTACGTAAAATTAAATTCCAGATCGTTTTTATCATTAATGTTGACGCTTAATTGTTCAAAAGTATTAGTTTCTAATACTTTGTTTAACATTATTTCTGATAGTTTTGGTAAAAAAGTATTATTGATAAGTAGATCAATTTGGCGGGCGCCAATATCACCTTGATTGCAACGATTGTTAATCCATTCATAAAAGTTTTCGTTAAAATCCAACTCAGATTGATAGGAGTTTTTAAAGCGTTTGCGAATGGTGTTCAGTTTGAGTTGCGAAATAGTTATAAGGTTTTTGTTGTTTAATGGGTAATATGGAATAAGATTAATTCTGCCCAAGAATGCCGTTTTAAATGTGTTGCGTAAAGTGGGATTGATGGCCTCCAAAAGTTGGTCGGGTTCTGGAGCGGTGTCTGGGTCTTCACACAGTTGCGTTATTTCCTCGCTGGCGCAATTGCTGGTCATGAGTATCACGGTGTTTTTAAAATCGATGTCTCGACCTTCGCCGTCTTTAATAATGCCTTTGTCAAACACTTGATAAAAGATATCGTGCACACCGGGGTGCGCTTTTTCTATTTCGTCGAGTAATAACACGGAATAGGGGTTTCTTCGAATGGCTTCGGTAAGCACGCCGCCTTTACCGTAACCCACATAGCCGGGCGGCGCACCTAACAGCATGGAGACTTTGTGCTCCTCTTTAAATTCCGACATATTAATTACATTAATTAATCGATCGGAACCGTAAAGTTGCTCGGCCAGTGCTAGTGCGGTTTCGGTTTTACCCACCCCGCTGGGGCCAACTAACATAAATACGCCCACCGGCCGATTAGGGTCGGACAAACCCGCCCGAGAGGTTTTTACTGCGCTGGCGATTAAATCGAGCGCGTGCGATTGGCCAATAACGCGTTGTTCTAGTGTGTCTCGTAACTTCAGTACGTTTTGAGCTTCATCATTATTGATTTTTGATACGGGAATACCCGTCCAATCGGTAACAACCTGGGCAATAATATCTTCGGTTACGCACTCAAACATTAACGGGCGATCTTTATTGAGTTGCTGCAGGTTGTCGCGTAAGGATTTTAGCGTACTAATGGCGTCTCGGCTGTTGTTATTGATATTTTCTTTTTCATCGCCACTGGCGTGGGTAATTGGCTCACGGGTTTGCTGATGTAACTCAATAATTTGCTGAATAATCGATTGTTCCTCGTGCCATTGTGCATTGAGCTGCGCGAGTTCTTCTTCTAGGCATTGTTGAGTTGCTTTAAGTTCTTGAAGCTTGTGTTCGTGGTTGTAGCCCGATTTTGCCTCGCTATTCAGCCTGAGTAATTCTGTTTGAATGTTGGCCAGTGAGGCTCTGCGGGTCTCGATGTCGGCGGGTTCGGTAGACAAGCTCAGGCTTACCCTGGCGCAGGCGGTATCCAATAAGCTCACGCTTTTATCGGGTAATTGTCGACCACTAATGTAGCGGTGCGATAAATTCACGGCCGCTTGAATAGCAGAATCCAGAATGACAACTTGATGGTGACTCTCTAAGTTGGGTGCTATGTGACGCAGCATATCGATGGCTACTGTGGGAGAGGGCTCTTCAACTTTTACCACTTGAAAGCGCCGTGTTAACGCGGCATCGGATTCGAAATACTGTTTATACTCCGACCAGGTAGTCGCTGCGATGGTGCGTAACTCGCCTCTGGCCAACGCGGGTTTAAGTAGGTTAGCGGCATCGCCGGCGCCGCTGTTGTTGCCCGAGCCAATGAGCGTGTGTGCCTCGTCGATAAATAAAATAATGGGCGTGATTGACGCGTTAACTTCTTTTATTACACCTTTTAGCCGGTTCTCAAATTCGCCTTTAACGCCCGCACCAGCTTGTAATAAGCCTAAGTCCAACGAATGTAATTCCACCGATTGCAAGGATTCCGGCACTTGTTTGTTAACAATTTTTAGTGCCAACCCTTCGACCACGGCGGTTTTACCCACACCGGCCTCACCGGTAAGGATGGGATTGTTCTGCTTCTTGCGCGACAAAATATCGATCATTTGCCGCACTTCGTTATCGCGCCCAACAATGCTCTCGATTTTTCCGTCGCGAGCTTGTTGAGTGAGGTTTATCGTGTATTGATTGAGGTTGGGTTGTTGGCCGCCAGTTGTGTTGTTGCTTTGAGGGCTCGAATAGCTCTCGGTGGTTTGAATTTGCTTGGCCAGCTCGTTTTGCAATGTATTGACATTAATTTCCAGCAATGCTGGGTAGTGCTGGCCAAATCGCACCCGGTTGGCCTCGTTTTCGAGTAGCGACAACACAATATGGCCGGCAATAATGGTGGTTGTTTGGTATTCCGAGGTGGCAATCATCCAGGCATCAAATAGGAGCTTAGCGATATCGGGGGAGATTTTAGGAAAGCCGTCGTTACCGGTTTTAAGCGATTCCAGTACTTGTTCGGACTGGTTCATTAGCGCTAAGCAGTCGCAGCCGGTTGCTTCAAGTAAATCCCGGTCGAGGGGGCTCGGGTTGGAGGCGAGTTGATGGATTAAATGATCCAGCTCTACGGCAAAGTGGGAGCGAGAAGATGCGGTTGCAACGCTCTGCTCCAAAAGGTTTTTTGTCTCCGGCGCTAGCTTGCTAATAAGTTGTTCAAACTGCATGGCTTTTCCTGTTTATATTCGTGTTTTAGCAATTAATTGGTCGTTGATTTGAGTGTGTAGCCACGTATTGCGGGATAATTGCGGTGGCTTGCTCAAACAAGTTCTCTCTGCCGCAGCAGTTACGTGGAAGTGCACTTCCACCGAAATATGAGCCGGTGTGTATACGCTAATTATTTGCTGAAGTGTTTTGTACCGTGCACTGCCCGGCATAATTTGTTGATAATAATCGTGTGAAAGCTCACGTACACGAACAATAATTTTGGATTGCGCACTCCAAGATCGCCGGCCGATAAAAACACCACTCCCAAGTTTAACGCGCTGGCTCTTACGCTTGGTTAAGCGCGATAAGGTTGAGTCTGGCACGGTTAACCAGGTTCCGATAAACTCGTCGATCTCAACAGGTTTGCCCAAAAAATCCATGAGCAGTGTTTTAAGATTGGTGGCGGAGCGCAATCGTTTGGCGAAATGTCCTGCGTAGTAACGCTGGTTGTTGGATTGTGTATTCTGATTTCCGCTGACGGCGTCGATAAGTTTTGTAACCGGATCCTGTCGGCTGGACAGGCGATGGGCTTCGTATTGAGGGGCTAGACGGTACTTGCACCAAGCGCGATAAAACAACGAGACCAATCGATGATGAAACATGTCTAAAAAATCCGACATGGCATAATCTTTTTGTTTCAGTCGTTGCGATAGCAGTTTGCTGTAGTGCTGGGGTAATACGCCTTCTGTGCCGAATAACTGTAAAAAATTGGTGTACAAAACCTGGAGATCGTCTGCTTCCTGTTCACTCTCAACGGATTGACCGGCAAAGGCTAACTGAGCGTTCGATTTAAATCGCAACTTCTCGTATTCGGGTAAGCAATCCGTACCAATTAAACGAGATATATCCGTCGACACCTCATTACCAGTGCCGTCTCTTTCTAGTTGTTGTACTGTGTAAAAAAAGTTGTTCAACATAATC
>CAYFFE010000138.1:0-8321 GCA_964342265.1 uncultured Cellvibrionaceae bacterium | reverse complement strand
GCCGCGCCTTTGTCGAACGCTTTCTTAACGAAACCTATGGCGAAAAAACCTGGACACGAGCGGCTTTACACGATTGGCTGGCCAGCATAAAACCCCCATACGTTATCGATATTAACCGTGACACACAGCTACAAGAATCTTACAAAACGACTCCGCACATACTTATTTTAGGGTGTGCGCGTTTAGGCGGTACGGACTATCGATTTAAATTACATCAGTTCGACGGGAAGAAATATCACGCAGCAACACAGGACGCCGTAAACGCAAGCCTGCCCATTTTATTTAAGCCCATGGGCTCGCCCATACCCGAACCCAGCTACGTTGCAGCCGATGCCGATTATGTGGATCACATTACGGAATTAATGGGTGGTTTTGCCATTCCCAATTTCCTAAAAACCTATCGAATGAATAAAAAGTACTTATTTATCGGAATGAATTTAACACGCGATACCGAACGCATGGTGTTAAGCGATATTGTTTATGGCTCGGATACCCCCTGCGGTTGGGCTTTAATGCCCAAGGCAACGGATAAAGAACAACGTTTTTGCAGAAATAAAAATATAGAGCTGATCGAAAATAGTTGGCAGGAACTTGTTGAAGCGGCAGAAGCTACAACGGCCTAGACAGTTTATTTTCCAAACCGGCCCGCATGTAGGTTGCGAGCAACATTTTATAGGAACCTCTGATTAACTCAGAGACTTCTACAAATAGACCTTATTTGAATAGCCCATTTTCTAAGGGAATACGGTTATGATGTTGTGCATTTGTAAAGGCGTGAGTGAAACGCACGTAAAACAGCATGTGAGCCAAGGTATTTGTACAATGCAAAAGCTGCGCTGCCAAACGGGCTTGGGCAGTCAGTGTGGTGTGTGCAGAAAATCCACCCGCCAACTGCTAAGCCAAATTGCCAACAACGGCAATACAGCGTGCAAGTAATTGCTACATTGTTGGCGGCTTATTGTTAGGTGTTTATGAGGCTTGTTGTTAGGTGTTTATGAGTAGTTATTACATTTTAACAATTGCAACCACTATTTAACTCATCCCTGAGTTAAATAGAAGTTTCTATTGATAAATACCGGCTGTTTTTTCCGTTAAAATATGCGCCTGTTGTTGTACAAGATGAATTAGATTACCTTGAGCAATACTTATATCAACCAGATGCAAACCCCACTCATCCATCCGACGCTCGCCGATAAACACATCCCCAACGATATCGTCGACTCTCGGTCCCTGTGAATCGGCATTAACCGTAACAGAAAGATAGCTGCCATATTCATTTTTAACACAGTCTGCCGACAACAACCCCGGAACTTTAACAAAAGCAGTGTTAATGTCTTCACCCGATTCTAACCAAGGCTCCGGGGGTTTAGCGGAGCTGCCAGCTCCTTTAGTACCCAGGTAGGCATCCAGTACAATTTTTTTGTCTTCCCCAGGGCCCGCGGGATTAACACACGCAGACTCTAAATTAGGTGCTAAGGATTTACCGAATAACGAATCCTCCGGAGGCGGTATGTCGTCTCTAAAACTTACATACGCGACCACACAGCCCACTTGTTGTGCACCATCACACAAAGGGATATTTTGGAAAGAACCTCCCGAGTTGGAATTTTTGGCTACCTGGATGGGCGCACCAATTAATAAAGCGGAAACCAATTGCGACCTAAGGGGCGAATTATCGAGTCGCCTTTTTAGCAACATCGAAAGCATTCTTGAACCTTGGCTATGACCGACTAAAGCAAATGGCCGGCCTTTGTTGTAATGCTCTAGGTAATAATAAAAAGCTTTTTCAATATCGCGATAAGCCAGCTCGGTATCGCCAGCTTGTGTTTTTTTGTATACCCGCTCTTGCACGGCTCGCAATGTTATTTGCCGATAAAGCGGTGCGTAGGTGTTACATACACTTTTGAAACGGGCAAATTGACTTTCAATTACTTTTAATTCTTCTTCGTTAGCAATTAGGTCGCTGTTTAATCCATCGTCACGAGAAACTGTTGGATAAACATAAAAGCAGTCAAACTCTGGGTTCTCGGCTGCCTGAAAAGGCTCAATTTTGGTAGTGCCGTCCTGCTCAATAATTGTTGCAGACAAGTCTACGTCGCAGGCATCGCTTTGGCCGGGCAAACACAGCCAATGTTCTGGCTTGCCGTAATCCACATCTTCAGCAGCGGCACTCAAACAGAGCCCCGAGAGTATTACTAACAACAGGATCATTCTGTATTGTTGTTTGATAATATTATTCATTTTGTTAACCCCATTTAAAATTTTGCAAATTATTTTCGTCGATGTATCAAACATCTATTCTAAAAAAAGCAGGCGGTTAACGCCTGCAAATACTCCAGATGAACTCGAACAATTCTCAAAACCCAATGCCTTAGAAGCTCTTGGTTAAGGTTAAACCAAACGTTCTAGGATCGGCTAGGTACGCACTTTGAGAGTTAACAAAGGCTGTACTAAATATTACCTGAGCATATTCCGTATCAAATAGGTTATTGGCCCACAACTCCACACTCCATTTATTTTTATCATCGATCAAACCAACTCGGCCATTTACCACCGTAAAGCTTTCTTGTAATTGCTGTCCCTGCAGTGCGGAACCGGTATGGTAGTCGTCCGACCAACGAGCGTTTAAGTACACCAGCGCCGATAGATCTTGGTTAATTTGCGGAGTCCAGCTTACCGAACCCGTGGCCACCCAACGCGGTGCGTTGGAAACCTGATTACCCGGTAAACGCCGCAACGAGGGCGATAAGGGCGAACCGTCGGTGCCATCAACTAAATTCTCTTCGTAGCGGGTGTCTGCATAGGTCAGTCCCCCACTCAAATTTAACGTAGGCGTTGCTCGGAACGAGCCTTCTAGCTCGACGCCTTGCGAAACCACGCCGTATCCCACATCGCCATCACAGGATCCGGTTGTTGCATCGCCATCACGATCAGCACCGTTTAAGCTATCGTCACAGCCATTGATACTCACCACCAAAAAACGACTGCCATCAAACGTATTTAATTGATAACTCTTAAAACCCGAATAAAATAACGCCACAGCAGCATGTCCGCGAGAGCCAAAATATTTACCACCGATTTCAAACGCATCGACAATTTCCGGATCAAACTCCAAGTTCGCCACTGAATCTTCTGTTTGCACGTCGGTGGATAACCCCAAACCAATTCGATCAAGATTATAGCCGCCGGCTTTGTAACCGCGCGAAACACTTCCGTAAAGCAAGGTGGCATCAGTTGGGTTCCACGATAAAGCCAGCGTTCCAGTAAATTCCTCTTCAGAGCGATCATCGCGCAAATCCAAATCGTTCAACTCAGACGTGTTATTGCCCAAACACGCAAAAGTGACTAAACCACCGGCAATGCCATCAATGGGAATGCCCGAGGCGACATCACGAATTTCAGGACAAACGGTATTGGTGTTATTAATATCTGCGCTAAAATCTTTTTCGTCTTGGGTGTAGCGTAAACCCAACGTTAAATCCAACTCATTGGTTAAATGAATAATGTTGTGCGTAAACAGTGCCACACTGTCTGTATCTTGTTGATACAGTGTTCCGTCATCACCCAGGTTACTAATGGTCGATAAACGATTGAGCCCATCAGCTACCGCAGGCAATGTTGCACCACTAACAACCGCCTGCCCTGTTGGCGACAAACATCCCGGCTGACTGGGATCGGTAAAGTCTCCAAAGCCAAACGCTGTGGCCAAAAAACAAGAGGCAAATGTGCCGTATTCGCTGGCAAAACTTAAAGTACTGTCCTGCTGTAACTCTTCGTTGGAGTAATAGGCTCCCACCAACCAATCCAACTTATCGTTAAAAGCTAAACCCTGCAGTCGAACTTCTTGAGAGAATAAATCGAATTGTCGTGCGCCTCGCTCCCCGTCGGTAGACAAATAATCGACAAAATTAAAATCCGTATCGGCGGTAGAAAAACTCTCAAAACTGCGGTAGGCCGTAATAGAGGTTAAATTACCCACGCCGATTTCCCAATTGAGCTCTGCCGATACCCCCCAGTCTTCCACCTCACCAGAGGGAAGTCTTCCTGGACTAAGACGAACTTCACGGTCGAAAGGATCGTCCAGAGACGGGTAATATTCCTCAACCGGTAACCCCGATACCAGCTCTAAAATATTGACATTAGTACCGGCAAAATCTGGATCTAAAAAGTCGTCGTTGGTGCCTTGCGTTATTGAATCGGTATTATCACTTACATCGTTGGTGGCGGGCACAGCACCACAGCAAGTTTCTTCGCGTTTTGAGTAATCACCGATTAACCTCAGTGAAATATTTTGAGAAGGCTCAAAATACAATTGCCCTCGAGTAAATAAACGATCGCGATCGTTGATGTCATCACCTGAAGTAACATCGTCGTAAAATCCGTCGCGTTGAACCATAACCGTTTCGAATTTGCCCGAGACCGTTTGGGTAATACCACCGCCTACGCCGCCCTCCAGGCGAACGCTGTCGTAATTGCCATAAGAAACACTGGCGTCGGCTTCAAATTCTTGCGAAGGTTTGGCGGTATTAATGCTTATAAGCCCTGCTGAAGCATTTTTACCAAACAGTGTTCCTTGTGGGCCTCGCAATACTTCTATTTGACTGATATCGCCTAATTCGCCAACAGCAACACCCGTGCGCGATCGATAAACTCCATCAATGAATATGGCAACCGAGCTTTCCAATCCAACGTTTTCTCCCACCGTACCGATACCACGGATACGGGCAGTGGAGTTGGTTTCGCTACCGGTTGTTGTAAACAGTACCGATGGCGATAACTGAGTAACGGCTCTTACATCGGAAGCGCCCGCTTTTTTTAGCTCTTCGCCCGAAATAACGTTGACGGCAATAGGCACTTCACTGAGCGATGTCGCCCGACGGGTAGCGGTTACGGTTATCTCTTCGATAACTTTAGCGTTTTGATTGACTGTAGAGGATTCTACTTGCGCACCTACCGAATGCGCCAGTAAAGACAAAGCACTAACCGCGGTCATTGTGGTTGATAACTTATTCATATTTTTACCTATTATTATTATGAAAGGCTTGTACTGTCTTGTTGGAATGCAGGAAACCACAGAATAACTGCGAACCGGAGACGTTGAGATACAGCAGACTT
The DNA here is from genome assembly GCA_964342265.1 of uncultured Cellvibrionaceae bacterium. Taxonomy (GTDB): domain Bacteria; phylum Pseudomonadota; class Gammaproteobacteria; order Pseudomonadales; family Cellvibrionaceae; genus Halioxenophilus. The sequence continues at coordinate 3,206 of CAYFFE010000138.1, read as the reverse complement.
TTATTATTGTTTTAAACCCAGCACAATGATGTGCGTTTTGGGCAATACGCATAAAAACTTCGATTAACTCTTCCTTGAGTTAATCGATCTACGTTAATTGCAAGTGCAGATGGCTGTTCGACTTTTCCATCAACTACGCGTTATACCACCGTGCGCTTTAAAAATAATTTATCGAATAATTACCTCGGTTAGTTTGCAAATCGCCAAGGCAACATTTCTTCGAAATTTCTTCGATAAAATTGATCTTTAAATTCTTCGTCTAAGTCTTCAATGGTGGATTCGAAATAGGCCATGGGATCACTCGTGCCTTCTGGATGCGGGTAATCACTGGAGAACATAAACAATTCGGGGCCGGCATCGGCAATCATTCGCCCCAAGTCTTCCTTAGGAAAGGGCGTAAACTTAACAGCTCGCCGGATTAACTCAGACGGGGTTAATTTCATTTCTTGTAAGTACGGATCCGATTTACCGAAGCTTTTGTGGGCAATATCCAATTCGCGCAAAAACTCTGGCACCCAGCCAGCACCGCATTCAATAACGCCGCCTTTCAATTGTGGAAAACGCTCAAAAACACCGTCGTAGACCATGGCGGTTAAAAATATCTGCGGGCCGAATGAAAGCATTATGTAATCAGGAAAACGTAGATTTTCGCCACCGCCATGGATATCCGGCGCGCGTTCACGTCCGTTGTTTTGCCACTCTGTGGGTTGAGTCATCGTACCGGGGCCGATGTGCAACATGAAAGGAATGCCTTTTTCTTCGAGCCTTGCCCAAAATGGATCCAGTTCAGTGTGACCGGGTGAGCGGTCACCGGCAGGCCCTGCGGAAACCTGTATTGCACCGGCTCCCAACTCAATGCAACGCTCTAATTCTTGCATGGCAAGTTCAGTGTTATTTAATGGAATATAGGCAACGGGAATTAATCGGGGGTCTTTTTTACAGAAATTAATCATGGCTTCGTTGTGAGCCTTTGCACCCTGATAAATTAACGCTTCCTCTTGCAACTTAACAAACGTACCCAGTGCGAATGTTCCAAACACCAACTGCGACTGAAATCCAATCATATCGAGTGCCTTTGAACGCTCCTCTGAATCAAATGCACCGTAAGCGATCCAACCTTTCGGTCCATCAATTAATTTTTCTGATGCAGTACTTTCGGCCTCAGCATTACCTTTACGCGCTCGCGTGGCTTCGATTTGTTGGTGCACGAATTCAGGAGCTTTTTCGTACAGGCTTTTAATTTTATCCGTCGATTCTCCTTCTAAATACGGATCTAGCCAATCCTGTGGCTCCATTACATGAGCATCAGCATCGTGAATAAGTCGGCCTTGTGAGTAGTTCATGGTGTCTCCTCGATTTTATTGTTATTGCAGGACAACAAAATTCCCTAGATTTGGCAAAAGGAATAGTGATTAGAAAAATTAATCGTCGCTCCCGTATCGAATATTGGAAGCACTTATTGTTTTTATGTTTTTGCGTATCGACGACCGATCGGTTAATCCCACCAACGCCGCCATTACTATGTCTAGGTAAAGTTCGGCCAAAAATTCGCGCTCGTGCTGAGAGGTGAGTACATGAGCTTGTAATCGAAACGATGCAATGCCCGATAATAAAATTCCCATAGCGGATGTTGTTTCTTTTAAAGACAAACCAAATTCGTCACAAGCCAGTTGCGCAAAATAACGTACGGCTTTTCGGTCGCGCTGCCCCTGATCGGATAAAAAAGCTTGCTCATGGGTTTGCGGCTCCATAGGGCTGAACATCCAACCGTGAGAATCAATCGCTCCTAATACGGCAAACACAAATGCGCGCATTCGGTTCTCGAAACCAATCGCCTCATCAATTTGACTGCGAATGGTTTCATGCAACTTGGCCGCCTCTCGTCGATAGGTTTCGTTAATTAAATCACTGCGGTTGGCGAAATGTTTGTAAACAAGCGTACGAGTTACTTGGGCTCTTTGCGCTACCTCGCCCATATTGACGCCGGCAGCGCCTTCTTCCCGCAAAATTTCCAACGCTATATCGATAATAAAATGGCGCCGCTCTTCAGTTGACATTCGATCTTGAGAGGTAGCGCGACTGGGCTTTGTTATCGCGGCAACGCCTGAATTGTCTTTATTGTTATTTTTCATCGACTTTGATTGTTCGACCAACTCACTCATGGAATACCCGCTGAAACAGGATGAAAACTCATGGTTACAAACTGTAAACTTTTAGGTTACACTTTGCAACCAGAAGATTGATCACTTTTTGCCCGACACAAAAATATAAAAAAAGCCCGTAAAAACAAGAGATTAGATCAACAAACTACTGTCAGAAAGTATTCGAGAGAGAATCGAAGAGGGTTTATTAGCTTTTCTGCACGCGCCTAAAAGAAAAGCCAAAAGTAATTATTTAGAATTAAAAAAAGAACCTTTAAAACAATAATAAACAACGGTATCAACTCTACTCGAATTTCCAGCGAGTCACGCAATAACACCTACTGGATCGCTCGGCTTGAGTTGGTTAATGAGGACGGACCAATGAATAACAATAACGACAAGATCCGACTGTTCGACAAAGTTACCTATGGCATTGGCAGCGTACCGCTGGCGTTAAAGGAAGCCACTTTTGGCCAATTTGTATTGTTTTTTTACACGCAGGTACTGGGTTTATCCGGAGCATTAACCGGCTTGGCCATTTTTTTATCGGTTATATGGGATGCCTTTTCCGATCCTATGGTGGGCGCCTGGTCCGATCGATTAAACACTCGTTGGGGCCGCCGCCACCCAATGATGATTGCCGGCACTGTGCCGCTAGCATTATCGTTTGTTATGTTGTTTAGCCCGATAGAAGCGGTGCAAAACACTCAATGGCCCTTATTTTTCTGGCTATTATTTTCTGTGCTTGCTCTAAGAACATTCCTTACCGTTTTCTACATTCCGCAAAACGCCATGGGCGCAGAAATAACCAACGACTACGCAGAGCGCTCGTCTATCTCCAATTTTCGAACCAATCTCGCCTGGATCGCCGGTGTGGTTTTACCGGCGCTGTGCCTTATTATTTTATTTCGGGGTACCGAAGAACAAGATGGCCGCTTTGTTTACGACAATTACGCTACATACGGCTGGGTGGCGCTCGGCTTAATTCTAACAACATCAAGCGTGTGCATTGCAGGCACATGGAAATTTATTCCAAGACTTAAAGAAGTTGCCAGCAGAAGCCTA
>CAYFFE010000137.1:0-8614 GCA_964342265.1 uncultured Cellvibrionaceae bacterium | reverse complement strand
TCGGTAAGTTGTCGAAGGTTGCCAAGTTTAAACGTCGAGTCCGTTAAGTTTGCGTTTTTATTCGCTGGTGGTGTGGTTAAAGACTGCGGCGAGTGCAGTTCGGCGGCTAAATAATCCAAATGTTCTGTGGCAATTTCCGCCGTTGAGCCTGTGTGGGTACTGGCCGCCCGCAAAGCTGCCCGTGAGAGCACGTGTTCTAGCTCGCGTATATTGCCGGGCCAATTGTAATTTTCTAATAATGCCTGAGCAGAATGGCTGATTAATACTTGTTGCAAGCCGAGTTTGCGCCGTATTTGATCGCAAAAAAAACCGGTTAATTCTGAAATATCCGATGGTCGATTGCGCAGTGGTTCCACATTCAGTGGGTAAACGCTCAGGCGATGGTATAAATCGGCGCGAAAACGACCGGCTTCTACTTCCTGTTCCAAATCTCTATTTGTGGCTGCAATAACCCGCACGTTAATGGTTTGTATGTGATCCTGGCCCACTGGCTGGATTTCTTGGTTTTGTAACGCGCGCAGTAATTTACTTTGTGCGTTTAAGGGCAGCTCGCCAATTTCATCCAAAAATAATGTGCCTTGATCGGCCAGCTTGAATTTACCAGCGCGAGTTTTCTCTGCGCCGGTAAAAGCGCCTTTAACATGCCCGAATAATTCGCTCTCTACGAGGTTTTCCGGTAAGGCTGCGCAGTTGACGTAAACCAACGCCTGAAGAGCCCGTTGCGACTGCTGGTGAAGTGTACGCGCGACCAATTCTTTGCCAACCCCGGTTTCGCCTTGAATTAACACGGTGTAATCGGAGGGCGCAACCAGGGCAATTTCCCGTTTGAGTTGCTCCATGGCTTGGCTGGAGCCAATTAATTCGCCGCCGTCTTTGGTGAGTGCTTCGCTAGTGAGTTCGGCGACGACTTGTTGGTTGTGTTGTGATAAGTGCTCCAGTTGATCCAGCAAGATTGCTGTGCGCAACGAGGCCGCGGCCATGGCGGTCACAATATCTAAGGTGCGTTCGGGAATGCTGTCAAAAACGCGTGGGGTTAGGCTATCTAGGGTGAGTATGCCCAGCAATTGGCCGTCGGCCGCCAGCGGTAAACCCATGCAGGCGTGAATGGGCAGGTTACCTTCTTGGGCCAGTAGCATGCCGTCGTAGGGATCGGGCAGAGGGCTATCGGCGGCGAAGCGCACGGGGCGCTCGGATTGGCAAATGGCCAAAAAGCGCGGGTGATCTTCAATAACAAAGCGCCTGCCAAGGGTGTCTCGGCTCAATCCCTGTTGTGCCAGAGGTTTGAGCACGCCGCTTTCATGAAGTAAGAGCACCACGGCATCGCAAGTGATGGTGTTGCGCACGGTGCGCAGCAAGCGCTCGAACCGGTCCTCGGCGTGCAGGCTGGCGGTTAAATCCAGGGCCAGCTCGACCAGTGCCGTTGGTGAAATGTCGGTCATGGTAAAACCTATCGTAAGCTCTGATTAATTCATCCCTGAGTTAATCGCCGCACGGTAATTGACGGTAATTGAAAAAGGTCACTGTGATTTGATCTGTGTCATTATGACTAACTAAGAGTGGTTTTAACAAGTTTTAAAGTGTAGTCAAAATGACTCTTTCGGCGCTCAATAACATAGTAACCTATTGAAATAATTATAAAAAATAAACTTGGCTCGCAGCTTGTATTGTTAGGGTGTAACCCAGCAAAAGGAGCAATCCCGTGGCCAACAATACCGTTCAACTCAGTCAGCCCCTCAAGCAGTTTCCCTATCGGTTATTGATTCTCGTAGGCGATGCGATTTTGTCGATTGCCATTGTCGGCATGGTCGCGTGTGCGGTGATGGCTTATTGGATGGAGGCGCATCTGTCCATCGCAACACTGGTGGTGGTGCACATCGGCATCATGGTTATGGCGGCGCTGGTAAAGCTCGGCTATGTGCTGCGGCTAGCGGCGTGTTACGAAATCGATAACCAAGCTCAACGGGCTGCCAACAAAAGTCAGCTTAATGGCGCAATCGACAGTTAATTTTCCGCATTTTTAAAAGACAGCATTCGCTGTGAGTTCTCGCGAGCATTGTTACGATCCCCAAGGAGTGTTTATGTTAAACGAACAAGAAATCGCCACGGTTAAAAAAACGGTTCCCCTGTTGGAGGCCGCCGGGCCAACGCTCACCAAACATTTTTACGAACGTTTGTTTGAGCATAATCCGGAGTTAAAAAACGTCTTTAATTTAAGCCACCAGCATTCCGGCAAACAGCCTGTGGCCTTGTTTGAGGCGGTGGCGGCCTACGCTCGACACATCGAAGATCCGTCGGTACTAGAGAGCGCCATATCGCGGATCGCCAACAAGCACGTTGGTTTTGACATTCAGCCCGAGCATTACGATATTGTGGGTTATCACTTAATTAACACACTCTCGGAGTTGGGTGGTAAGGACTTTCCACCGGAGGTGGCCGATGTGTGGCGCAAAGCTTACGCAGTGTTGGCGGGCTTTTTTATCGAAAAGGAAGGCAGCATTTACCATTTAAATGCCAGCACTAATGGCGGCTGGCAGGGGGCTCGACCCTTTCGATTAATCGAAAAACGCATGGAATCCGAATTAGTAAAAAGTTTGGTGTTTGAGCCATTGGATAAACAACCGGTAAAACACTACGAGCCAGGGCAGTACATCAGCCTTAAATTAAATATCAAAAATCATCCCTACCAGGAAATTCGTCAGTATTCCCTGTCGAATAAAGCCAATGGGCGCACTTATCAGATTTCGGTAAAGCGTGAGGTGGAAGGCGTGCCAGGTATTGTTTCGAATTATCTGCACGATGGCTTACGTTTGGGCGATGTTATTGATTTGTTTCCACCTTCCGGTGATTTTTATTTTGTCGATCGGCAAAAGCCCGTGGTGTTAATTTCTGCGGGCGTGGGTATTACTCCCATGGCGGCGATGCTGGATCACCTAACGGAATCTGGTTACGATCAACCCGTGTATTTTTTACACGCCTGCGAAAATAACGAGCAGCACAGCTTCGCGGAGTTTTTAAGCCAAAAGGCCCAGATCCACGAACAAGTAAAAAGCTTTGTTTGGTACAAATCCGATCGAGTGGAGCGGGAAAATACGTTTCACGGTTTACTGGATTTAACCCAGGTGGAAGCCAATTTACCCATTAGCCAAGCGGATTTTTACCTGTGCGGGCCGGTGCCGTTTATGCAATTTGCTAAGCAGCAGTTGGCCACGTTAGGCGTAGAGCCCGAACGTATTCATTACGAAGTGTTTGGTCCGCACGAAGTGTTTTAATCGCAATCGTCGTTGTAAATTCCTAGCTTCTCTCCCCCTTTTGGGCGCTTCGGCGCCCCTTTTTGTTTTGAGCCTCTTTGTTTTAAGCATTTCAGACTTTATTGGTTTGGAATGATGGTCGATTTATTGAAAAAAGTTATGCAGCTCTGCTTTGGAGTAACTCGGTATAGACTCAATGGGAGAGGTGTGAACATTGTACGAGGCCCGTTAGGACTACCAACAATGTATTGATAATAACCCTTAATAAGTTAACAAAATTCTGATAGATTCAAAGCTTCCAATAAAAATGGCAAATAACAAAAAGGATAATGGCATGGCGGCCTTAGGTAGCACGTTACTCAATACTTTACTCAACAGTTGGAAGTTTCGAATTTTTGGGGGATTAATACTGCTGATAGTGCTTATTGTTATTATCAGTTTTTTAAACGGCCCCAAAGTGGGCGCTATTGTCGATGGCTTAACACCACCACAACTGCCCTCGGTTCAGCGCGCCGAACAGCGCGTATGGCCGGAGCAAAATTGGGATGTGGGGCTGCGCAATAAATATCATCATCTCACCCAAGGTACTCGCACACTGCCAATTCCTCTCAAATGGTTGCTGGCGCTGGAGCAACCGGTGGACAGTTTGTGGTCGCTGCCGTTTAGCAAAAAAGCTAAGTTCGTCGATAACGAATACATTTTACGCTTTGGTTTTATCGAAGGTGCAGTAAGTAATAAAAACCCCCACGGTTTGCCGGTCGGTTTCGCCACCACGCCGTTTCAAAGCTTGCCGGGTTTAAACGATAAAGTTACCGCCGTGGGATTTAACTGCGCGGCTTGCCACACCGGCCATATTATTTACGGCGATACCGAATACATTATTGAGGGCGGCCCGGCAACTGTGGATTTGGGGCAATTTACTCAAGGGTTGGGCGCGGCCATCGGCCAGACCTTGGTCTCATCAAAAGTGCCGTTGATGGGCGCGCGCTTTAAGCGTTTTGCTAACAATGTGTTGGGCCCCGATGCCAACAGCGATGGCAATTTATTGGCTTTGGCTCAAGAGTTGGAAAACATGGTGGCTTTGTTGGCCACTCTGCCGGGCGAAGTGGATGTTGTAGAAGGTTTTGGGCGTTTAGACGCACTAAACCGTATTGGCAACCAGGTTTTTGCCTTGGATACCAATCGATTCGAAAATTATGTGGCCATTAATGCGCCGGTTAATTTTCCTCACATTTGGACCTCCTCTTGGTTTGATTGGGTGCAATACGACGGCTCGATTATGAATCCGTTGGTGCGCAATACCGGAGAGGCTATGGGCGTGAGTGCTTACGTAAATAGTATTGTGCCGAAATCGGAAAAACGTTTCAGTTCGTCGGTGGCGGTGGATAACTTGCTGTGGATTGAACGTTCGTTGGGTGGCACCGATCCCACAAAAGATAACGCGTTTAACGGTTTGCAATCGCCACCCTGGCCTGAGTCTTTACCGCCGATTGATCAGCAACTTGCCAATAAAGGCGCAGATCTTTACCGCCAGCATTGCCAGGAATGCCACTTACCGGCACCCAATACCGATGAATTTTGGAATTATTTTTACAACATCACCTATTACGACGAAGACGGTGAGCAGCGCACGGTTGAACAAAAATTATTAAACGTCAACATAATTCCTCAAGCGCAAGTGGGAACCGACCCGGCCCAGGGTAATATTTTGACTCATCGCACCGTTAATACTGCGGGAATTGGCAACGGCAGCAAATCGACCAACACTAAAGGTATGGGTATTGATACCGAAGTTTGCACTCTGGCCCCGCAATTACCCGATGATCCGTACAATCCTTCCTGGCCGGAAGATCGCTCGGTACCACCCTCGAAAGATAGCCCCTCGCTAGTAACTGTTACCATCGAAGACGGCCCAGACATCAGTTTTGCGCTTGCACTGGGGGGTATTGTTCAGCAGGTAAACGATACTTGGTTTGAGGAAAACTACATTCCCGAAGATCAACAAGCGGTTTACTTAGAAGGGCGCCCTAACTGTTTGCAAGCCGGGCAGGGTTACAAAGCGCGACCATTAAATGGCGTGTGGGCCACGGCTCCGTTTTTACACAATGGCTCGGTGCCAACAGTGTTCCATTTATTGTCGCCGCCAGAAGAGCGCCCCGATGTGTTCGAATTGGGCGATATAGCGTTTGATCCGCAAAAACTGGGTTTAAGCTATGATGCCAGCAACGAGAAAAAATTAAAAAAATGGGTGCGCAAAGGCAAAAAATACAGTGGCCAGGGTTATTTTTTGTTAAACACGGCGATTGCAGGTAACAGCAATCTAGGCCATGAATTTTCCAGTCGTTACGTGGACAATAGCCAATGGTGGAATCAAGAAGAAGGTGTGGTTGGGCCTGAATTAAGTGCCGATGAACGGTATGCTCTTATCGAGTATTTAAAGACTTTATAAATTCTTGTCGATAAAAAACGGCGGCTTGCCAAGCTAAGGGTTAGCCGCTGTTTTTTATGGGTTTAAAACTGCTTTATCGCGGGGCGTAGTTTTTTGGGGCCCGCCTAAAAGCTGTTGGGCATTGAATGAATTGGCTCCATCCACATCGCGCATCGATGCGATAACGTGATGGCCGGCGCGGGCCAATGTTTTAGCTGTTAAAAATTCGATGCCGCGGCTGGCTCCGGTGATTAATACATTATTAGGCATTACATCAAACTCCCCTTGGTGTGGTGAATAAGGTTTTTTCAAATAATTTCAGCGGTTCGCCACTGCGCGTTGCTTTCATGCGTACCAAAGCGCCACTCCACGCATTTAACAGCCAGTCCGCCGCCTCGCGTGCGGTCAAGTGACCAAGCCCCAATGCGTAGAGGTTGGTGTCTTCCAAACACTCGGCCAATACTCTGGCTAAAGCGCGCCAGTGTTGTTCTAGGGCTTCTTGAAAAGCGGGGTGGGAATCCGCCAATTCCACCGATAAATTGCACATCAAACAGCCATCGGCGTAATTGCGGCGCACGAATTCTTCATTGGCTTTTTTAAAAAATTGTCGCACTCGTTCGAACGGTGGGGTGTCGTTATCGCGAAGAATGCGTTGTGCGCTGGCCATTTGTTGGCTGTGGTAAAACTCCGCCACGGCCAAGCCAAACGCTTCTTTGCTGGCAAAATAATGATAAAACGATCCTCGTGGTACTTGGCTTTCGGCGAGCACATCGTTAATGCCGACACTTGCAAAACTGCGTGAGCGAATTAATTCCATGCCAATACTGAGCAGCCGCGTTTTGGTGTCGTCGTAGGTTTTTGTATCTTTGGTTCTGGCCATAATCGTAATTTTGTTTAGGGGCGATATTTTTTGGGGGGTGGCTTGGTGGCGTTACAGGCCTTTGTTGATGAAGCCGATCTCGCTAAGCTTTGAACTTGCATGGCGACTGGCTAATTTTTCATCAATTCAATACTGCCGGACATCAAAGGGCTGCAAGCTCAACATAAAATAGTGTTTTGAATGATTGTTATAAAATAGACCGATCTACTATTAATGTCAATGAAGGAGACGTAGCCTTGTGCCGCAAGATGGGAAAAACTCATTAACAACTCAAATATTGATCAAAATATCATCAAATATTACAAGGAAAAGAAAAAGTTCTGCCTAAAGTAACAGGTGGTTAATTAGGTATACTGACATTTTCAGCAGGTAGTAACTGGCTAACCTGTAAGAAATGCAGGTGTCGATACGTGGTGAGTGTTGGTTCTTACAGGTCGGTTGATAGTAAAACTGTAACGAATGTGCTGATTATTATTTGATCATCCTGTCGTTGGTTACAGGTGTGGCTTGCGAAGGCCTGTTGGTGCTGTCAGGTATGGCTGAAGAGGGCTGGTAGTATTGACAGGTTGGGCGATCGTGGTGTGACAAAATTATCAGGCCACCGTACACGCAGGGCTGCGATAGAGGGGTTGCGATAGACGGGCTGCGGTTGGCGCTCACTTTTGGTTTAGCTGTGATAAATTGGATCGTTAAAAATCGCATTGAGTGTGGCTAGCCAAACACCAAACACCAAACACCAAACACTCAATTTCAATTAAAGCGTAAATAACGGAAGGTGTAGAAAGCATAGTGTTAAACGCAGTAGAACTCGCCAACTCTTGGTTAACGTTGCAAGACAAGGCCTTCTCGCGACAAGCCGTTTTATCGCCGTCGGTAATTCATTGCGACTGTTCTGGGTTTATTACTTTACTGTTCTCGATGTTAAAAATTCCCAATCCTTACCAGTGCCAACAACCCAAGGCGGTGCATTATTTTTCGGTATTGCAAGAAATTGGTAGTAATCATATTAGCCAATTAAAAAGTGGCAGCATATTGGCATGGCGCAAAGACGTTTTACCCAAATCGGGCGATACCGGCCATGTGTTATTAATTGCCGGAGAGCCTGAAAATATCGAAGACGACCGTTATCGAGTTTGCGTTATTGATTCCACTAAATACCAAGAGGGTTTGGCCAAGCGCTACATTGAGTTACATACCAGTAAAGAGGGAAAAATAATCGGCGTGCGTTTGCATCTGCACGAAAGCAAAGTAAAGCGCACTGCCATTTATCACCACCCTATCGAGGCAGCACGCTATTGTTTTGGCTGTGGTTTGCCCAAACGGGTGTGTGGTTGTGCAGCTATTTCCCCCATCCTCACCGCGCCGCCGGTTGTTATTCTTCGCCACTCAAGCGAGCGGAAAAAAACCTTGTCGACGGTTTCTCTGATAAAACAGCGCTACCCTGCGGTTTTGGTAAAAGATGGTGAATCGTTTGACCCCATTCGATCAAATAATTTAGCACTTTTATTTCCCGGCGATGATGCCGACTTAGCAGGGATCGATACGCAGAGTAATTTAACCATTATTTTAATAGATGCTACCTGGCGTAAGGCTAGAAAAATACTGCAGATAAACCCATGGCTTAGGAGTTTACCCAAAATAGCCATTAAGCCAGAAAAAATTTCTAATTATTTATTGCGTAAAGTGCCGAATGCTGAGGCCTTGTCGAGTGTGGAAGCGTTTGCGGTCGTAATGAGAGACGCAGAATTAGCGGAATCACTCAGCGACTTTATGAGCAGAAATATAGAAGTGATGGGAGAGCACAAATACCGGGAGAATTATCAAAAGCATTTAAACTTTAAAAAAGATAAGAGCCCATAAAATAAATATACAGGCTCGGTGTTGAGTTTACTTATCTTCCGGTGAGAATATAGGAACCTCTGATTAACCCAGAGGTTCCTCCTGCACAGGGAAGTGCAGGCAAAATCAATGTGCGCAAGCAATTAATTTTGTGAGGTAATTGGAAATGACATTTTCAATTACCGTGCGGCGATTAACTCAGGGATGAGTTAATCAGAG
>CAYFFE010000136.1:0-8761 GCA_964342265.1 uncultured Cellvibrionaceae bacterium | reverse complement strand
GGATCATCTGAAGAAAGCTTAAGCGAACCGCCGCCTATAGACCAACCGATTACACCGCGGCGAGTTGGGTCAACCATGCCAGAAATTGGGCTAAACGCAGACTCACCTTCGTCAACTAAGTAGTCCAAAGCAGCTTCTAGCTGGCGGGCGCGACTATCAGGATAATCGTAAATGGTGTTGGTATCGATGGTAATAACGATAAAACCGTGAGAGGCAAGACGAGGACCCCACCACTCGATAGAGTTTTCGAAAGAAACATAACCAGGAATTACCGCAATAATCCCCATGGTGCCAGTGGTGTTGGTTGGGTAGTGAACGGTACCGCCACCAAAACCAGAAACGAAAGAAGAAACGCTGTAGTCATCTACACGAAAAGGACCGCGATCGTCGTCTAGAGCAGACAACGTTGGGTTAGGACCACGCTCATAACCGCAGTTAGCCGTGCAATCAGGAGTGCTGCCGTCTGGCTCTTCAGCCATAACGGTAAATGAAAATGCCAAGCTGGCTGCCAGAGTCAAACTTTTTAATGCGAAGTTTTTCATGGTAGTACCTTTAAAATTAATTATTGATCCATCGTTTACGAAACTGCGCTTCCAGGTTTTTTACCTTCAAGCTGTCGTACTCGGTCGGTGGTTTTTACTACTGAAAAATTAACGCCCTTTCTATTTTTAAAAATCAAATAGCCTAATTTAAAAATTAATTATAGAAAGATAATAGCTTTTCAAAAAACTCGTTAACCAAATATTATTTTTATGGAAAACCTCAGAAAGCGCGGAAAATTTATCACCGCCACTTCAATCCCACTTTCACGAATCAGCACTCTTTAAAAAGTGAGTTTTAGACGGTCCGCCCAACAAGCTGAACAATTTTCAAACACCAACTAACTCCGCTTCGCGTTCGGCGCCATCTTTTATCACCATTTATGACAAAAATCTCATCGCATGCCAAAGTTAGCAGTTGTAGTGATAACAGACTTTATGACTCAAAAACAATTTTTGATGAAAACAGATCAAATTAATCGGTAACAAAACTCAACCAAAAGACTTAATTAAGACGGGTGACAGATTTTCATATTGTTGACTTAATCACATTACTGCAACCAACGTCTTTAATATCAGTTGACGAAAAATAAATTAGTCAAAAAAGAAAAGACCAGCGAATGATAGAACCTAAAGACTGATAAACTTTTGTAACAACTACTTACTTTTCGCACCTTTATAAAGTTTTTGCATCAAGGTTTGGCACGCAAGTTTTGTTTGCTGAACCCTTTCAATCGCTGCACCAAATAGCTTAAGGGAAACGCTATATTTTATAATCTAAATCATTTGCTTAACGAGCTAATAATAAAAACACTAATTATTTGCACACAAACAAACAAGTTTTGTACAACCCGTACTCCAGCAACAAAATCTAGGGGCAAAAAATCTAGACGCACAAAATCTAAAGACACAAAAATCTAAGTCGGCAAACGCACTAGCTATAAAAGATAAGACCGCTAAAAAGTCATCGATATGGGGCTAAAGGGAAAAAGACAGGACTTAAAACACACAGTAAAGCCTTGCCTAAAGCGTTTAAGCGTGAAGGCGGTACTCATACCCACAGGCGGCATCGCCTCGCGAGATTATAAAACCACTATACCCAAATCCGGCCCATTAATACTCAATCAGGCACGACTCTTAGGATAAAATTACCCAGTCATCCTCTATTGGGTTTATATAGACGTCTGTAAGCAAGCCCTCAACGTGCCCCAGCATTCCCACCAAATCTGGCACCCCATATCGGAACGATCGCTTCTGCAACTCAAAATGGACGTTTTTGTCATTCTATTATTAACTACTTAGCGTACTCTCAACGCCCCTAAATGAAACAAAATATAATAAAAAATTTATACATATATAGCGAAATTTAAATAACAATAAGCCATAACAAAACTGGCTCAGTTACATAATAATTAGAGTAATAAAAATCAGAGCAACGTACCGATGAGCACAAATAAAATGCGTGCTGTTAATAAAATTGTTTATATAGCCGTTCCCTGTGTTGTGTTGGTGGGAGTGTATTTCCTATGGCCCAGCAAACCATCAAGCACCCCACAAAATGCTGCACCCGCGCAATACGAATTGACTGAACGTCAAACCAACTCTCAGGGTGCAACCGAGTCTGCGCCTAAAACAAAAACGGTTGGCAGTGAGTGGCAACCCAAAGCAAAAACTACCGTTCAATCCGATAACAAAGACGTTACACCGGGCGAAAAAGCAGAAGAATCTGAAGAAGAACTTACGCAGCCAATCGACATGGCCGTTATTTATGACGGCTTGCAGGAAGTTAAAATATCAGAATCTGGCGAAATTATTATTGATGACTCTGCGCTAAAGTCACTCAACAGAGCGTTAAATCGCCACGACCTGCTGTTGTCTGAGAGCGATTTAGTGCTGATTAAAGATATTATTTCAGAAAGCCTACCCAGCCCTGCCGGCGAGCAAACCGCACAACTTGTCGAAAATTATTACGAATACGTGCAAGCCCATAAAGAATTTACCGAGCTGCACAAAGACACAGGTGTTCTTTTGGATCACGCAACACACATGCAAGAAGTCGCCAACTTGCGCGAGCTGTATTTGGGCAAAGAGGTGGCGGATGAGCTGTTTGCAGAACAAAATAAAACAGTCAATCACATGCTTGAGATGATGTCGGTGGATAAGCGACAGGATCTTAGCGACGAAGAAAAGAAAAAACTCAAAGAAGAATTAACCGCCGAGTACAATAAAAAAGACAAACCGGAGATCTACGATTGGGATAACCGGTATGCCGATTACAACGCGCAAAAACAACAAATACTCAACGCCGGTATTTCTGAGCAACAAAAACAACAACAAATAAGCGAACTGACCGAGCGCTTCTTCACCGCAGACGAACGCCAAAAAGCACAACACTTCCTTGGGGAAGGCAGTGAACGCTAATGCCCATTTCAAAAGCGAGTGCTCTTACCTTGGCAACATTGGGCCTTATGTTGGTTTTTATGATTGCACTCGTTTGGTATCGACTGGCACAGGTGGAAAACTACAAAGCCACCAATGAAGTTAAGTTCCGCATTAATGACTGGCGGTCACCCCACGTAGACAACGCCACCGCACCGGATTTTGAAACCATTTCCAGAGCACAATGGTCGTTCGATTTTACTGAAGCCGAAGCCATTATTACCCGTTTTCCGGTGGACGATCGCAATCAACTCATTATTGGACACAAAACCGCTAAACGGTTGGAGTATTTGCTGCAAGAAATCTCTGCCCATACCAACAAAGCGGTAGAAGACAGAGTGGCTGTATTAATTACTAAAACGCTCCCGAAACCGGCTTCGGACTCTTTAGCAATGGTGTTTAAAAATTACTGCGCGTATCGGCGAGCGATTGAGCAAAGCAATCATAATGCTCCCCTTAGTGTTGCCCAAAAAATGGAACAGCAACAACAGCAAGAACAATTACAAGTCGAACTATTTGGGCCGGAAATAGCTGCACTGATGTTCAATAAGAGTAATCGCCTAACCAATTATTTGCTATCCAGGATAAAAAACTTAAGCGACAAGTCGGCAGAGTTACAACAACAATCAGAAAATTTACCCCTCAACCGAGTAACACAGGATCAACAATCTGAATCTAATCGCGACGGATTTCAATAGGTAACCATTAATGACGAGCTTAGCGGTGCCGCTTACAACAGCCAACACGACCAGTGCGTCTAGCCAGTCGAACACAACGCCATCGTTGTGGTTGCAGATTGTTTGTGCCGCCGCCAGTGGCGCAATGATAGGGCTGCCTTTTATTTTTCCCGAGCTTTTTATAATCACATGGATTGCATGGGTACCGTTGTTATGCGCTTGCCATCAAAGTTCTGCGAAACGCTGTTATTTCTTAGGGCTTATTTGTGGCTTGGTATGCTATACGATTAGCCTGTACTGGATTACCGATTTTGTATTTCTGTTTAAGGGCTACAGCCCCCTAACTTGCTTGATTTTCTCACTGGTGTTTTGGCTCTACAGTGCGCAATTGCAAGCACTTATGCTGTTGACCTTTGCGATAATAAAAAAATATTCCAAACTTCACCCAGTTGTTTTCTTCCCACCACTGGTTGTTGTCTTCCATGCCGGATTTCCGGCACTGTTTTCCGTTCAACTTGGCGAGAGTCAAAGCCAGTTTGTACTGGCGTTACAGTCGATAGAATTAACCGGCGTATACGGCCTCGATTGGGTAATCGCTATTAGCAGTGTTGCCGTATACAGTGTAATAACCAGAAATAAGCGCAGGGTCGTGTTAGGTAGCTCTATTGCTATTTTATTTGTGTGGTTTGCCACCGGGGCTTTTTTACAAGTCCATTGGTCGCACAGCCAAAGCCAATGGCCACAAAAAACCATTGGTATTGTGCAGTCCAATGAGCCCCCCATACTGGGCAAGAACAAACCCTATCCCGGTTTCAGCTTGGCCTACCCACCCGAAATGGCCATGACCGAACAGTTAGCCAACAGTGGTGCCGAATTGGTTTTATGGCCCGAGGGTAAAACAAAATCGTTCTTTACCGAACCACACGTTGCCAAAGCCTACCAAAATACCATCGACACACTCGGTGTACCGCTTGTGTTTCAGGATATGGACCCTATCTTTGCAGATAATGGTTCGGAAAGACTGGGCAGTTATAACACTGCCGTTCTTTTATCGCCTAATAATAAAGCGTTTCAGTCTTACCAAAAGATGAAACGAATCGCGGTGGGCGAATCTCTGCCGGTAGTTAGCAACCTTCCGTTTCTACACAACTTTTTGCGCAGCTATTTAGGGGATTTCTTTAAAGAAATTTACGCCGGTAAGCAACAAAAAGTATTTACCAACACGCTCTTTTCGATTGTTCCGCTAGTGTGTTATGAGGTTATCTTCCCCGATTTTAGCGCCAACGCCGCCGCTTTAACTGAAGAGGGCTCACCCAATCCACTCATGGTAACGCTATCAAGCGATGCCTGGTTTGGCGATAGCCATCAACCGCGACAGCACGTTAACACCTCGATACTGCGCACGGTTGAAAACCGAATGCCGTTGGTACATGTTGTGAATAACGGCCCGTCAATTGCCGTTAATGCGCTCGGCGAGGTTATTTTTGAAACACCGCATCATCAAGCGGGCGGTTACTTAGTTAACGTACCGATCGCGCCGGAATATAGCACCACTTTTTTTAATCAACACCCGAAGTTAGTTCTTGTTATTGCTTGGATGGTTTTAGCCACACTATTGCTGTGGCATGTAGTACTTCAGCGTTGGAAAACACGATACTAATGAGGTAGCAACCGTAACCATAACTGAGTAGGAGCGCCAAATGACTTCTGTAGTATCTAAGCTATATTTGTGGCGAGATCGAGGTTTATTTTTAGGCACAAAACATGTTGCAGCGCGTGACTTTACCACGGGTTCAGACCAGCTATTGGTCTGCCTCGACGGTGAGATCACCCGGCACTTTGAAAACGGACAATCTGTAACATTTAAGTCCGTGTTGCTGCGCGCGGGTATTGATATACCCATGAAATCTGTGGAATCCACCAATTCCATTATCGCCATTTGCCATTTAAATTCCATTGGCCAAGACTACTTTGCCGTAAAAGATCAAATGCAGTTGGAAATTGAAAAGAATTTTTTCCATCACAAAGATGAAGATAAAATCATTGAAAAATTAACATACATACAAGAAAACCGGTTTAACTCCAGAGAAACCTATCAAATGCTGGACGATATTATTCTGCCGGGCCCGCTAAAAAATAAGGTCTATTTTAATTTTGATCCGCGGGTAGTTAAGGTTTTAAAACACATTGAAGACACAGTACGAGAAAATGTTTCTGTAGAAGAGCTGGCCGAGACGGTGCATTTGTCTGAGTCGCGGTTGGTTAAGCTGTTTAAATCTCAAATTGGTATTCCCATTACTCGGTATCGAATTCGACGCCGGGTACATGTGGGCATGGTTTATTTGTGTTTGGGTTATTCTGTTACCGAGGCCGCGCTCGGTGCGGGCTTTGCCAGTACAGCGCATTTCTCAAAATGTTTTAGCGCAATTTTGGGCATTCCACCGTCATCCAGTGTGGTAAACCCACCGTTTTTGGATGTTATTTTGGACGAAGTGATCTTGTCTGAAATTCGAAAACGTATGGAAGAACAACTCTACTACAAAGAATTAATTGGCCACGATGAAGACTAGGGCCTGTTTGACCGAGTTGTCTGTTAACAATTTTTTTGACTGAACATTCGAGCGCTTAGTTAAAGGGTCCGGCTTTTAGCCGGACCAAAATTTACCGCGGCCGCTCTAACCTTTCGCTTAAACTCCTACCTAAGAAGCATTTATATTCACATAAGAATATATACATCATCGATTATTTATATTTTCTATTGTTTACAACTTTGAATATTTTTAATTCAGTGTAAATTTTACCGTGACTTATTTTACCTTTACTTTTTACCTTAACTTAAAGAACCCTCTGATTAATCCAAATCCCTCCGATGAATCCAATTAGTAATGCTTGATTCACGCCTTTTGGGTAAATTAACCACCACAAGCTGTGCTCCTTTTTTAATAGAATTTATTAATCACTGAGATAAATCCCTTTTGCTTTTAAGGGTGTGGCGCGTAGAGCCATACTCGTTGATTGCAAGCTTTTATAATAACCAACGCTGTAGAGGTCACAACAATGACTACCCTTTATGTACTGGCCGCGCTAATTCTTCTGCCTGTTGCCATGGCGCTTATCTCTATTCCTGTACGCATCAAGCAATTATCATTTATGGATTTAAACAATCCCCGGCAACAGGCAACTCAGTTAAGAGGAGCTGGCCAGCGACTTGTTCACGCCCAAAGTAACGCCTGGGAAGCTGCGATTATCTACTTGGCCGCGCTGTTTATAGCCGATCAACAAAATGTGCCCAGTGCGGAGTTGGCCACGTTGGCTTTGGTGTATCTAGCCTCTCGCATTCTGCACCCAATTTTTTATATCGCGAATCTCGGTATTTTCCGGTTTTTAACCTTTATCGTTGGCTTTTTGGCCATTGTTGGCATCGCCATTAAGTCATTCACGATCTAGCGACAAGTCTCTACTGCCCCTGACCCTCGCCTTTTGTCGCTCACCACGTTCACTAGGGCCTGTTAACACCCATTAGGCCCTAGCGTGAGCGACAACCTCTTTCCCATTTATTAGCACACTCTGTTCGATAAGCGGCACCGGCTGTAATACAATTGCTCACCTTTTACACCGTGCCCAGTGAGAATTTTGTATGAGCCAAAAGAAAGTCGGATTTGTTAGCCTTGGATGCCCCAAAGCCCTTGTGGACTCGGAGCGCATTCTCACGCAATTGAAAACCGACGGCTACGACATTACCCCGAGCTACGAAGACGCCGATGTGGTTGTGGTAAATACCTGCGGCTTTATTGATGCCGCCAAGCAGGAGTCGCTGGATGCCATTGGCGAAGCCCTGCACGAGAACGGCAAAGTCATCGTCACCGGCTGTATGGGCAAGGGCAGCGATGCCGAGGCCATTAAAGCCGCGCACCCTTCGGTACTCAGCGTGAGCGGGCCTGCTGATTACACGCAAGTAATGGATGCCGTGCATCAATACGTGCCTGCCGAGCCGCGCGAACACAATCCGTTGGTGGATTTAGTACCGCCGCAAGGTATCAAACTAACGCCCCAACACTACGCTTATTTAAAAATTTCCGAGGGTTGCAACCATCGCTGCACTTTTTGCATTATCCCCAATATGCGCGGCGACTTAGTCAGCCGGCCTCTGCACGATGTATTAACCGAAGCACGACAACTGGTTGAGGGTGGCGTGCAAGAATTATTGGTCATCTCCCAAGACACCAGCGCCTACGGCGTTGATACCAAATACAAACTCGATTTAATCGAAGCCCGCGAAACCCGTATGCTCGATTTAGCCGACGCACTGGGCCAAATGGGCGTGTGGGTGCGATTGCACTATGTTTATCCTTATCCACACGTGGATAAAGTTATTCCACTGATGGCCGAGGGCCGTATTTTGCCCTACCTGGACATTCCCTTTCAGCACGCCAGCCCCAAAATACTGGCCGCCATGAAACGCCCGGCCCACGCCGAAAAAGTCTTGGAGCGCATCAAGCATTGGCGAGAAATCTGCCCCGATCTCACCATTCGCTCCACCTTTATTGTTGGCTTTCCCGGCGAAACCGAGGAAGATTTTCAGATGCTGCTGGACTTTTTAGAGCAAGCCCAACTGGATCGTGTGGGTTGCTTTACCTATTCACCAGTGGACGGAGCCAAAGCCAACGATTTGGACGATCCCGTGCCCGAAGCGATTAAAGAAGAGCGCAAAGCTCGCTTTATGGCGGTGCAAGCCAAAATCTCGACGGAACGCTTAAAGCGAAAAATCGGCCAAGTGGTGGAAGTGCTCATCGACGAGGTCGACGAGGAAGGCGCTATTGGCCGCACCAAAGCCGATGCACCAGAAATCGACGGCATGGTGTACTTAAACGGCGAAACCGAATTAACACCGGGCGATATGTGCTGGGTTAGAATTTTTCAGTCGGACGAACACGATTTATGGGGTGAGTTAACCAATCCTGCGTAATGGCTCTGATTTAATTAGCCGGTTTAATAGCCAAGTCGTTTATCGCGTTTTTATCCATGGATTAAGTCCAAGATTTATTTATTACAGGAAACTCTGATTAACTCATCCCTGAGTTAATCGCCGTGCGGTAATTGAAAATG
>CAYFFE010000135.1:1731-8838 GCA_964342265.1 uncultured Cellvibrionaceae bacterium | reverse complement strand
GTACTGGACGAAGACCCGGTCTACTCGCTGGAGCTAAACAGCTTTGATTTTCCCGTGGAGCCCGAGCACTGGTTGGATAAATCGCTGCTGGCGGTGGATGATCTGCGGCAGGTGGAAGGCGAAGACTTTACGCTGACCAAGATTGGTGTTGATTGGCAGTTGTTGTTGGACGAAACCGTTACGCCACACGACGAAGCCAAGGTAAACCAACTGGTGCGTGTGATTGGCGATTTGCGAGTCACGGGCATTGCCGAGTCGCCCATCAGCGACGACGCCGAAATTACAGAGCTTAAAGTCACCGGCGGAGAGGGCACCTATACCCTGGTGTTGGCCAGCGATGGCGATCAATACTGGGCGACGCGCTCTGATAACACCATTTTATTCTCGGTCAATCAGTACCCATTTAAACAAATGGCTGCCGCCACCGCTCTGGGTTTGCAAGTGCAGGAAGAGACTGCCGAGCTGGATAACGACAACAACGACTCAGCAGAGCAAAATGTAGCCGATGGCGAATCGGAATCTCCGGCCTCTTAAAACTTTTTATTAGCTAAAATAGAGGAAGCGCTGATTAACTCAGGGATGCGTTAATCTGCGCTTCCAAAAGCCCTCAAAAATTAGGGGCTTTTTTTACTTTTCTTTCAATTGCCACTTATTTCTTTTAATGCGTTCTTTTTAGTTTTTAACGTCGTTTAGCCTTTAGTAAACAAAGTTTTCGAACTCCTATTTGTGCCAAATAAGCTTCTGAAATAACAAACGAAGTTTATTAGCCCACTTGCGTGTAAAAAGTGGAAAACTGCGTAAATTTTGCCAGTCTTAAGCAAGGTATACGCTAAAGAATAGGATTCATGATAGGCACTTTATCCCGACATTCTTCTTCTGTTTGGTCGATTGCAGTTCTGGCCATTGGTATCGCCATTTCTGGCGCGCTGACTTGGTGGACGATGTTGTACAACCATTCGGCCATCAATGATCATTTGGGCGCACAAACACGCCAAACTGCCAGCCAGATTGCCGCGCGGTTGGGCAGCTGTGGTTATGGCCTCAATGGCGTAGCAGCGGCGGTGTTGGCATCCGGAGAGGAAGGCATTCACCGCCCGCAGTTTGAGTCCTTTGCCAACGTTCAGTCACTCACCACCGACTACCCCGGAGTGCAGGGCTTTGGCTTCATACAGAGAGTCGAGGCCAATCAATTACAGCAATTTGTTGAGCAGGTAAAAGCCGATGGTTACGAGGCCTTTTCGCTCAAGCAAGATCCAGCCAACTTTGAAGAACACTATGTCATTCGGCACATTGAACCGTTAACCGAAAATCAGGCGCTGTTAGGGGTGGATTTGGCCACCGATGCCGACAGTCGCCGTACACTGCGTGACGCCATGTTGCGCGGCACGGTGCGCTTTGTGAATTCCGGGCAATGGCTGGGCGGTGGGCAAAATGGCTATTTGCTGTTAGCCAAACCGATTTACCCGCAAGGTATTACGCCTTCCGAGCAAGTTTATCGTCGCCAGAATGCATTGGGGTGGAGCTTTGCGGTGCTCGATATCCACGAGGCCCTAGCCGATGTATCCATCGATAGCCGTTATTTGCGTCTACGCCTGACGGAGCGATCGGCCCAAAACGATAATTTGTTGTACCAATCTGCCAGTCTCGATAAACCCGTAATGGCCAGCCATTTCATCGAGCAGGAATATTTTGGTCGTCTTTGGCGGCTGGAAATGCAAGCGCTGGACAACGCGCGCAGCCACCTGCACTTGTTGTCGCCCATTTGGGTGTTGGGCATTGGTGCTGTCATCAGTATTTTGTTGGCGGCGTTAATTGCCAAAGTTGTGGAAAATCATTGGCAGAAAATGGAGACCGAATCCGTGCGTCGGCGCATGGTGGCGCTGGTAGAAACCACACCGGATGGCGTGGTTACCACCGATTTACAGGGCCGAATCACCGATTGGAACGACGGAGCCGAGCATCTATTCGGCTATAACCGCGACGAGGTTTTGGGCAAAACGCTGTCGGTATTGATCGTACCCGAAGGCCTGCGCCACGAAGAAGAAAGCCTGATGATGCAAGTGCGCCATCAGCAACAAGTCTCCAATTTTCGCTCTCGCCGGCTGCGCAAAGATCGCATAACGGTGTATGTGTCTTTGTCGATATCGGCCATCATCAGTCAGGGCCGGCACTCGGGCATTGCCCTGGTATTTCGCAATGTTGGCGATGAGGTGGTGGCTCATCAACAAATCGAAGCGATGAATCGCTCGCTGGAAAATCTGGCCAATGCCCGTACCCGAGAGTTGGAAAACTCCAAGCGCTTTTTAAGAACGTTACTCGATGCCATTCCCCCAGCCGTGGGCTATTTGGACATGTACCTCAAGCTAACGTTGGTAAACACTGCCTTTGCCAAAATGTTTAACCGCTCGGAGGATCGGTTGGTGGGCATGCAAATTTCGGAAGTTGTTCACCCGGCCATGGTGGAGCAAACCATGGAAAAAATTCAAAGCGCACTGGAAGGCAACCGCGAACTCATCGAAAAAAGCTGCACCAACCCTCAAGGCGAATTTGTGCAGTTGCTAACCCACCTTATCCCCGACATGCGCGACGACGTCATTAAAGGTGTATACATCATCGTGTACGACATTACCGAAATAGTCGAAAACCGGCGCAAATTGGTGGAAGTCACGCGCGAAAACGAAGATCTGCTCTACACCATCGACGAACAGATGGTTTATTCCAAGGCCAAGTCAGATGGTAGCCTTGTTGAGGTTAATGACAATTACTGCCGAGCCCTAGGCATGAGTCAAGAACAGTTGGTTGGCACCGCGCCGCCGGTTTTTGCCAGCGAGGCCTGTCGCGAAAACGTATGGCCGAGCATTCAAAACCACATAAAAATGGGAAAAACCTGGCGCGGCGAACTCTGTTTGCGCCATACCGATGGCCACTGTGTGTGGTTTCAGTGTGTGGTGGTTCCGGCCACGCAACACACCGGCTATCTCACCACGCTCGGGTGGGACATCACCGAGCAAAAAGCCATCGAGCAAGAACGCGATACGCTTGAGCAACAATTTACGTCCATGCTAAATGCCGCCTCAAGCGTGGCGATTTTAGCCACGGATAATCAAGGTAACATCACCTTGTTTAACCGAGGTGCCGAATCACTGTTGGGGTATGAAGCCGACGAGGTTTTGGGTTCTAAAAATTTCGTCGACTTTTTGGAGCCCGAAGAACTCAAAAAAATTACCAGCAACCTGCAAACCTCCGGCGATCAAAAGCGGGAAGAATTTGCGGTGGTTAAAACCTTGGCTTCGCAAAAGGCATTGGGTTTACAACACATCCATTACCGCAAAAAAGACGGCAGCGATTTTATCGGATCTTTGTCGTTATCGCCGCTGGGGGACAGTCGCAGTTCCCATCGCGGATTTATCGGTTTATTAATCGATATTACCAACGAGGTTAATAGCCACCGTGCATTAATCGAAGTGCGCGATCAGTTAACCAGCGCCTCGGAACTGGCCCATTTGGGTATTGCCACAATGGATTTAGCAACGAGGCATATGCGTGTTAATGGTGTAATGCGCGATATTTACGAACTGCCTGAAAGTGCTGGTGAAAATGAGATTTATGATTTAATCCAAACGCGTATTCATCCCGATGATAAGCCCGAGTTAAAACGTAACATGGAAGCTGCTCTGGGTGGGCCTGGCCATTATGATTTGGTGTTTAGAGTAGTTTTTGAAGAACAAATAAAATACGTGTCGTCCAGCGTTTATTTTCATCGCAACGAACAAGATGAATTAGTCAGTATCACTGGAATTAACCGTGATATTACCGAGCAACTTAAGCTCGAACAGCAATTGCGCGAAGCCAAAGACGTTGCCGACCAATCCAATCGCGCTAAAAGCCAATTTTTGGCGAACATGAGCCATGAAATTCGCACGCCGTTGAATGCGGTGATGGGGTTGATTCAATTGTTGCGGCGCACCCATTTGAATACCTCGCAAAAAGATTACGCCAATAAAGCCGAGGTTGCCGCCAAATCACTGTTGGCACTGCTCAACGATATTTTGGATTTTTCCAAAATTGAAGCCGGAAAAATAGAAATCGATTCGCACACTTTTGATCTTGAAGATCTATTAACGGATCTGGCTGTTGTGCTCACTGGTACAGAAAAATACCCCGGCGTGGAATTACTGTTTGACATTGCACCTAATATTCCAAAATCCATTAAAGGCGATTCGCTAAGACTTTTGCAAATTTTAGTGAACCTATCCAGCAATGCCTTAAAATTCACCGAGACCGGCTATGTACTTGTTCGGATTAAATCTTCTAGCAATCAGCAAGAGAAGGTTAATCTATGCGTGGAAGTTATCGACAGCGGTATTGGTATCAGCGATGAGCAACAGTCAAAATTATTCGAAGGCTTTGTTCAAGCTGAGGCATCGACCTCCCGTCGCTTTGGTGGCACCGGTTTGGGACTGGCAATTTGTCGACGCTTAGTGGAATTAATGGGCGGTACTTTGCAGCTCGAAAGCCAATTGGGGATGGGCAGTGGATTCTGGTTTGAGTTATCACTGCCGGTCGTCGACAGCACACCCGCCGCAGGCTACCCATCAAACAACGGAGATTTAAGTGCGCTAAAAGTGTTACTCATGCACGAAAATACCTACGTACGCAATCTCTTAGTACAGCATTTGCAGAGTTTAAACATTGAGCCCTGGGTGGTGCATTCGATAAACGAAGTTGCTGGCCAATCATTACATTTTAACGTTGTTATGCTGGATGGGCGCGCGGCTCAAAACTCCGATACCACGCAAATAATGACTGAACTAAAAGCCAAACCCATTTATTTATGCGATCCAGGGCAAGAGATTAGCCAAGGTAGGGGCGGTGACGACTGTATTTTGCCGCTGCCTTATCTTTCCAGTCAATTGTATAAAATTTTAAGCCAAGCACTCTCTGGTGAGCGGGACATTCGGCCCGAAACCGAACACACGCCGGGGCAGGATTTATCGGGCTTGCACATTTTAGTCGTAGAAGACAATACGTTAAATCAACAAATTGCCCGAGAGCTGCTAACTCAGGCGGGAGCTCTGGTGAGCATAGCCAGTGATGGTAAAGAAGGGGTTGAGGCGGTTACCGAATCGGCTAATTCCTTCGACGTTGTACTGATGGATATGCAAATGCCCGACATTGATGGCTTGGAAGCCACGCGACAAATTCGCGCCGACGAGCGACAAGCAAAATTACCCATTATCGCCTTAACAGCAAATGCTTCGAGCGCAGATAAGCAACGGTGTTTAGCGGTGGGGATGAACGGTTACATCACCAAGCCCTTTAATGTAGAGCAGGTTATTTCAATTATCTTAGAGCAAGTCCGAGGTGAGTCTATGGCACATTCCAATGATTCCGATCAATTCCGTCAAAATTCTGGTAAGAGTAATGGCGTAAATAGTGAAAATAGTAATAGCGCAAATACCCAAGAATCTTTACTGGATAGCTACGAAACCATCATTGCCCGTTTTGGTGGCAACCCCAAAGTGTTGGCTAAAGTTCAGCCCAAGTTCTTGCCCGATATGATGGAACATTTAGAGAACTTAAAAAACGAGCGAGAAAACAATAATACGGCCGAAGTTAAAGCCACCTTGCATACCATAAAAGGCGTTGCCGGCACGGTGGGCGCCAAGGGTTTATCGCAATTCGCCGCAAATTTAGAAGCACAATTTAAAGTGGATGAACCCCCGCTGCCACAAGCCGTGGTTTCGCTAAGCGATATTGAGCAGCTGCTGGAATTAATCGATCAGAGCAATCGCGAATTAGCCGCATTAGTACCCAGCGCTCAAACCAATAGCCAACAACCGAAAAGCATTGATGGCGATAAGCTAAAACACGATTTAAAAGAATTACGACAACTGTTATTAGAGGATAATTTACAGGCATTGGACGAGGCCGAACAACTGAGCGACAAACTGACGGCCGGCCAACAACAAAAACTGGGTGTGTTAATCGAACACATTAACAGTTTGGCCTTTAGTGAAGCGCTTTCTACTTTGGATAATATACTAGAAGAAATGTAATCGAATGACTCAAACGCCTTCAGTTGACTCTAATAATTATCGTCCAAGGTTGCTGGTTATCGACGATCAGAAAATTAATATCCAAATTATGCATGAGATATTTCGCAAAGATTACGAAATATACATGACGATGAATAGCGAAGCCGCTTTAACTAAAGCGAAAGAACTGCAGCCAGATTTAATTTTACTCGATATCGAAATGCCCAAATTAAACGGCTATCAAGTTTGCGAAATGCTCAAAAAAGACGATCAATTGCGTCATATCCCCGTGATTTTTGTTACAGCTCACTTTGATGAAAAAAGCGAAGTCAAAGGATTTGAAGTAGGCGCGGCGGATTTTATTCATCGTCCCTTTAATGAGGTGATTACCCAAGCGCGTGTACGTAATCACATAGGCGCAAAGTTACAAGCCGATAAACTGAGGACAATAGCCTTATTGGATGGCTTAACGGGAGTTTCTAATCGCCGCAAATTTGATCAGGATTTATACTCTGCGTTCGGCCACTGTGCGCGGGAAAACATGTACCTATCGCTGCTGATGATTGATGTGGATTATTTTAAACGCTATAACGATTTTTACGGCCACCAAGCGGGCGATCAATGTTTACAAGCCATTGCCGCGGCCATTCGCTCGTTGTTGAGGCGCTCTTACGATGTTGTGGCCCGTTACGGTGGCGAAGAGTTCGCCTGCATATTACCCGCCACCGATGGCACTGGGGCCAAAACAATGGCCGAACGGATATTGCAATCAGTAAAAAATTTAAAGCTGGAACATCAGCAGTCGGACGTCGCCAAAGTTGTCAGCGTTAGCATCGGTGTAGCAACAGAAATGCCCCAACCGGGCGGTAGCCAAGAAGCCCTTATAGAACGTGCCGATAAATTATTGTATCAGGCCAAAAATAATGGGCGGGCGCAGATTTGCTGTAAAGATTTTTCTAACGCATCCGATTTGAGTAATGACTCACTTGAAAACAGCTAGTTAGTTAAAAAGCAGCAAGAAGCGAACTGGTTAAAAAAGTAGACAATAACTCTAAAACAGACAGCTTTT
>CAYFFE010000135.1:0-1631 GCA_964342265.1 uncultured Cellvibrionaceae bacterium | reverse complement strand
AATGAGTTCGGCGTTGTTGCATCCGCTTTGGGTAACCATGAGCTGGATCAGGGCCCTGGCGAATTCTCAGATTCAATTTCCAGCGAGTCCTCTGGTGGCGTAACGTTCCCTGGTTCTCAATTCCCTTACCTTGCTGCGAATGTTGATTTCAGTGGCGACGAAGATCTTGCTGCGCGCATTGGCGTTGATGGCGACGACGCTCGCCGCATGGCCGGCCAGGTAGCGGGTAGCGCGGTTGTTCGTGTTCGCAACGAATTAGTAGGCCTTGTAGGTGCTTCTACTCCAATGCTTCCTGATATTACCTCTACTGGTAACCTGACGATTGCTGGTAGTACCACGATGATTGAGGAGCTTGCTGCCGAAATCCAACCAGCCATCGACGAACTGACTGCGACCGGAATTGACAAGATCATCGTTCTTGCTCACATGCAGCAGATCAGCATTGAAAGAGCACTTGCTGAAGTTCTTACCGATGTCGACATTATTGTTGCGGGCGGTTCGAATACTCGAATGGGTGACTCTACCGACATTCTTTTCCCGGGTGATGAGGCATTCGCTGAGACCTATCCTTTCCAAACCATCGATGCTGACGGTAACGACACTTTAATCGTTAATGTTGACGGTGATTACAAATACCTGGGTCGCCTTGTTGTTGCATTCGACGACGCTGGTCAGATTATCTTGAACAGCCTAGATGAAGACGTAAACGGTGCGTGGGCAAGTACACCAGAAAACGTTACTCTTGCTGGTGGCATTGCCAATGAGCAAGTCATTGCAACTCGTGATGCTGTTCAGGCTGTAATTTCCAACCAATTCGAGAACGTTATCGGCCACACCGATGTCTTCCTAGAAGGTCGTCGCGGCGAAGTTCGTACCCAAGAGACTAATCTGGGTAACCTCTCTGCAGATTCAACTATTGCTTATGCCGAAAATTGTACGGAGCTAACCAACGTTCTGGCTATCAGAAACGGCGGCGGTATTCGCGCTGAAATCGGTAATGCTGTAACTACTGGTGTAACTACTGAATTCTTCCCTCCATTTAACGATGGCTTGAATGTAGAACCCGGTGACGTGAGTGAAGGTCACATGCGCGGTACTCTGCGCTTTGACAACGGTCTTGTTGTTTTTGATGTAACCGGTACCGAGCTGAAAATGTTGCTTGAGCACGCTGTCTCAGCCACTGAGCCTGGCGCGACTCCAGGTCAATTCCCACAAGTTGGTGGCATCTCATTCGGTTACGATCCTACATTAGCTGCGGGCTCTCGCGTTACTGACCTATGGGTTGACACTGGCTCAGACAACATACCCGACACAGCGCTTTACACCGACGGTGTTGCACAAGCCGCTGCTTCGGACACTTTCCAGCTAGTAACACTGAACTTCTTGGCTAACGGTGGTGATGACTATCCATTCGACGAGCTCAGTGCGCCTAACCGTCGTCAGACTTACAGTGGTGTTGGCTTCGGTGATCCTGATGCAGGCGATGATGACGTGCCTGACTTCCCTGTTCTAACTGCTTGTGACTTTGGTCTACAGTCTGACTTCAGCTACACCGGCGGTGAGCAGGACGCATTGGCAGAGTACTTCCTAATGAATGCTCCGGATGAAGCTACGCCTTTCAACACGGCTGA
>CAYFFE010000134.1:0-8873 GCA_964342265.1 uncultured Cellvibrionaceae bacterium | reverse complement strand
CAGAGTTGTTATAAATTCGCTCTGTACATCCGGCCGATCCAAGAAATACGTGATTTTTCGAAAGCCCTCGGCCTCACATTGCGTACAATACATCGTTCGAGACTTGTACAAACCCGCCAACGATTCATTGCTCTCTGGATTAATTAATCCCACTACCGAAAATGTAAACTCATCGGGCACGGAAAAAACAGTAAGCGATTCTGCATCGACACGATATTCTTTGTCGGTGAGTATACGGCCATCAATACTGATACTTTTTAAAGCGATATCTTGCCCATGCATAACCAACTCGGCGTCTTTGTGATCAGACTGAGGGTTGCGGCGCATTTTTAACTCGCTGGTCACTTTGGTGCTATCGGGATGAAGCTCAAAGTGCAAATGGGTTTTATCTATTAAAAAATCAGGAACCTGATATTCTTTTAAACTAATTGCACGAGGTTCTGCATCACGCATGGTCAATTCCTCTCAATAGGTGCATCGATTAATAATTTGGAATAACTCGGTTATCTCTGCAACGTAAAACAACAAAAACTGTTTAACTCACGAAACTTATCATTTTAAAAAGTTTACAAATTAAAAATTCGCAGCTTCAAGCAATAAACCACGAACGCAGCCGCTCCTAAGAAATAGACAAAAACTTAAAAAGACGACTAACCAATAGCCAGCGATAATTGATAACCCGTGTATTTACGCAAATTTATAACACCGGTATCCATTATTAAGTATTGGCCTTTAATGCCCTGTAAAACCCCTTCTGCAGTTGGGTTTTTATCCAAATTAAAACTGGTTATTTTTTTGGGGTACTCTATTACCGGAAAGTTCAATGTTACCGTTGATTGCTGATCCAGTTCTATAAAGTTTTCCGCCCCAAAGCGCTGTTTAACTTCTTCGATAGCGTCTTTACTGAGCGCCATGAGTTCTTGTCTCAACACTTGCAAATCGATTCGTTCGGCGCTGCCTTTTAGCATGTTGCGCCAATTGGTTTTGTCGGCTATGTGTTCACGTAGAGCGTCTTCTATAAATCCGGCCTGCTGGCGGGTTGCCACGCGCATGATCGGTAAGGCCTGCTCGGCTCCCTGATCAATCCATCGAGTGGGGATTTGATTCACTCGAGTGAGCCCCACTTTAGCCGCGGTGGTATTGGCCAAATAGACGATGTGGTCGGTCATGCAAAACTGCTCGCCCCACTCCGGCTCACGACAAGTGCCCGCCGCATAGTGGCAACGCTCGGGGCTCATGATGCATTGATCGCACTGAGCCAGTGATTTCATGCAGGGAAAACAATACCCTTGAGCAAAGCTTTTTTTGGTTTTTCGGTCGCAATGAATGCAGTTTATTTCGCCGGCAAACGACAGTGTTATTTTTTGCTCAAGGTAATCATTGATCACCACGGATTGATCGCCCAACTGGAGTTGGTAAATCACTTGTTGGTCGTCGGTTAATTCCGCAGGCATTTTGCGGCATTGGCCTTGAATTTCCGTCGTCATGCTGTCTGTCGCGCTCAAAATTATTGCCACTTCAACGGGCTGGGTTCGTCGTTTTCTGGCGAGTCGGCGTTGCTGCTACTGGCACAAGCATCTTTAGGAGGCACATAACCTGTGCGTTGCTCGGGCGGCAGGTTCTTTGCCTCGTACGCAATTATTGCCTGTAAACAGGTATGGCGTTGATCCACAGTCAGTGGCGTGCCATTTGGCCATTTGCCAATTTCCACGGCGCGTTTTAAATTTTGCAAAATTTCCGGGGTTAAGCTGTCTAGCAGTTGTTGATAATCCATAATCGAAAACGTTTTAATTTTAAAATAATAAAATTGTCTTAGTGTTGCTCTCAGGGTTTTACGCGGCTCAACACCCAATGGGTTTGCAATAACCCCAGTGCCATACCGGCAATTAAGCCGCCTAAGTGCGCGCCATTGGCGATGGCCGTGCCAAACACAAGCTCCACAGTGCCCGTCATCCCCAGCAGCAGCCAGATCAGCATAAACACTAAAATGCCCGGCGGCAGCGAGATTTGCACGGTGGGTACTTTAAGCTGCCAGATCCACAAATAACCCAACAAACCGTAAACCACTCCCGACAAACCACCAAATAACGAGGGTCCCTGCCACAGGGCCTGAATAATGTTGCCCATGAGTGCGGTAACAAAAAAGGTCAGTAATAAGAACCGAGATCCCAATTTGGCCTCGATTTGCTGACCAAATATCCAAATCCAAAGCCCATTAAACACTATGTGCAGTGCGCCAAAATGCAGAAACGTGGGCGTGAGCAAGCGCCAAATTTGTCCGTCGCGCAGAGCTTGCTGAGCGCTGTCGAAAAATTGCAAGCCGCCGATGACTTCGAACGGAAAGAAACTGAATTTTGAGACCCAATAAAATTCATGTTTTGCGTCGTACGAGACTAACAAAGCCCCCAACACACCCAGCACCACAATCAGCGCTGAAGCGGGTGCGGCCAGGAAATTGAGTAAGGCTTGATCGAACGATTGGCGATTTTGTGCGGCCAAATTGGACGATAAGTCGGACGTTTCGTGTTGCAAATCATTGCGCTGCCAACTGCTCAGTAGTTGCTCTACCACAGGTTGATCGGCCTGATGCAGCAACCACAAAAATTGCATGCCTTTTTCTTCGGTAAAGCGATGAATAATACCGCGATCGGTTAAGACTTGGTGGACAGTGGCGAGATTGGAGTCGAGAGGAAAACGTGCACAGGCGTACCATTCACTCATAATTAAGTCGATTCTTGGGTCTTAGGGTTGGCTGGGCTTGTGAGGCGCTGGGGTCTGTATGGCCTATTCTGGCTCGGGTTGCCGCCATTCGGGCGGATCTACGTATACCCAGACGAACTTATTGGCGCTCAAAATGGGCTCCCGATCATAGCGATAAGCGGCCAACCGCCCGTACTTCACAGCGCTGTAATCCAAACAGGTGATGTTATCACGAATTGGCCGGGGCGTGCCTTGTAACCAATAATGACCAATGAACAAGGGCTTTTGGTGTTGATCGTAGTGTAAAAGTCGGGCTTTTTCCGACTCATTTAACGGTCGGTGCACCAAATCTTCGGGCAGTGGATCGGGTTGAAAGACTACATCGGCGTAGGTTTTGGGGTTATTGGCCCAAAATTTAGTGCGAAAGAAACGCCGCTGATAGCCATCTCGGCTGGTGATGACTCGCCCGTCAGGAAGTGGTAAATCCGTGCCTCGGGTCAGATGATCCATCACCTGGCCTTCAAAACTGTCGCGATCCACAGATTTGATGATGAATTCTTTGGAAACCCGATTAACGTGGTAGTGGTTTTCGTATTCTCGAATTAGCTGCTCGTCCCAGCAGGCGTGCACGATGCGAAAGTCGTTGGTTTCGATGAATAATGGCAGCTGGCCAAACCACTCGATGTATTCGCGCCACTCTGAAGGATGCGCGGCAAATTGCTCCAGTGTTTCGGCAATAAGACGATTGTGGTGGCTATTGTGCGCTCGCAGATAATCCCGCCCCAATTCCGGCGGTGCCGGCGTGCAATAGGCAATGGCGTTGTATTCATGGTTACCCATGACGCACACCGCAGCTCGGCGCTCCACCATGCTGTGCACAATCTCCAACGCCTCGCGGATATGCGGGCCGCGATCGACAATATCACCCACAAATACGGCGATTCGAGAATCGTGCCGCCAGCAGCCATTTTCGAATCGATAATCCATACGCTCCAGCAAGCGCGAGAGCGTCTCGGCACATCCGTGCACGTCTCCGATGATGTCAAAACCGGGATAATCGTTCAGTTCTTCAGCAGTTAACATTCGTTTAATTTACGGTTACGGCGATTTTTTCGTTTGTTTTATTCTTTCAGTTTATACCAACAATGGCGCCATTAACTTCTTATTCCACCCAGAAGCTAGTCAACCAAGTGGCTAATCAACCAAGTGGCTTCCCCAGCCGAGCTTAGTGCGGCAAGTCTCGTAAAAATCGTGATCTTGCGGATGTATAAGCGTTAGCCGTTGTTGTTTTTGCGTGACGATAATTTCATCGCCCGGCTGGGTAACCACGTGGGTTTGGCCATCGCAAGTAACATGGGGAAAGGCCGTATTTTGCATTCCTACCAACAGACGAATTTCGCTGCCGGACGACACAATCATGGGCCGGCTGCTCAACGTATGCGGATTGATTGGCACAAGCTCTATGGCTTCGAGCGTTGGCTGCATCAGTGGCCCACCGCCGCTCAG
The DNA here is from genome assembly GCA_964342265.1 of uncultured Cellvibrionaceae bacterium. GTDB lineage: Bacteria > Pseudomonadota > Gammaproteobacteria > Pseudomonadales > Cellvibrionaceae > Halioxenophilus. The sequence continues at coordinate 4,667 of CAYFFE010000134.1, read as the reverse complement.
TGCGTAGGCCGTGGAGCCTGTGGGCGTGGAGATAATCAATCCATCTGAGCGCTGGCTGTAAACAAATTGGCCATCAACATAGAGCTCAAATTCAATCATGCGGATGAATTTACCCGGGTGAATAACCACGTCGTTGAGGGCATCGCCACGGCCGATTTTTTCGCCCTCGCGAATGACGGCCATTTCCAACAAAAAGCGCTCTTCCCCGCGGTAACAGCCCTGCAAAACCTCCGCCACTTTGGTTTCTATATCCTCGGGCGAAATATCGGTAAGAAACCCTAGCCGACCTCGGTTAACGCCCAGCAGAGGAATACCGTAATTGCTCACTGATCGCGCCGCACCCAGCAGACTGCCATCGCCCCCGACCACAATCACCAAATCGGAGTGTTGGCCAATGTATTCGCGATCGACCTTGGGTAAATCGGTTTCGGGCATGGCCGAAGCGGTGTCTTCATCCAATACCACCTCGCATTCCACGTTTTTTAAGAAACGGATTAAGCGCTGAATGGTTTCTACCGCGCTGTCACTGCCGAGGCGGCCTACCAGACCCACTGTTTTGAATTGAATCATAGGCTTACAATTTTCTATCCATGCCAGATTAAGCCGGTAAATAGCCTACTCGCGGCCATTCGGAGCCGCACATGGTAGCATACTCCCGCTTTCACCCACGACATTACGAGAAGGACCGGGCTTTTTGCCATGGACATTACCACTGAACGACTAAAATGCCGCCTGGCCTGGTGCAGTCAATCGCAAGATCTTTTCAATCATGCCGCCACCGCCGAATGGGCCAAACCATTGCCCTTCTCTATCGATCCCGAGTATTTCCCTAGAATCGTCGAGTCTCTGCAGCATGCGCCCCAATCCCGGCGGGTGGGTATTTTATTTGAGCAGTGTTTTGAAAGTTACCTACGTGTTCAGCAGGCCAACGACGACGCCACGGCTGGATTTGACAATATTCACGCCCGAGTGCAGGTGAATCACCCGAGCCTTAAAGCAACGGTCGGCGAAATGGACTTTCTGTTTCGCGATCAATTCCACCACATCGATGTACACGCCGAACTGGCGGTAAAGTTTTATCTGGGAGTGGGTTCTGCCCCCGAACAGTTAGCCAATATGGATGCCTGGATTGGCCCCAACAAAAAAGACCGCTTGGATTTAAAGTTCGCAAAACTGTTTGAGCAACAACTGTTGTTATCAAAAAATGCTCACGCCGTAAGCACACTAAAAGCCCTGGGTTTTAACCCACAAACCTTGCATCAACAGTATTTGGTAAAGGGTATGTTATTTTGGCCATTTTGGCTGAGCGATCAGCCTCGTGCCCAAACAGCCGCTTTGTTACCCACAACCATCAATCCCGACTGCGAACAGGGTTATTGGCTAGAATTGCACCAATTGCCGAATTTATGGCAACAATCTTTAGAGCTTGCTTTATCGCAGCCCATCCGGTGGTTAATACTTGACCGCTTAGAATGGATCGATGATTTGAGTTGTTACCTTAAGCCGGAGCTGGACAACTTTTTGACAGAGCAACAGAGGTGGTTTACATCGCTAGAGGCGCTGGCAAGCGCCGTAGATTCCCAGCAAGCGCAGTTTTCTAACCCCGTGCAAGTCGCGCGCTTTATGCCCGGATCTGCAATGCCCGAGCCTGCGATGACTGGATCTGCGGTCGAGCCAAACACACAACACGCACCACTCATTACTCGCTATTTTGTAGCGCCTAATTCCTGGTCCGAGATGACGTAGCCGTCGCGCAACCAATAGGGCTTGCTGGTGATCAATTGCGATAAGGCGGGATTCATATCCAAAGAGGCGTAAATATCCGCGAGGCCACCCTCAAATGCCGAGGCATTGTATCCCAGCTTGTTGAGTGCCACCGCGCCCGCGTTACTTCTAAAACACGCGTCGGAATAGAGAATGTATTCAAATTCTTTGTTCAGCCTGGGCAAATGCAGTGGCAATATGTCCAATGCAATATTCACCGAGGTCTCTAGGTGGCCAAATTGATATTCGGGCACGGTACGCACATCGATAATTACGCATTTGGGATCCTGACCAATTTTAGCCAGCAGATAATCCAAATCGACCGTCGTGGCCTGATCTTTCTTGAGTAGCGGCAGAAAATCGTCTTTCGACAAACGCATTAACACACCGTTTTCAATCATCGAAACCGTGGCGTTACGCTGGGTTTTGTTGACCAGTGCGTCCTCGCCAAAACAGCGCCCTGGGCCAATCTCGGCCACCACTTTGGTCACACCCGTGGTTGGATCGGTGACTTCAACTTCGGCCCGCCCCTCTTTAATAAAAAAGCAGGCGTTACCAATTTCGCCCTGGCGAACAATGACGTCACCATTACTCACCACACGGGGCGTTAATTTGGAGAAAATTTGGCTGACGTTGGTGGGTGGTACTTTAAAGAACAGGTTGGAATCCAGAATAAAGTTAATCCATTCGGCGTCTTCATCACGGGTGGGATCACCGGCAATTTGCACGCGCTGAAATTCAGCCATTTGGCTCCAACACAATTGCTTTTTCAGCTCCAGAGAGGGAAACATCATGATTTCCGAGTCGGTTAAGGCGCTAATTTCAACCGGCTGATAGCACTGATAGGCCAAAGGCAACAGGTTTTCGGTAGCACGCACACGCTGCTCCGGTTGCCCTTTACAGCGCACCAAAACCTCTCCGGAATAGAGATAAAAATAGTATTCGTAACCGGAGTACTTCGCCTGAAAATTCGCGCCTTTAAATAAAAACCGCGATTGCACTCGATTTAACAAATAGGTGAGATGCTGCTCTGGAATTCCTTGAAGCGGAACAAAAGAACTGAGGCTGCTGATCTTGCCGTTCATAACCATAGGTGCTGCTTAAATTCCCTGGTAATTGGAACTATGGTTCAATTACCAGTCGTCCCTGACCCCATTTAATTGTTTGGTAACACAACCAAAACACCCCAACTCGCAGTTTTCTAGGCGCTAACCGTCGCTCTAGACGCACGCCTAAACAACTATTATGACGCAAGTTCGGGAAACCCTCTCCTACCCTGAAGGCCACCGGTATGAAGGATTAAAACGTTTTCGTCTTTTTTGAAACAATTCGTTTCGAGCAATTGTGCGACCGCGAATAGTACTTTAGCGGTATATACGGGGTCTAGCAAGAATCCGTGCTCTTGCTCAAACTCCTTCACAAATTTTGCAATAAATGGCGGGTATTTGGCGTAACCCCCGCAATGCCAACGGGTATCGACACACCACTGACACCGTATATCAGATTGTGCGCGATTTAATTGCGCTTGGATTTTTTCCGTTAATTGATCCGCCCCTTTTAATACGCTAATGCCGTGTACAGAGTAGATCGAGGGCATTTCTGCCACTAAACCTGCAACCGTTGTACCGGTACCACAAGCTGAAAAAACCTGAACAGGTTGATCGGTTAATTGCGTTAATTCAGTAATTATTTCTCGCGCCAATAATCGGCATCCCTCAAATCCCTGATCATTAGCTCCCCCTTCCGGAACAATCCAAGGGAAATGATATTTTTGGCGCAAATATTCTTGGTACTCGGGCTCATCACGCCGCCGCCACTGAAATCTATCAACAAATTCCAATTGCATCCCGGCCGCCCAACAATCGGTTAAAGTGGGCGTTAATTGTTCTTGGTAATGACCCCTCACTACCCCAACGGTGGTTAAATTCAACGTTTGACCAACCATCGCCAAAGCGTGTAAATGATTCGAAAAACCACCACCAAATGATAAAACCTTGTTGCAACCCTGTGCACGCATAGCCTCGAGGTTTCCAATTAACTTGTACCATTTGTTGCCCGAGGCCTGCGGATGAACCAAATCCAAACGTTTTATCCATACATTCACGCCAGCGCGCTCTGCCAGCGACCAGTGTAAACGTTGCATCGGCGTGGGGTTGGGCGCTAAATTGGAAAAAATCGCGTTCACTGGTGCTCAAATAAAGCGTTAAAAAGCGTTAATAAAAAGGCTGGATTGCCAAAATCACGCCATTTTAACGAGTTTTTCTGTATCGCGAAAAGTTAACCAGTAACTTAAAAAAAGAAAAGATTAGTACGGCGACAGTTAAGTTCGGGCGAACAAGGACATTTGTTTGCCGTGCAGAGATTTGGCGTTTCGCAATCAGTTCCGCTAATACTAAGACTGAAAGCCGAAGACCGAAAGCCGTAGACTTGAGTACTAACTCAGGAATGAGTTAATCGGTGTTTTCTAGAAGTTAACAACAGCGAGCTATTTACCGAAGTTAAATTGCACAACATTCGACTGTTTGTGCTCTTCGCAACGATCGGATTCGCCAGAGTGAAAATCCAAAGGCGAAGTAACCCGGCTCACGGGTTTAGCGCACACACTGCCATCTTTGTTAATGGCCTGACAACACGGATTGGTAAAGTGGTCCATCCATGCACGATAAGTGGGCAAAGAAACACCGCATTTTTCGGCCGAGAACGCTTCGGGGCTATCCATGTACTTGGTAACTTCGTCTTTGGATATGTTTAAGTGACCAATACCCGTTTGGTAGGCCACAAAACTGATGCCCGCCTCGCAGAGTTCATCCAAAATTTTATCGCCGCTTGAATGCTGAGCTTTGCTTTTCTCATCGCGCAAGTTCTCGAGCTCGTCGTTTAAATTTTTCTGATGCTCTGGGAGG
>CAYFFE010000133.1:0-8912 GCA_964342265.1 uncultured Cellvibrionaceae bacterium | reverse complement strand
TTAAATACTGGACGCAATCAAGTGGTGTTGGATAAGAATGTGTTCGAGCAGCGCAATTTAACCACTAACGTGAGTGTTCATTCGCGATTTGTCGCTCGCTGCGAAGCCGCTATGCAAAAATATCGCGGCGGGGTTTCCTGCTCGCAAATTGTGAAACGTTATTTAAAATCGGAGAACAATTTAACATCGGCTATTTTGGAATCCATTGCCAGCTCAATGAATATTTCCAGCCGCACGTTAAATCGGCGCTTGCAGGCAGAGAATTACAAATTCAGTGATTTATTGCAGGAAGAGCGCCAAGCCAGAGCGTGCGAGATGTTAAAATCGAGCGGCCTTACTACTTCGGAAATTGCAGAACAATTGGGTTACAGCGATGCGTCTAATTTTCGCCGTGCGTTTAAAAAGTGGGTGGGGCAATGCCCCAGTGAGTTCCGAAATACTTACAGCGGCAGCGTAAGCGATCAGTTGCAATAAAGGCTGACCGTAGAGTTTTTAAAATTGCCCTTCGTTAAACCATTAACCCCGCAGTTTTTAAAACCTGCGGGGTTAATGGTTTACAGCACCAACTTATTCCTAAGTTACTTTGTTTTAGCCGTTGTTATCGTTAGCGTTGTCATCGACTGAGGCGCTACTATCGCCTGTGGTGCTGTTGCTGTTGGTTTCGTTAACGCCTGCCCTGCCATTAACAATGGTTGCAATAGTTTCGCCCATGCGCACATCGCTGACGGGCAACGCTTTTTCGGTAAATTCTATGGCTTGTTTGCCAAACAACGCGATTACCGTCGAGCCCAATTTAAAGCGGCCCATTTCTTCACCTTTATTTAAGGTTAACGGTTGTCGATCGGCGTAGTTCCAACGCTGAATTTGTTTAGCCTGCGGTGTAATTTGGCCAGCCCAAATGGTCTCGATGCTGGCCACAATCATGGCACCAACCAATACCAATGCCACGGGGCCCAGCTCTGTGTTGAACACGCAAACCACTCGTTCGTTACGGGCAAACAAACGCGGAATATTATCGGCGGTGGCTTGGTTTACCGAAAATAAATCGCCGGGGATGTGAACCATTTGCTGCAATTTGCCGGTAACGGGCATGTGCACTCGGTGATAATCTTTGGGCGATAAATACACAGTAATAAATTGCCCGCCTTCGAATTGTTGGGCCAAGCGATTGTCGCCCCCCAACAACTCCAAGGTTGTGTACTGGTGTTTTTTGGCCTGAACAATTTTGCCTTCAGTAATCGTACCCAACTCACTGATCATCCCATCTGCCGGGCAGGCTACGCTGTTGGCGTCATCACTGATTGTGCGAGCATCGGCTTTGAGGGCTCGCGTAAAAAAGTCGTTAAAGCTTTTGTACTGCTCGGGATTTTCGATGACCGCTTCGGTTAAATCCACTTTGTAGGTTTTAATAAACCAATTAATTAACGGATTTTTTATGTATTTAATTGGAGATTCGGCCAACCAGCCTGCCGTGCGCGACAAGCCTGTTTGGGGTGTTAGGTATTGAGCAAAAGCAAACAGTTGGTTGCGCATACAGTTAATTATTCCTCGATGGGTGTATCGTCGAGATTGCCCCACTCACCCCAGGAGCCATCGTAGCCGCGAATGTTAAACCCTAAAGATTTACCCACCAAATACGTGAGCGAAGATCGACGATGGGCCTGGCAGTGGGTAACAATATTTTGCTGATCGTTAAAACCACATTTTGCTAAATATTCTTTGGCGTCTTCTCGAATTCGCAAGCCTCGGTTGGTGTCTAACAAATTGGTCCACTCGCAATTAATCGCCCCGGGAATATGGCCGTTGCGTTTAGCCAGTGCTTTTTCGCCGGTGTACTCTTGCGGGCTGCGCGCGTCCCACACCACAAAATCGTCTTCATTTAATTGATTTTTTATGTCGTCGACCGTCGCGCGAACGTGCATGTTCCAGTTAAACGGGTATTGGCCGGGTGTGGGTTGGTTGATTTCGGTTTCTAGTGGCAGTTGTTCGCCAACCCAAGCGTGTAAACCACCGTTTAAATAACTGAAATTTTTATGGCCGATTAATTCCAGCGTCCAAATTAAACGCCCGGCTTGGCCGCCGCCGTCGTCATCGTAGGCGATAACGTGGGTTTCTGGCGTTAAGCCCAGCCAATTAAACGTTTCTTCCAATTGATCGCGGTTGGCCATTAAACCCGGCGCTGGTGGCGCACCGCTCACCAAACGAGAGTAGGGCAAATGAATCGCCCCGGGCACATGGCCGCGCACGTGATTATCCGGTGTGCCCACATCCACAATCATTATTGGCGGAGTGTTTGTTGGTTGGTTGATGAGTTCGGCCAGGGCTTCTGGCTCTAGAATTAACGGTAACTCAAGAGATGTGCTCATAATAAAAACTGCCGCGTGTTGATAAGTGTTGACTAGCGATGGGAGCAGTAAACCCGATTAGTCATCGCCCTGTAAAGACTGAATAATGTACCGGTAGCTGGCTAACCGCGCCGGGTGAATATCGCCGGCCAGCTCCGCAGCCAAAACCACGCAGCCGGGCTCGCCCTGATGGCGACAATCGCGAAATTTACAATGGCCGGCCAGTGGCGCGAGCTCGGTAAAGCCTGCGAACACCTGCTCGGGCGACATATGCCACAGACCAAACTCGCGAATACCCGGCGAATCGATCAAATCGCCACCGGCCGGAAAGTGAAATAGCTGCGCGGTGGTGGTGGTGTGTGTGCCTTTTTGACTGGCCTCAGAAAGCTCACCCACGCGCGTATCAACGCCCGGCAGCAGGGTGTTAATCAGCGACGACTTACCCACACCGGACTGCCCTACAAAAATACTGATATGGCCGGCCAGCTGTTGTTGCAGGGCGTCAATACCCGTTCGAGTTTTGGTAGACACCTGCAACAAGGAGTAGCCCAATTGCTCATAGATACTCAACAAGGCATCAATGGACGCCCGATTGGTCTCGTTGAGGCGATCGTGTTTATTGAGGAGCAGCACCACGGGAATACCCAATGCGTGCGCCGCCACCAAATATCGATCAATTAAGTTGCCGTGGGGCGTTGGCGCGGGCGCAAACACCACCACAATTTGATCGATATTCGCGGCGATGGCCTTGGTGATACCGTGAGCGTCAGGCCGCGCCAACTCGCTGGCGCGATCCAATACTGCGACAATTACCCCAGCAGGCTCTTGATTGTGCTCACGCCAAATCACCCGATCGCCCGTTACCAGCGACCCTAAATTAGCGCGAAAATGGCAGCGAACACGCTGACTGCGCTCGATATCCGACTCCGCTACCACCTCGACTTGCGTGCCGTAGTGAGCGGTTACCAACCCGTACTGTTCCGGTCCGAGCACGCTGTCGTCCAGCAGAGCCTCGGCTTGCTGATTCTTCTTGGCTGCGCGCTGGGCACGCTCTTGCTGAATCTTCTCCACCCGCCAAGCTTGGCGACGAGTGAGTTTGCGACCAGCCATCAGTGCAGATCTGCGTACATGGGGTTATCCTTCCATAAAACCGGCCACCAATTGGGCCGAGAGCATTTTAATCAAAGGAGCGCAAAATGACGATGAATGACGACAACCTCATCTGGATTGATTTGGAAATGACCGGATTGGATCCCGATAACGATGTCATTATCGAAATCGCAACCATCGTTACCGACAGCGACCTCAATATACTCGCCGAGGGCCCCGTGACAGCCATCCATCAAACCAAAGCCACAATGGACGCAATGGATGAATGGAACACTCGCCAACACGGCCAATCCGGCCTAACCGAGCGCGTACTGGAAAGCGCCGTAACGGCAGAACAAGCCGAGCAAGCGACGCTGGCATTTTTGCAACAATGGGTACCCGAGGGCAAATCACCCATGTGCGGCAACTCCATCTGCCAGGACCGCCGATTTTTAGTACGCGGCATGCCCAAACTCGAACGCTACTTCCACTACCGCCACATAGACGTAAGCACCCTAAAAGAACTCGCCAAACGCTGGGCCCCGGACGTGCTGGCCGGAGTAAAAAAATCCGGCAATCATCTGGCATTGGATGACATAAAAGACTCGATAGAAGAGCTAAAACACTATCGACAGCATTTTATTCGGGGAGATAATTAAAATATTGCGGAAAAAAGCTTAGTTTTTAATTGGCAAAAATAAGTTAACTAATTGTTTAATTGCGATGATCGGTGAGAGTCATACTCAATTATTTTTCTACTTAATTTGTACTGGCCAGCCAAAACCGGGCACTATATTTATAGAATTTGTCCCCTAACGCACTGCGTTAGGTTTCCACCGAAATGAGCAGCCTGCACTATTTGAACAGAGCAGGCTGTTCATTTTCGCCGGACGCCTTTCTGTACTTGTTGTATTTTTTAGCTATTGGATTAATACCGTGTCCAAAAAAACCGGTCTCATTTTTATCAATATGCCAGCCAACAATACAGAGCGAATACAAATCCATTACAATTATCATGCGCACCAAGCCCTCGCAGGATTTAAGATGTGTTAGGTCATCGGCCCACACTGGATTCATACTGGTCGGCTAAACCTTCTACGTGTATCTTTCTTATTATCTCGCAATTACTGAGGCTGATACGGCTAAGCTTAAACAAACGCTTCATTCCGTGATACAAACGCAGTGAATTTTGGTAACTCGTTTAGCAGGCTACAGAAATGGACACAATATTATTTTATTTTTTTCGCGAAGAGGGTGCGGGCCTTTTTTAAACCCTCTTTCTTCGTGCGCAGATAATTACTTCTTCTCGTAGGGCATGCTGGTTGCCATCCCTAGTTCTTTAGCGACCCCAGCGACGGAGTAGCCTTGCTTGCGCACCAGCTGCTTTTTAAATTTTCTGGAGTACTACTGGAGTACTACTGGAGTACTATTAGTATGTGTGTTTTTGATTCATAATGACAACCTTAATTGTTGACTGGTATGGTCTCTTGTTAAGGTGTCCAATGCTATGAGATTACTACAATTTACCTGTTTGCTGGCTAAAGCTTGTATTCAAACATTAGTAAAAATCTAGGGGAAAATTTTGACAGAAAGTATTTATCAAGCTCCCGAGTCAAAACTGGAAGCTGGCGAAACGAATGCCAACAAAGAGTTTTTTATTGTCTCTACCAAAAAGCTCACAATATTATACTTTGTTACTCTTGGGGTATATAGCTTCTATTGGTTCTATAAGAATTGGAAAATTGTCGCGTCCAATCATAATTTGTCAGTTTGGCCGGTTGTGCGGGCTATATTTCCTATTTTCTTTATTCACTCATTATTTGCGTTTGTCGAAGATAACGTTGAACGTAGTTACGCTGTTAAATGGAAGGGAGCCGGCATAGCAACAATGTATGTTGTTTGTTCTTTAAGTGTATTTTGTCTGACTCAGGCTGCTAATAAATCTATAGGCTCGCCCTACACAGATGTTTTTTCGTTTTTGTTAATCTTTGGAGCTTGGTTTCCACTATATTCAGCACAACAACAGATTAACAGATGTTGTGGCGACCCTGCTGGTAGTGTCAATAATTCCATGAGAGGCTGGAATTACGTCTTACTTGTAATGGAGGGGCTCTATTGGATTATTGTTGTTCTGGGGTATTTTTTAATAGCGACTGGGTACACTGTTGATTAGCCTGGTGCATAACGCTCAAACGCAACTCTAAAATTATTGACAGAATCTAGACATTATCCCTAACTTAGTACCACGCCTGTGGTGAGTAAAGCAGGTTTAGTCCGAGGAAAGATTATTTACAGACTTAGAAGTAAGACTGGTTTTTTATTCTACAAAGATGATTGCAGCCAAAATTATTTCTTTTTTGATGAGTTTAATGTGGCGGTTGGCGAGGCCGGTGTCGTAATGTTTCAGGTAAAACTCTTAATGTTGTGCAGTTTTGAATAAAAAATACAATAGGAGATCGGGGTGTAGAAATTTAAACATCTACCCTAACCAGTTATTCTGCTTTTCTGAATGTAAAACTATATGCTCATAGTTATGGTGGTCGCGGTGAAAAATACTGCCATCTTTGAAAAGGTGAGGGGTGGGAGTTTTACTAAAAAATTTCTAGTAAAAAGTCTGGCTTCATCTTCTCCTTTAAAGGAAGCCTTTATCTACTTATTAGTTTATAAATTTGTAATAAACTTCTAATGAGATGCTGAATGTTAAATGGTTAATGGAATAAAAATATTTTATTTATTAAGAATGGGATTAATTTCCACTTATTTATACAATTCGGCACTATTTAAATTATTAGCAACTTGGTCACAAAATCGGCACATAAAGTCACTTTTCTCCCTGTTTTGGCATTCAGTTCGACTTTCTCCTCATATCTGTCAAGAATTCCTGTTGTATGTAATTCCTACCAATCTACTCTCTGGGCGCGCGGCATAAATTTTTTATGACGCGACATATTGATAAAACGTAGGGCGCAAGTTTTACGATTTTTTATTCATGGAGAGCAGTGAGATGAATTTTTTATTAAAGAAAAATAAGGCTTTGCTTAAGAGTTGTTTGGCTTCTGCCGTTGTGTTGGCAAGTCAATCAGCGCTGGCGATTGAAGACAGAGATGATGACCGCATAGCGGACGTGTTGGATAACTGTGTTGCCGTTGCTAATCCCTCGCAAGTGGATTCCGATGGTGATCGATTTGGTAATGCTTGTGACACCGATTTGGATAACGACGGTCGCACTACGGAATTGGATCTTCAATTATTTGAAACCGCCAGAGAACTATTTTTAAGCCAAAAGGGCTTTAATGCCAGTGCGGATTTTAATAATGATCGACGTATTAACGAAGAAGACGCACAAATTCTAGAGTTGTCGTTAAATAAGGGTCTAAAACCTGGACCGAGCGCGTTGCGATTTAACGAGGCCTTAGCCGACCGTCCGCCGCGAGTGGAAGAGCTTTCGCTGTTTAAAGTATCCGGCGATGTGAATCCAGAATCCAGCCAAGGCAATGCGGTGGTTATGGTGCGATTCGAGAAAGGACAAGTTGAGCCCGGGACTGTGTTGACCATCCAGCCCGATGAGCAACCGTTAGCGCTCAACGATTTGGGGCTCGGTGCCGACCTAGAAGCCCAAGACGGCATTTTTGCGGCGTTTGTTGATGTCGACTTTGAGGGGCGAGCGCAAGATTCCCGCGACTTTAGAGAACGACTCAATCGCCGGCAAGACCAAACCGTGAAATTCTTTGCCGGTCGCAGTGTGATCGATCGACTGCCGTTTGAAGAGCAAGAGCCACGCAATTTTTCCATTCGCGAGCAAGTAGAATTGTCCAGTGGTGTGACGTTGATTCCGGTTGAACCCGAGTTGGAATTTATGTCGCTGGCGGCCAGTACTGATCCTGCTAAAACGCTGGGAATTAACGATTTGTCGGTGGTGCAAGATCCTTCGCGAACGTATAACCCGTGTTTAGACAGCAACATCAACGCCATTTCTGCAGCCGACGGCAATGTTAATGGTGCTTGGTCGTTTAAAACCTTAATGGCGAACATGGCCAATACGTCCGTCACTGGAGTATCCGCTCAGCAGTTTATGCACGAGTGGTTGGTGTTGTGGATGAACAATCAAACGGTTAATAATTTCACAATTAATGCCCGTACCAATATCCAGAATTTTTTCCCTGGTTGGGATGGCGTGAATGCCTCAACCTTGGATATTGATCGTTTGCCGTTTCGTTTATTGGCCATTATGAACCGCATTGATTTAGGTACAACCAGCCTCTACGGTGGCGCATCGCCCGGCGAAACGCGTTTTGTGTTTGGCTTAATGGATCCCAATTCGTGCAGCGCACGGCCGATGACCGTGATTTTGGAGTACGAAGATGTTACCCCCGCCTGTACGGATGTGAAAGCTCGTGCCAACGAGTGGGTGGCGTTGGACAGCTTGCCGTTGCCATCGCCGAGTTACAACGCGGCACTACAGGCAATTACCGATCAAGTAACACTGGCCAACGCGGCACCGGCTAAACCTAACGGCAGTGCTATTGGTCAGGTACGCAGCAACGATTTTGCCTTCAGTGTGCCCTGGCAGTTGCGCGAATTTCGATTATTTGCCGGTGGCCCGTTCCTAGAGCCAGATACCATCAAGCAAACCCCGCACGAGCCGCAATACAACACCGGCGGTGTGGATAACGGCTTGCTTGCCGAATACATCGAAAACGAAGCCAATGACATTCTCTGTGAAGCGCATTCTGTTCCGGAGCAGTATGCATTTTCTACTGGCGTACAGGACTTTTTAACGGGGCATGTGGATTACAATTTGGGTGATTTTTGGAATGCACCGGTTAACGCCGCCGCATTGCCCAGCAGCTTCCCGGCGTGCTACGAAACCACTTTAACCTCGACGCCCAACCCGGCGGATATTCCCAGCGAAGTGCTGCACAAAATGTCGATTAATACCTGCGACGATTGCCACTCGGGCGAAACCTTAACCAGCTTTGTGCACGTTAATTGGTCGTCCAATGCGAGCTTTTCGATTCCTGCTAATTTCTCGGACTTTGTCACGGGTAACGGCGGCGTAGGTCACTTTGTAACAGATCCACGGGGTTCTGGTTTAACGCGCGAATTCGATGAGTTTGCCCGCCGCGGCCAAATCTTGGATGACTTGGCAACCGGCTCGTGCGGTATTCGGTTTAACAGTTTGTTTGTGCGTAACTCGCAATTTGAGTTTGTTCACTAAAAAGTTTAGCCGTTCACCCAGAGTGGGCGGCTATTTTTTAAAAGCTTCGATTACAAGTTTAGAGAAGAAAAAATGTTGTGAGAAGGCACAAGTGAGCGCTAGGTTGAGCGACTCGGAAGGAAAAAATCACGGCCATTGTGGCCGTGATTTTTACTTGAACGACAAAAAACGCAAACAATTTTAGAAGCGTAAAGCAGCGCCTAAATTGATCATATCGATTTCAATGTCTAACTCGTCTTCTTCTGCATATGAATAGCTGG
>CAYFFE010000132.1:0-9071 GCA_964342265.1 uncultured Cellvibrionaceae bacterium | reverse complement strand
CCCAGCGAGACAAAATAACCCACATCGCAGTCGCTGATTAAATTGGCTCGAAATAAATTTTTATCATCCGAAAAATCCGCAGCCAGAGCCGAGCGAGCATCGATGAGTTTTAGCTCTGTTGGGCTCATTTGGTATATTAAATAGCGTATGCAGGAGCCAAAGTGACCATTAAGTTGCTGCTCGCTATTGGAGGCAACAGCCACACGAATACTGCCGTCGAGTGGGCCTTCAAAGGTTTCCAGTTTAATGTTGCTCTCATCCTCACTCTCGCCCCAGAGTACCCGCACAGCCTCTTTCATTTCCTCCAAACCAATACCAATATCTTCGCCATCTTCTTCGCCATCAACACTGGCAAAACTGGTTTTTAAATCGGTAACGGTTACAGTTTTTAACGTATCTTCGGTAATGTGGCCGTCGAGCCGTGAGTACAAAACTTCCAATAATTGGCCTACGGTAATACCCGGTAAAATCCGGGCTGCTAAAGCAATTTTTAATGCGGCCTCGCGGTCGAGATTGGCTGTACTCATAATAAACCTCGTAATAAAAAGCCTTGGCGCTTTAAGGAAATTTTGAGAAAAACAAACGTTAAAGTGATAGCTGCACCAACCCCGAGGATTTATTATTCCACTCTTCTAAGGTGTAGGCCTTTACCGTTAGAGCATGCAAAGCCCCAGAGGCCAGCTCGTCGGTGAAGCCCGACAACACCATTTGTTGGCGTCGAACCGTATTTAGCCCAGCAAAACCATCACTCACTATCGTAAGCGAAAAACTGCACTCTTCGCCTTCCACTTCCATTTCGGCGTCGGGTAGAATAGCCAATACTTTTTGCTCTATCACTTTACTGTCCACAAATACTCCTTACGCGGTCGTATCGCAACTGGCTTTTGTTAAAGAACCATCGGCGACCATTTCACAAATCACATCGCTACCACCGATAAGCTCACCGTTAATAAACAGTTGAGGAAACGTGGGCCAATTAGAAACCTTAGGGAGCTTTTCGCGAATAAACGGCGCTTGTAACACATTCACGTAGGCGTATTCGATTTCCGCTTGTTTTAACGCTTCAACCGCCGCCTTAGAAAACCCACACTCAGGCGCTTGAGGAATGCCTTTCATATACAAAATCACTGGGTTTTCTGCTAATTGTTTTCGAATTTTATCTTCTGTGCTCACAAATATTCTCCCAAATTCAATCGAAAAATACGTAGCCGATCTAGGCCGATAAAGACAACGAAAACTGATCTGTCGCTAACGACAAACCTTTTTGCGCCCGGCGTAACCACTTAAGTATTTTCGGTGTTGAGGCTACATCCAACGCCGTGAATTCATCCAGCGTTGACAAATGAATGTCGGCTCCGGCTTTTAGCAGGGTTAACACCATCGATTCGCGACCAGCGGACGCTGCATAAATTAATGGCGTTGCGCCGTTATCATTTTGTACATTGATATTCGCTCCGGCGTCGATAAGCGCTTCTAGCGTATGAGGGTCGTTGCCATAACAAGCCAACCAAACAGCGGTATTGCCATCGTTGTTGGTTATATCCAAACTGGCTCCGCGATCAATCAATTCCACCACGTATTCGGTTTTAGCATTACGCGCTGCGAACATAAGCGCGGTTTCGCCATTAAAACCACGGCGATCTAAATCATCGCATGAATAACTGTGGTCATTTAGCCAATCGCAAACGTGTTTGGGGATATTGGTTTTGTGGTTTAACGCCCATTGCTCATAGCCGCCGTCTAACACTAAAACTTTTTTAAAACCAAAATCCACAAACAATTCTGCCATGGTTTCAGCACAGTGTTCCATATCGCCGTATAAAATCAGAGTTAGATGCTTATTAATATTCTGTAAAAACATTTTTAGGTTGTCTTTACCGAAATTAATCGCCTGAGGAATATGGCCGCAACGATACGACAAACGGTCTCGCACATCGAGAATTAATACACTGTCTTGCTCTGCCAACGTATCGGCAGCCTTAGAGTCAATTACGCTGTAGCCCGTCATAGAAAACCTCGCTGTTGTTCGCTAACCAAATCCGTTAGCTAATGTCTAAATCCGTGAATTGAATAAACTCATCAAAAAGTACTATCGGCCTTTTAAATGATGGTAGCCTGAGTAATTGGCAATTCGCTGATCGACAATGGGATGACCTACGGCCATTTGATAAACGAACTGAAATTGCTGATCCGTGATGCCCAACATCTCGTGCCAAGCGTCATCAAAAAAACATCCAATACCCGTTGCCGCTATGCCTTCGAAGGTTGCTGCCAAATAAATTTGTTGGGCAAGACTGCCGGCTTGCCAAAATAAACTTCGGTACAAAGCACCATCTGTTTGAATCATGGGTTGCTCAAATCGTGCCAAGTAGCCGACCGTAAAATTACAATCCACGGCAATAGCTTGGTGACAACATAAGCCTCCGGCTACTTTGCGAAAATTAGCCACTTTGAGTTGATACAGCGAATAATCAACACCATCAATTGTCCAACTAACGGCCGACTGCCAGTTGGGCCAGCGGTCCATTGAATGTTGTAATTCGTCCAGTTGTGTCGCAGCCGATGGCAAAACATACAACCCTTCCAGCAGACCTTCTACGTCGTGAATAAGAAACACAAAGCTTAGTTGACTCAAGGGCCCAGATTGACCTCCTAGCAGCGGTTGTTGGGCATTAATTAACTGCGCCACAATGCGCTTAAATTGGCATAAACTCAGCGTTTGCTTGGTAAAACGCTGAGCACTGCGCCGGTGCAGAACGACTTGATTAAACGAGTTCAGCCCAAGTTGATTATCGGCCTCATCTTTCGAAAAAATAGAGGTGGTAGCCAGTGATTGAATAGGTGTTACAGCATTAAAGTACGAGCGAGGTAAAATTCCGGAATCACAAGCGTTGGCCACTTTATCCACCTCGGGCCAACGATAAAAAGTTTTCTCGCCCAGCTCATTGGGTTCACCCATCCAGTGATTAATCTGCGACAAGGTTTTAGCAATACGGTGGGACAAATGCGCATTATTGTCGTAATCCCGACAATCGATGGCAGTGCGAGAAACAAACACACAAGCTTCCGCCAATTCGCCCTCTTCCGCTCTTAGACGTTGAAATTCGGGGTTATTTAAGCCCAGCGCGCGACTCATTTCCTCGCCGGTAATGTGCGGTAACCAATAGGCTCGCCAACCCAATGCTCGCGCCGCAAAGCTTGCGCAACTGAGCGCATGGCCCATATCCAACTGACAGTATCGGTAAGCCCGCTCGCCGTATTTCCAGCTTTCACGCCAAAGCACCGAAGAAAAGATTAATAAAAAACCATCGGGTAATTGCCCTGGCTGATTACCCGTGGCTCGCGCCTCTAGCGCATGCTCGAAAGCTTGATAGTGAAAAAGCCCGGAAAGCTTTTGATCAGCCACTAAGTGATCCGTATCCAACAGACAATACACTTCGGTGGGATGCAAATTACCACTGGAGGGATTTACCCGTAACGACCATTTGTCGGGACCGTACTCTTTCCAGGCAGTTAAACCAAAACTGGTACGAAAAAAAGTGGATAAGCTTTGATAATTTATAGGTTGAGGCGAAGCGATGCTTAACGGGGAGTCAATAAGATCGGAATAGTTACAGGATTCATTATCGAGCGTTAAACTTAACGGAATCAGGGGGCTATTATTGAAGTAGCGAAACGGATTAGGTTGATTGTCCCAATCTAGGGTTTCTGGCCCCCGCGCATAGGCCTGTAAACGATGCTTAGTTAACTGATGATAATTGGTTATGGAATTAACTCGAGAAACGGATTCTGGAGAATTCGACGGGTCAGTTTGTTGATTTTTTTTGTCTTTTTGTTCAACTTCTCGCTGTTTTTTTGCCACCTCGACAAACCTTTTTTTGTCTTCGTTTACCCCGTTGGAAGACATGGATTACCCCTAATAATTTATACTGTAGAATCGAACTGACGAATAGGTTAGTGCCGCTCTTTTACAGACAACTACAAATAACATTCTGTATTAATTACAACCTGCATCAATAAAATTCTGTATCAACCACAAGCTGCATCAATTACAAACTACACCAATCAAAAACTATTTTACTGTAAAAAACTAATCTTCTGGACCAAAGCAGTCTTCGTAGGCGGTGCATTGTTCGCATGTTGGTGCCCTACAAACATAACCGCCATCTTGCTCACACAACTGTTTGTAGAAAAACTTTTTCCACTTCATATCTTTTGTATTTTTACTGGCCAATTCACTAAAGTTGGCGTGCAGTAAATCATTAAGTAATTGGCGATTCGGCAAGCCTAGGTCGCGCCATAAATGATTGCCCCCCAAACACCCGGCTGCGACGATATCAGCCAACCAAAAAGTGCTGGGGTGCTGGCGGGGGTGCATGAGCAACAAGCTACGCACCTCCTGCCACTCATCGATACGTAACTCCTGTAAATTTTGTCTTACATCTTCCCAAGGTGTCGAGTCAAATTCAAACACATAGTCGGGATTATTTGTGCGTAAAAAACCAATAAAATGGCTTCGATACTCACCACTCAAACCTAAAAAATAAGGCAAACAGGAAGCGCCGTTTCTTTGGCCCTGGTAAATTAATCGCAGTATGCGCGCATTAAACGACGCCAAAGGCTCTACTGGTTTTCCAGCGAGAGAATTCCAATCGACATTGATTGTTGCATTCGCGTATTGAGGTACGGCAGTCATAGCATCATCCTTTACTCACTAATGCACAGGATTCCAAGTCGTCATTTAACCATTGCCTATTATCGGGAGCGTTAATCGGCAACTCGGCTTGTAAAATAGACCAATCAAAGCCCACCCAACGCTGCTCCTGCCAAGCAATTAATGGCCGGCGAATAAGTCCTGGATTCAATACCATCGTCCACAACAGTTGCTGCTCGCTTAGAGCATCTACGTTTAACCGACCAGACTTTATCTCTGGTGCAGAACGATTAACCCACTGATCTTTAGGAATATCCAGAAAAAATTGCCGCAACAAACTTTCCGACCAGGGGTAGCTTAGTAAATCTCTTTCTATTAAATCCGCGCCCGCCTCTTTCAATATTTTTCGCTGTTTGCGATTGTTGACACAGGCGGGTTTACCAAAAAAAACGATGCGGTTTTCTGCACTCATCATAATCAACGTGCTTGTATTTCTCGCAAAGCTTCGTCCATCATCTCAGGAGGAATACCGGTCAGCGAACCCAGTGGATTGATAGGCGAGCCTTGCGCATCTAAAATAGTTTCTTCAATCGGACAAATACTGGCACATTGAGCATCGGCATAATCACCTTCGCATTCGGTGCATTTTTTTGGGTCTATAACAAAATGATTGACTTTTTCCGATAAATAAATGGCATCGTTAGGGCACACGGCAGAACATGCGTGGCAACTTACACAAGAATCAACAATGGATAAGGACATTTAACTACTCCTTTTTGTGAGCAACTCGGTGAGGTTGTCGTATCAAACAATTGCACCCCAAATGGATTTTATCGCCGTAGCGAACAATCCTCACTGCGTGATAAAATACACAGTGAGGATTGTTATTTAGGCCGTAGCGGCTTCCTGCTCTTGCACTTCTTCGAGCAATCCTGTGTCAATCATTTCCTGATAGGCCGCACGTACGGCATCGTCGATAGGCTCCATCGCGTATTCGCCATTAGGCTGAATACCTGCCTCTTCCAGCATGCCCCAAGGCTCAAAGCCAATTTTCGAACAAAGCACCATTTCACAACCTTCTAGCGCTCGAATGCTGCCGGCTAGCGCACTTTCTTTTTCGCCACAGCTATCACCGCCGATACAGTACTGATCTACTTTACGATGGCTAATAAAGCGCACCCCTTTACTAGAGGCTTCGTAAATTAAAAATTCTGTAGCGTGACCAAAATGCTGATTAATCACCCCTTGTCCACTGGTAGCTATCGCTATTAATACCGGGCGATAAACTTTACTGTCTTCAGGTTTGGAGGTGCCGGCTGCGGCCAAACGTGCTTTTTTAGCTTGCTTTTCGGCCAATTCTTCTTCTATACCCTGATGAACTACCGCGCGAACTTTCATGGCTTGATCGTAATCGATATCCATTTCGGCGATCTTATCGAGCGTAAATTCCTCACCTCGATCCTCGCCCAACAATCCCACCGCATCGGCTCGGCATTGACGACAATGACGCATCATATTCATATCGCCGGCGCACTCGTCTTGAAGGTCCTGAAGCTCTTCTGGGTTAGGACCCCGTTGGCCCATAACACCGTAAAAAGTACCGTGTTCCGCTTCGGCGATTAACGGCATAACATTGTGCAAGAAAGCCCCTTTTGATTTAACAATGCGACTCACTTCTTTTAAATGTTGGTCGTTTACACCGGGAATCATCACGGAATTAACTTTTACTAAAATACCGCGTTCGGCCAGCATTTCCAGGCCTTTTTGTTGCTGCTCGATTAATATTTTTGCACCTTTTTCACCGTGAATGCGACGGTTATTCCAATAAATCCACGGATAAATTTGCGCACCAATTTTTGGATCGACAGTATTGATGGTGATAGTTACGTGATCGATGTTATGTTTTGCCAATTCCTCTACGGCATCGGGCAGAGCCAATCCGTTGGTCGACACACACAATTTAATATCGGGCGCTTGCTCCGATAACATACGGAAAGTATCGAACGTGCGCTCGGGATTCGCCAGCGGATCGCCGGGGCCGGCAATACCCAAAACCGTCATTTGTGGAATATTTGCCGCGACGGCTTTGGTTTTCATAACGGCTTCTTCGGGCGACAACAATTCCGAAACAACACCCGGACGGGATTCGTTGGCACAATCGTATTTACGATTACAATAGTGGCACTGGATATTACAAGCGGGTGCCACCGCTACGTGCATACGGGCAAAATAGTGGTGTGCCTCTTCTGAGTAACACGGATGGTTATAAACTTTTTGTTTGATTTCTTCAGACAAATGAGACATCTGATCGTCGGTGCTACCGCAAGAACTCGTCGAACAACCACCGGCCGACTCTGCTGAAGCTTCCTCATTAATTACACTCAGATCCATAATGAACTCCTTACCTGCCACATCACAATTTAGTTACAGAAGCGACAAAGCTATCTCGGGCCACTCCCAGGTTTTAGTAAAAGAGGTACTGCAACGTCTATGCCCGACGCCAAAATCAATTTTTTACCCATTTTAATTTTTTGCTACGGCACTACGAGAGTTGGCCAACATTGTAAAAAAGTACTTAGATAGCCTGTTAAGTGCTTGAATTGAGGGAGAATTAACTAATACTGTGAAGTGTGGATGACGAAATAGAACAATGCGTAGAGCCGCGACGTAGACCTCAACCAGCTCCACCAAAGGAATGGTTTTGTGTATTTGTATTACTCAACACATTTTGATGACAAAACAATGTTCCTTTACCAACAACCACTCAATACAAAAATACAAGCTGTTTGTTAATAAAATGTTTGATAAAAAACAAACTCAATGCAACTAATCGGTTGCCGAATAGAATCACATGAACAGCAGAAAATTATTAACGAGTACTAAATTTTACGAACGTTAATCTTTAGCGTTTGTATACGATAGGCTATTTGTCGGGGGGTCATACCCAACAGACGCGCTGCTCTCGCTTGCACCCAACCGGCTTGTTCCAAAGCGGCAGTAACTCGCTCGCGCTCATCCAGGTTTTCATCTTTTAAGTCAACAGCAGGTGCCACCGATCGAGTGGGCACATCCAAACTGCTGGCGTCCTGAGTGCTAAGCGAAATAACATCCAAATCGATGCAATTGTCTTCGCACATAACGGCAGCACGCTCCAAACAGTTTTCCAGCTCTCGCACGTTGCCTGGCCAATGATAGGCCATTAATTTTCGAACACCGCCTTCGGTAATTCGCAACTCTCGACCTTGCTGTTTGGCAACTTTACTCACTAAAAACTCCGCAAGCTCCGGCACATCTTCTAATCGATCTCGCAATGGTGGTAAATTAATCGGCATAACATTCAAGCGGTAATACAAATCTTCCCTAAATTTACCGTCTTCGATATCGCTCTCTAAGTTGCGGTTGGTTGCAGCAACAATGCGCACATTAACTTTAATTGTTTGGTTACCACCGACGCGCTCTAATTCATTTTCTTGTAAAACACGTAAGAGTTTCGCTTGGAACATGGGCGAAATCTCGCCAATCTCGTCCAAAAATAAGGTGCCGCCATCGGCTTGCTCGAATCGTCCCTGGCGTTGCTTTATGGCCCCGGTAAACGCCCCTTTTTCGTGGCCGAATAATTCCGATTCAAGTAAGTTCTCGGGTAGTGCAGCGCAGTTTAGTTTTACGAAGGGCTTGTTACTTCTCGGCGAATTGTAATGTATCGAACTGGCAATAAGTTCCTTACCGGTACCCGATTCACCGCGGATTAACACAGTACTGTCCCATTTACCCACTCGCTTAATTTGTTCGAATATTTTGCGCATGGGGTCGGAACTGCCCACCACCATATTATCGAAGCTGTATTTAACGCGATTTTTACGCTGGGAATCCTCGCGTTTTTCTGCCCCATTGATTTCTTTGGCGGGAACCGAACTGCCGGCGTGAATATTTTTAGCCAACAAATTAGCCAGCGTCGACAAAAATCGTGTTAAGTCGGATAACAATTCCGGTGCTTTGAATTCCGGTTGTACGGCCAAAACACCGAGCATAACCCCACCATCGCCCTTGATAGGAATACCTATAAAGGGCAGGTCGTAATCGTATATATCGAGCTTGTGTAAAAAATTGGGAGCGCTATCCACTCGCCCCAAGACAATACTCTCACCACTGGCCAGCACCTTACCTAAAATACCTTCGCCACTGCGATAACGCACACCATTGGCCGATTTGCGCAATTGAGGATCTAACACATTAATGGCGTTAATGCGCAGCTCCTGTTGTTGATCGTCACATAAACCAATTAAGCCATGCTCTAGCCCTAATTCATTGGCGAGCAATTGCAAAATATCATTGTGAGTGACTTCAATTTCTTGGTGGCGGCATAAAACTCTAGAGGCCTGGTAAATGGCTTCCAGTTCTTTTTCCAGTAACTTCTGGC